>NZ_JAEIGB010000011.1:0-93933 GCF_022341265.1 Geobacillus sp. YHL
TTGATGTGATCAAAAAACAGCTCCGTATCGCGTAAGGGGTACCCTGTTTGTCTCTCTAACCATGGAAATTATTGTAATGAAAAATGCTCATCTACAGTACTTTCAATTTTGATTTCCGCATCAGTACTTCCATCTCATCTCCCCCCTTCACAGCAAATTGAGCTGTCGCTTCTGATTGAAAAGAGTGGATCAAAATGACAAAAGTTATGCGATTGTTAGTTGAAGAGTTGGAGCAAGAAAAGGAAGAAGCAGTGAAAGAAGCAGAAAAACAGAAAGCTGTCGAAATCGCCAAAAACTTTCTAGATGTTCTACCTATTCACGAGGTAGCCAAGCGAACTGGGTTAACCGTCGCCGAAGTCGCGGATTTAGCGAAGGAAAAAAGCAACTAGCAACAGCCTTTCGTTGCACGGGAAAAGAATCACTACAAATTTACTCACCTACAGTTTTCATCACGATGATGGTCGGCGATGCCATTGATCAACGCACGCAATCAGATGCCCAGCGTGAACGGAAAGGTCTGCAAGGCGATGATATCGGGCAACTTACCGGTTGGAGAGAATTTTTATCAAGCACAAAAAACCCTTAGAACCGCCTTCGGCTCTAAGGGCTTTTTTCTTATTTCAACCATTCCGTATGGAAAATGCCTTCCTTGTCAACGCGTTCGTACGTGTGGGCGCCGAAGTAATCGCGCTGCGCTTGGATTAAGTTGGCTGGGAGCACCGCGGTGCGGTAGCTGTCGTAATAGGCGAGGGCACTGGCGAATCCTGGCACTGGAATGCCGCGCATCGCCGCGGTGGCGACGATTTCGCGGAGCGCGTCTTGGTAGCGTTCGACAATGTCTTTGAAATACGGATCCAAGAGCAAGTTCGAAAGCGCTGGATCGCGGTCGTACGCCTCTTTAATTTTTTGCAAAAATTGCGCGCGGATGATGCAGCCGCCGCGGAAGATCATGGCGATGTCGCCGTACCGCAAGTTCCAGTTGTATTCCTCAGAAGCCGCCTTCATTTGCGCAAACCCTTGGGCGTATGAGCAAATTTTGCTCATATAAAGCGCGCGGCGCACCGCTTCGATGAAGTGGGCGCGGTCGCCTTCAAACGGCTTCACCGCTGGGCCTGCCAGCACTTTGCTTGCTTTCACGCGCTCGTCTTTCATCGCCGAGATGAAACGGGCGAACACCGATTCCGTGATGATCGGCAGCGGCACGCCCAAATCGAGGGCGTTTTGGCTCGTCCATTTGCCCGTCCCTTTTTGCCCAGCTTTGTCCAAAATGACATCAACAAGCGGCTTGCCTGTTTCTTCATCGATTTTCGTGAAAATGTCGGCCGTAATTTCAATCAAGTAGCTGTTCAATTCGCCTTTGTTCCAGTCGGCAAACACTTCGTGCAATTCGTTCGCATCCATGCCGAGCACATGTTTGAGCAGGAAGTACGCTTCAGCGATCAGCTGCATGTCGCCGTATTCGATGCCGTTATGCACCATTTTGACATAATGCCCCGCGCCGTCCGGGCCGATGTACGTCGTGCACGGCTCGCCGTCGACTTTCGCAGCGATGGCTTCAAAAATCGGGCGCACGAGCTCATGCGCTTCTTTTTGCCCACCCGGCATGATCGCGGGACCTTTCAATGCCCCCTCCTCGCCGCCGGAGACACCCGTGCCGATAAAGTGAATGCCGAGTTCAGCGAGTTCTTTATTGCGGCGCTGCGTATCCTTAAAATACGTATTGCCGCCGTCGATTACAATATCGCCTTTCTCCAAATGCGGCTTCAGCTGTTCGATCGTCGCGTCCGTCGGCGCTCCCGCTTTCACCATCAGCAAAATTTTCCGCGGTTTTTCCAAGGCGTTGACGAATTCTTCAATGCTGTATGTACCGACAATGTTTTTTCCTTTCGCTTCTTGCAAAAACTCGTCCGTTTTTTCGCGCGAACGGTTGTAGACCGCCACTGAATAGCCTTTGCTTTCAATGTTCAACGCCAAGTTTTTCCCCATGACCGCCAGTCCGATGACGCCGATTTGCTGTTTCGCCATGATTCAACGTCCCTTTCCGTTTTTGTTTGTTCATCAAACAACATACCATACGTTTACGTTTGCCTGCAAGTTTTTCTAAACCGATTTATGAACGAGTCTGCACGACGGATTTGTTTGCCATTTTCATATTGAAAATGAAAGGGGCGCAACGCCCCTCATGCTTAGTAGCCTCCATAGTGCGGGAAGCCGTATGGGGAAAACGGATAGTGGCCATCATACATCCCGTATGGAAAATGGTGATAGCCGCCGTAGCCCCCGTGCCAATAAGGATAGTAGCCATACGGATAGTGGCCGTAGCCGCCAAAGTACGGCGGATAAAAGCCGCCCGGATACGGGCCAAACGGTCGAACCATGGAATGCGCCTCCTCTTCATGAGTTGAAGTTCATTTCCATGATTAGGATATGCGCGGAAGAAAAAACGGTATAGGCAAACACCTATACCGTCTCTCCTGCCCGGGCAGCGGCTTGGGCAGCGGCCACCTGCTCGCGAATCTCCTCTGCCTCGTCCAAATGGGCAAACAAGACGCGCGGGTCAAGCACGGTCAACAGCCGGTCGGCTTGCGCCGCCATCCCGACTACATACGGCGTGCGCTCCGCGGACATCAGTTGAAGCGGTTTAATGGCCTCAGGCTCAATATCGGCGATCTCTTTCGCCTCATCGACGATAAACGCGACCGACAAGCCATCCACAGCGGCGACAATGAGGCGTGTCTGATCCGTTTCCTCAATCGCTCTTCCGTACAACAATTCCCGCATATCAAGCACCGGCACAAGCTCGCCGCGGATGCGCGCGACGCCCGCCATACAATCCGGCATATGCGGCACGGCCGTCGGCGCCGTCATTTTCTCAATCGAGACGACATACGCGATCGAGACGGCGTACTGTTCCCGCTCGACGCGAAACACCACGTATTTGTCCATTCCCCCGCCACCTCTTTCGTGATTCGCACTCTGCTTTTTTTATCGGCTCATTCCGGCCGAATGTTTACCGAAAGGTTCAAGAAAAAAGAGCATCCAGCCTCGGGATGCTCATTCGGCATTGGCGACTTCCTCAACAATGGCGACAACCATCTCTGTCAGCTTCACCAGCTCTTCAATCGGCATCCGCTCATTCGTCGTATGGATTTCTTCGTAGCCGACTGCGAGGTTGACCGTCGGAATGCCGAAGCCGGCGATGATGTTGGCATCGCTACCGCCGCCGCTTTTCTCCAGCTTGCACGGCCGTCCGATGTTTGCCGCCGCCCGTTTGGCGACCTCGACGACATGGTCGCCGTCGCTGAACTTAAAGCCCGGGTACATCACTTCCACTTCGACATCGGCGCGCCCCCCCATTTCCGCGGCAACCGTTTCAAACGCCTCTTTCATTTTCGCCACTTGCGCTTCCATTTTTTCCGGAACGAGGGAACGGGCTTCCGCTAAAATATCAACGCGGTCGCAGACGATGTTCGTTTGCGTGCCGCCTTCAAAGCGGCCGATGTTCGCCGTCGTCTCCTCGTCGATGCGGCCGAGCGGCATTTTCGCGATCGCCTTCGCCGCAATCGTAATGGCGGACACTCCTTTTTCCGGCGCCACGCCGGCATGGGCAGTTTTGCCGTGCACAACGACTTTCAGCTTCGCCTGCGTCGGGGCGGCGACGACGATGTTGCCGACTTTGCCGTCGCTGTCCAAGGCATAGCCGTATTTCGCTTGAATGAGCGACGGGTCAAGCGCCTTCGCCCCGACAAGCCCCGACTCTTCGCCGACGGTGATGATAAACTGGATTACGCCGTGCGGGATGTTTTGCTCTTTCAACACGCGAATCGCTTCCAACATGGCCGCCAAGCCCGCCTTGTCGTCCGCCCCTAAAATCGTCGTCCCGTCGGTGACGACATAGCCGTCTTGGATCGACGGTTTCACCCCTTTGCCCGGCACGACCGTATCCATATGCGACGTGAAGTAAATCGGGTCGACCCCGTCTTTCGTCGCGGCGAGCGTGCAAATCAAGTTGCCTGCCCCATGCCCCGTTTTCGCGGCCGCATCGTCTTCGATCACATCGAGGCCAAGCGCTTCAAACTTTTGTTTGAGCACCTTCGCAATGTCCCCTTCATGCTTCGTTTCCGAATCGATTTGCACAAGTTCCAAAAATTCGTCGACAAGACGCTGTTCATTGACCATCGCTTTTTTCCTCCTGCTTATGTACTCCACCTTAAGTATACCGAAATGTTCCGCCAAGAGCCAAACCGGACGCCGGAACGATCCGCACGATCAAGACGCATACGGACGCGCTCGAAATGCACCAGCGCGGACGGCCGGATCAAATGTCAGGTCCGTATATAGGCGAAAAATCCGGTGAGCGATTGGAAAGCGCGGCATCGGAAAGAGCCTGACATACGTGAATCCCCGTGCGAAAATGAAGAGCCGAGCAACAAAAAAGGGCCCCTCGGCCCCCGTTCGTTTACAGCGGAATATTTCCATGCTTTTTCTTCGGCCGCTCCTCGTGCTTGTTTCGCAGCATCTCGAGCGCCTGAATGAGCTTGATTCTCGTGTCGCGCGGGTCAATGACGTCATCGATCATGCCGTATTTCGCGGCGACGTACGGATTGGCGAATTTCTCGCGGTATTCGGCAATTTTTTGCGCCCGCGTTTCTTCCGGATTCGGACTTTTTTCAATTTCGCCCGCGAAAATGATGTTCGCCGCTCCTTGCGGCCCCATGACCGCCACTTCCGCGTTCGGCCACGCATAGACGACATCGGCGCCGATCGATTTGCTGTTTAAGGCGACATAGGCGCCGCCGTACGCTTTCCGCAAAATGACGGTGATTTTCGGCACGGTCGCTTCCGAGTAAGCGTACAAAATTTTCGCCCCATGGCGGATGATGCCGCCGTGCTCCTGCTTGACGCCTGGGAAAAAGCCGGTGACGTCCTCAAACGTAATGATCGGGATGTTGAACGAATCGCAAAAGCGGATAAACCGCGCCGCCTTATCGGACGAGTCGATGTCCAGCCCGCCGGCCATAAACTTCGGCTGGTTGCACACAAGCCCGACCACTTCGCCTTTAATGCGGGCAAAGCCGATCACGATGTTTTTCGCGAAATCTTTTTGCACCTCAAAAAACGACCCGTCATCGACGACTTGGGCGATGACGTGGCGCACATCGTACGGGCGGACGGCGTCAATCGGCACGACATCGGCCAAATCGGGGCGGTAGTCATCCCCATCCGGAATCGGGCCAAACGGCGGCTTTTCGTTGTTGTTGGACGGCAAATAGCCCAAGAGCCGCCGCACTTCAGCGAGCGCCTCCTCTTCATTCGCTGCCGCAAAGTGGGCGTTGCCGCTGATCGTGTTGTGCACGCGGGCGCCGCCTAAATCTTCAGCGCTGATTTTCTCCCCGGTCACCGCTTCAATCACTTTCGGACCGGTGATGAACATTTGGCTCGTTTTTTCGACCATGAACACAAAATCGGTGATGGCCGGCGAATAGACGGCCCCGCCGGCGCACGGCCCCATAATGACGGAAATTTGCGGGATGACGCCGGAATAAATGGCGTTGCGGTAAAAAATGTGTCCGTACCCGTCAAGCGACAAGACCCCTTCTTGAATGCGGGCGCCGCCCGAATCGTTCAAACCGATGACCGGCGCCCCGGTTTTCGCCGCCAAATCCATGATGTTCGCAATTTTTTTCGCGTGCATTTCCCCAAGCGCCCCGCCGAAGACGGTGAAATCTTGCGAAAACACAAACACGGTGCGGCCGTTGATCTTCCCGTAGCCGGTCACCACCCCGTCACCCGGCCCCTTCTTTTCCCCGAGGCCAAAATCGGTGCAGCGGTGCTCGATGAACGGATTGAGCTCGACAAACGTCCCTTCGTCCAAAAGCAAATCAATCCGCTCGCGCGCCGTCAGCTTCCCTTTCGCGTGCTGCTGTTCAATTTTCTCATCGCCCCCGCCCAGTTCAATCTCACGTCGGCGGTCATACAGTTCGTTGATTTTGTCGTACATGTCGCTCATTGGTGTCCCTCCGTTTTCGTCCGTTCACAAAGCTCATACAACACGCCGCCGGTCGATTTCGGGTGCATGAACGCGACCCATGCCCCGCCGGCGCCGCGTTTCGGCGCATCTTGAATCATACGGATGCCGTGCTCCTTCAGCTCGCGGATGCGCTCGGTGATGTCTTCCACCCCAAGCGCCACATGATGAATCCCTTCGCCGCGCTTCTCGATAAATGTCGCCACCGCGCTCTCTGGCGACAGCGGCTCAAGAAGTTCAATTTTCGCCTCTCCCGCCTGCAAAAACGCCACTTTCACCTGTTCCGACTCGACTTCCTCGATGCCGAGAAACGGCAGGCCGAGCACATCCGTATAAAACGGAAGCGCTTTCTCGATCGAGCGGACAGCAATGCCGATATGGTCGACTTTTTTCACCTGCATCGTCTTGGTCTCCTTTGCTGCAAAATGATGAGGCCAACGTTTTATTATTCGCCGTTTCGACAAAAAATCCTGCTTTTTTTGTTTTTCTTTGTCTGCGCAACGGTCAAGCCATGGAGCGGTTCGTTTCATCTCTCATCCTGCTTTTTTCCTTGTCCGCTCCGCTGTTTGCCGTTACAATAAACGTAGAACAGCGGACGGAAGGAGGACGGACCGTTGTCGCGGAAAACGCAAAAATTCATCGTGTATGTAATGCTCATTTGCATGCTGCTGACGACGCTCCTCGCCGGCATCAGCATGTGGTTTTAAGCGCGATCCGGCGTAAAAAACGCAAGCTCCGAAACCGGAAGCTTGCGTTTTTCATTGGACAGCGCCGTGCCGTTTGGCGATGGCGTAAAACGATTCGTTGCTGCGGAGAATGAGCACGTTGGCGCCAATCGGCACCCGTTCATACAAATGCTCGACATCGCGGTTGTGCATGCGCACACAACCTTGCGACACATACCGGCCGATCGACGCCGGGTTGTTCGTGCCGTGAATGCCGTAGATGCGCCCGTCCGTCCCGCGCGCGTTAAAGCCGATCCACCTTGCGCCGAGCGGATTGTTCGGCGCCCCGCCTGGAATGTTCTTTTTCCGATAATACGGGTGTTTCGCCTTCACCGTCACCGTAAACATCCCCTCCGGCGTCAAATCGGCATTGACCCCGGTCGCCACCGGATAAACGGCTTCGATGCGGCCGTCGCGGACGAGCGCGAGCTTATTGATCGCTTTGTTCACAATGACAAGCGGCTTCGCCTCCGCCGCTGTCTGGAAAGGCGCTCCCAACACGGCGGTGAGCACGAGACAAATGGCCAACCATACCCGCATATCCGTCCATCCTTTGCTTGAATGTTTGGCTATAGTGTGCGCCAAAACGGATGGACATATGCCCTGCATCATGCCTTCAGCCGCTGCGGTTTTCGTTCGTTTCCGGGATGGAATTCGCTTTTGATGATTAAATATCGCTCCAATTCGCGCACTAAATGAAACAACGCCGCCCGCTCTTCAAACTGCTCGCGCGTCTTTGGCAGCGGCATCGCTTTAAACTGTTCGCGCATCTCGGCAAGGCGCCGCAAAAAGCGGTCCGCCGTATTTCCCGGATGAATGGCGTCGCTTAATTCGTCGATAAAATCGGCGACCATCATCCGCTGCTCGACCGTGTAGACGAGCGATGTCACAAGCGGAAGCATATGCTCGATGATTTCCAACTGCCGCTCACGCATGCGGAAGTAGCGGACATATTCATCCTCATTCCGCCATAATTGATTGTCGGCGTGGCGCATGGCGAGTTTTTTCGCTTTGTCGAGCGTCTCCGCCGCAAGCGGCAGCTCTTTTCCATCCCAATCAAGCTCATTTGTGCGCAAGTAGCGGACGATTTCTTTTAAAATAATGCGAAACAAATCTTCGACAATGCGCTGGTACTCTTTGAGCTCCTTCTCGGCGCTCGGCATGTACATGTTCATCAGCAGCGCTACCCCAATGCCAACCGCCACGAGCAAGATCTCATTGGCGACCAATCCCCACGTGATGTCCCCGGCCGCATACAAATGCAAAATAATGACCGAGCTTGTGGCAATGCCCTCGTTCACCTTCAGCCTGACGGTCACTGGAATGAACAGCAGCAGCAACAGCCCGATCGTCCACGGATGATAGCCGAAGACGGTAAAAAACAACGCCGCAAACCCAATGGCGACGACGCACGCCGCAAAACGAGCCCGGGCGGTCTCAAGCGACCGCTTTTTCGTCACTTGGACGCATAAAATGACGATAATGCCAGCGGAAGCGAAGTTATGAAGACCGATCAGCTGAGCGATGGCAATCGCCAGCGCCGCCCCCACCGCCGTTTTCAATGTCCGATAGCCGATTTTCATCGCGAGTCTCCTTTGCCAATGGTTGCCGACTTCATTGTACCGATGGCGGCGCTTTCGGTGCAAGAAAAAACGGACAATCCTGGCCTCCGCTCCGAAGCCGATCTGTCCCAACAGGCGCAAAAGGACAAAAAAGGCGGCTGTCCGCTCATGCAGGGCAAGCCGCCTACGCTCACGACGGAGATTTCTCATAAATCGTCTTCCCGTCGCGCTCGATTTCCCGCCGGATCGCTTCGTTCAGCGCGTCGAAAAAGAGCACATCACATGAGTAAATGCCGACAATCTCGTCAAGATCCTCTTTGATTTTCCACTTTTGTTTGCCGGTGTAGTCCACGCACAAGTCGATGTCCGAGTTGTAGCGGGCCGTGCCGCGCGCCCGCGAGCCGAACAAAATGACTTTTTGTATATCTTCTTCGCCCGCGAAATACGCCATCAACCGTTCAAACACGGTCGGGCTCATTCCATAGGTCACGATCGATCACTTCTTTTTTGATGTATTTGAGCAGTGCTTCAATTTCATGGACATATTGTGATACAATTCGGTTTTTAATCTGTTCATAGTCTTCCTCGTTATATACATGGGCTGCAGCGTTTCGCGAGTGCAATATATCGTTCCATACATCAATATTCTGAATCCACCCTTCCTTAAACGCCTGGCGGTAACATGCCCGCGGGTTGTTCAATTCCAGACCGGACGCTTTGAAAATTCGCGACAACAGCTTCCAGAGCTGGTCTTCCAAAATTTCATACTTTTTCACGATCGAATCACGATATACTTCCTTCAGCAGTTCATCTTCTGCCGACACTTGCTTCGACGCGGCAATGACATTCTTCAAATGAAGCAACAATCGAAACGCGCGCTGGTACGATAATACAATCGATTCTCGTTCATCCATGCCATCGTTCTCCTTTGCCCATTGTCCTAAATGGATCTGCATCTATGGCTTCGAAAATGGCGCTTGATTCGTCTTCATATAACGCTTCAGCTCTTCGTAAAAATTTTCACGCGTCCCCACCAAAACCACCACCACCACAACATGTCCGCTGTCATCTTGGTCGATCAAATAAGCAATCTCATAATTGATGCCTCGATGATAAATGTCATAACCGTAAATTCCTGCCAAATCACCAGTTTTCGCTTCCCCTGCTTCGGCGGGATCGGTAAGAATCTGCCGCAAGGCTTCGATCAAACGCTGCTTCAGAGCTGCATCCTTTTTTGTCAATTTTTTAATGGCTTTTTCTGCTTTCGGAAGCAATTGCAGTCGATTATGGTTCATCATCTTCACCAAATAACTCCTCTAACGTATCCGCGGTATACGTTTTTGCCTTCGGTCTTTCCTCAGAAATCATCGCGTTGAATGCAGGGGCAATTTGCGATTTACGGTATACAAATTCTTTGTATAGTTCTTCGCCTGTATATCCTTCTTCGATCAAGTCTTTTAAAATCAGATCGGAAAAGTCAAAATGATCCTCATGAATAGGATGAATAATTAACTTATTATCCGCTAACTCAATTAACACCTCGTTTCCAATTCCTAATTGCTCATAAAAATCCTTTGGGATCGTAATTTGTTTTTTGCTCGATACGGCAATTCGTTTCACAAGGTTTTTCTTACGGTTAGGGATATTGTCCATCGGTACCTTCTCCTTTGTCATCGAATCTGATGGTACCATATTATTCCCCTCCTTCCAAAAAAATAACCAAATTTCTTGGTTTCTTTACTAATGATCATAGCATGGTGGGGAAACAAACACAATGATTTTCCCATACCGTAGGGAGGAGAAGTGTTCAATGTTTGCAGAAGAGGAATAGATTGATGCAAACACTAACATCCTAGTGGAACAAAGCGGAGAATTCCTGAACAAAACGACGCTCAATTGATGGAGGCCAAGGTTCTCAAGGATAGCGATTATTATTTCAAATAGGAACTTTCATAAATGATACGAATTCGAACGTCCATGGTGTGGAAATTCCTTCACTTTCCTTGTATTTCAAGGATTCATTTGACATTGGAACTCACATTTCGCACCCCTACTAAGTAGAACGAAAGGATTTTTTATTTGTTTTTTTAGAATAACTTTTGAACCAACACAACGAGCGATGGCAATCCTTTTTTTACCATCGCTGGTCGTTCTTTATCCCATTAGACGTAAATGCTCTCGTCCAACCCCAACCCTTGCAGAATCCTTCGCTGCTCGTACGTGAGCGGTTGGCTTAACGCACGTTGGATTTGCCCGTCTGGCTGCTTGAGAAGCACCACTTTGACATACTGAAACAACTGAAAGATCGCTTGCCCCGTCGGCCGGGTCAGTTTGCGTCCTCCTGCGCCCTTTAGAGGCTGCTCCGGAGTAATGAATTGGCGCACCCGGCGCTGGAAGACGCGATAAATGGCCAACGCCAACAAAAACAAATACCCCAGCACCCCGACCCGTTCCGGTTTTTTTACATAGATTTCATCCGTAAAGAACAGGTCTTTCAAAAAGGCAAAGTTCATTTCCACCGAGATGTGGCCTTTATACAGCTTCAAGATCTCTTTCGCGTCCATCGGTTGGCCCTTCCATTCCTCCGGAACGGTCGTGACCAAGACAAAACGGAACGCTTTCCGTCTCGCCCGCTCCCACGCCTCTTGGTCGAATGCCGCGTTCAGGCGAAGGGCGAACCGCGTTTCCACCTCCGGTTCCGCCCCTTTTTTCGGCCGTCCGCGCCGTTTTTTCGGGCGAATGACCTCGTCAACGGACGCCTCGACGCGATGGAACCGAGGGCGAAGGGAAGCCTTGAGAGACGCCAGCGCTTGTTCGGCGTCTTCCCGGCAGGAAAACAGGCGGCTCTCCCATTGGGCTTGTTCTTGTGAAAGAAGCTCTGCTTCTTTTTTCCGTTTGTTTTCAAGTTTCTTCCCTTTTCGTTGGTCCAGCGCGCTGGATTCAACGACGATCAGCCGAACCGGATGGCCTTCATACGTCGAGGCGGTTTCCCACACTCGATACGCGGCGCCGTTTTTCTCTGCCAAGACGAACGGATCGCTCCACGGCGTGTCCTCGGCATCGGCTTGGTCCAGCGCCGTTTTGCCGATCCGAAGCGAAGCCGGGCCGCGCGTGATCAAAAAGGCGTTGGCGGCTTTCGTTTGCGCCAAGGTGCCGCGCGTCATGGCGGCCGAATCGGCCACGTAAATCCATTCGTCTTCGATTCCCGCGCGTTCAAACTATTCTTTCATCCGTGCCAACACGGAAGGATTCCATGTCTTATCGGGCAGATGGCCGTCGTGCACATCTCCGTAAAACGGAAGGCCGTCTTGATTGCCGACCAACCCGAATCCCATCTGTTTTTGCCAATAATGATGCCGATTGTAGCCATAGGTGATTTGCAAGCCTTCGGTCGAGTTCGTTTCGTACGCACCATATACCGTCTTATCGGTCGTATCGGCATGAAACACCCAAAGAGGGAGGTCTTCCTTCTTGTAGATCTGCACGAGACAAGCCGACGTGACGTGATGGATGTCGGCCTCATACAGGCGATCCAGATGGCGCGCCAAAGCGTCGTCATTGAACCAAGAGGGGTGAAGTCCAAGACGGATCAGCTTGGGCAAGTCGATCTCATGCGCCCATCGTTCCAAGTGAACGAGCGCTTGCCGGCCGTCAAAGATTGTAGACGATGGCCTAAACGGCATCGCTCGTTCGGGTTTGGCATTGAGGATCGACCGGAACGAGACGGTCAATCAACTGGAGGAGGCCAAGCTTCTTGAATATGGCACTTATTATATTCAAATAGGAACCTTCATAGACCGCATCGATTGGAATGCCCATGGTGTGAAAACTCCTTCGCTTTCCTTGTGTTTCAAAGATTCATTCGACGCAAGGCGAAAAAAAAATCCTCCCGATTTTTGTCGGGAGGGTGCGAAATGTGAGTTCCATTGTACCGATAACAGCGCTTTCGATGCAACTGAAAAACGGACAGCGCGCTTGCCCTAAGGCCGCCGGACACAAAAAACAGCCGCCCGCTCATGCGGGGCAGGCCGCCTAGGCTCACGACGGAGATTTCTCATAAATCGTTTTCCCGTCGCGCTCGATTTGGCGCTTGATGGCTTCGTTCAGCGCGTCGAAAAAGAGCACATCACACGAATAAATGCCGACAATCTCGTCAATGTCATCTTTGATTTTCCACTTTTGCTTGCCGGTGTAATCGATGCACAAGTCAATGTCGGAATTGTAGCGGGCCGTGCCGCGAGCCGAACAAGATGACTTTTTGAATATCTTCCTCGCCGGCGAAATACGCCATCAGCCGCGCAAACACGGTCGGGCTAATTCCGTAGCTCACGGTCGATCACTTCTTCTTTGATGTTTTGCAGCAGCGCTTCGATTTCGTGGACATATTCCGATACAATTCGGTTTTTGATCTACTCATAATCTTCCTCGTTATACACATGAGCCGTTGCGTTGCGTGAGTTGAGTATATCCTAAATAAATCCATTCCTCTTTTTGAGCGATTAGCATTGATTCTAACCGTCCTCAAACGAGCAACTGTTGTTTGCCTTCTACAACATTTAAATATACATTGGGCAAATCATGCAAAACTTCATAAGCCGAAACATACGCAATAGCAGGCTGGCTGTATGCGCATACCAACATCCTTTCTATATTATTTTTTGCGCCAATTAAGCGATTCCCTTTCGATTTGACTTTAATGAGATATCGTCCCCCTTCTTCGAATTCCTCGAATTTTTCATTGTGTATTTCTAACATGCGCTTAATGGGGGCCAACACTTTTTGTTGTTCCGTTAATGTTAATGCCTTCAATTCACCTTTAACGATATAATCAAGCAACTCTAGGGCGACAAAACGATTTAACTGATGATGATAAAATTGATTGGAGTAATGTCTTAAGCATTTATAGCAAGATGTCTCGCAATGGTTTTCGCATTCATGCAAAATTTCCCTTGCCATTTTAATAATATCAGGGAGCATTTCCCCTGCAATGTGTGAATACCCCGCTCCTCCGGATAAAGTATCAAACAGGTAAACATCGGCTTGATACAGATGTTGTGGACTTTTTGTCTCTAATGGAAGAATGCGATATCCTGACAGTAACTCATTATAATCGATGTCCAATACCCGGCTTGCAGCCAATACGAGCGCCTCGCCAATCGTCTTCAAACCGTCATGAACCCATTGATGATTCGGGTGAAAATCGACTTTTTCATCAAAACTCATCCGCAATAGTAATAAATCAGAGTTAAATATATTCCCAAGAAACACTTTCATAATACTTCCTCTACAGCGGCTATCCCTTTGACCAAGATGTGTTTTCAACCTGTAAGGTACATCATGGGCCAATTTATGTTCACTCTCCCCTGCTGGCCAAATAGCCCCACAATCCGTGCAGATTTCGAATCCTTCCTGTCGATCCGTCCCTTTATTCATGACGATAAGCTGTTTGTTCATCTCATTAGCATATTGAAGCCGCTCTGAACCTGAATAAGCCTTCAAACTTAGTTTTTCGCCAGACACAGGAATAGGTAACTGAGGAGGAACTGCATAGGTGAATTCCTGCTCCCTATCTCCTTCCTTCACCTCCATCCCTTTCTCAGGCGAAAACCCCGTTGGTCGCAACAACGGACTGTTTTTCAACTCACCACCACACACTGAACATTTTTTCGTTTGGATTGGATCCAAAGAAACAAATAAGCACGATTCACAATAGGTGATAACCGGCAAACTGTCAAGCAACAAATCTTTAGCCGGTTTTAACGGATCGTGTGGATTAGGTACATAAATTCCCCCTATTCGATATGTTTTCTTATCAACAACAATTTGTCTTCCTGGCGCATACTCGCTCAACGCTCTGTTTATCTCCAATTGCGGTCGTTGTTTAACGATTATTCTCCCCGTTCTTTCATCCTTCCCTTCGATGTAAAAACTGCATAAATCTTGTGGAAATGCATAGGTTGGAAGCAAGCCGTGATTGAACAAAAAATCGAGAAATTTATCGTTCGGATTTACTTCCGCTATATCGTCACCATCGATGGGTTGTATTGTATGTTTGACTTTCTCATAATTCCGTTCCAACTCGCTTACTAGCTCATTACATGCTTCCTTAACAATATACCATTTTCGCTCTACCATATCCCCGCCTAATATTCCTTCTGTCGAAACAACCTCATCCGGAATCAAGTCAAAAATCACCGGATAGTCGCGAAAACGACAGGCGATATTGTCATTCAGCCATTTTTTAAACTGCTCATAATTAAAAGGCGGAGTACCTTCAAAAAATGATTTTGTATCACCTAACGAACTGCTGAGAATGCTTGACGCAACGGCACTTGTAGAAACGTTTTCATGAAAATACGTTTGAATGAGAAATGCGTTCAAATGCCTTTTGGTGATTTTTTTATTATCAATATAAACAATGGGTTTGCGAGCCGAACCGCTGATCATTTTTTCAGGCTGTTGAAAATAATAATAATCGTGCGGCCCTCCCTGGGCATAAGTAACTACGGTCGATAAAGCCGTTCCCCTCCGTCCAGCACGTCCCGCACGCTGCTGGTAGTTCTCCCGTTGTGGCGGAACATTTCGTAGTCCAACGGCAGTCAGTGAACCGATGTCGACGCCGACTTCCATTGTGGTTGTACAGCTTAAAATATCGACAGGTCCTTCTAAAACATCTAATATGATATCTTGGAACCGCAATTCGTACTCTTCTGTTGTTGCGATCGCTATTTTCGCATCCTTTTGCGACAGTTGAGCGGTATGCTCTTCAACGGTGATGTTCGAAATTTTCTCATGGTTTGTCAATATTTTTTGTATAGGTGAACGCCAAAATCCTTTTTCTGAATCCAACCGTTTACTGTTCACGTCTAATATCTCGATATTTTCCGATAAACAATTCACACATTTGTTTTTTGCTGCAACGATATTCATTTCTTTGCAATCATTGCATTTATACCAAGTTGTATAAATGCCGGGAATCAGTTTTAATTTTCTAGGGGATAAATAATATCTCCCTTCCGATTCTGTACACAATTTAAACAATGCATCGACAATTTCCTTCTTATGCTCCTCACTTTGAACATAAAGATGAATGATATTCTCTAAGTTTTTCGGTATATAACCTTTCTCAACTCCCCAATCATCGCCCCCGAACCCTCTAATCTTCAGCCTCTCATAGAAATGAATGGTTGAATCTATGGCCACTCTATCCAACATTTCTTGAATGAACAGCATAGTCAGTACATAAATGTCTTCCTTCGACAATATCTCTTTTAGCTTTCTTTCTACTCTTGCCATTTCTCTTTTAACAGGCTCTACGTAGCCTGTGGCCGTTGTATAAACCGAGTAGAGTGGATGGCAAAGCTGGCGAAGAAGTTCTGTTTTGAAACGAGGCAGCAGTTCAATGTCGCCGTTTTCAATCAGCTCCTCATAGTCGCCATCAAAATCCTCATGTAAAATTTGAACATGATAGGCCAACGATTTTCGATCCTGTCCTTCAAAAAAGTATAATTTATGCTCATCAATCACTTGCAACAACGAACAATATAAAGCGCCGCTCAGTTTCGGTTCAATATCTTGATCAATTAATTTTTGAGCCGCCAATAAAATGGACTGTCTAAAAGAGTCAAGCTCTACTTCATGGGGAATATCCCTGGCAAGACGTGCAGCCTTTTGGCGTCCGTCAGAAAACAGCAGCACTTTCCGTCCCTCATTAGGCAATTGTTTATTCAGCTTTACCGGAGGTTGCAATAAAAATTGCTCGCGAACTAAATTAGCAAAAGGCTGCTCACCTTTTGTTTTTAAGTCCGTAATCGTTCCCTGCACTTTTCTCATACAGCACGGACATTGTTGGAATGTAATTGTTTGCTTTTTCTTTTTGTTCTTATTTGCCTCATCATGAGGCAAATACAATTTTAGATAACCTTCAGGATCTTCCGGCGGCGACTTCATTAAATATCCCGTCCTGATATCGAGCCATACAGGACGCACCGATCGTTCTCCTTTTTGTATTTTTTCATGGGGCGGTTCAACCAGCAAATGAATCTCTGTCAACTCCTCGCCAACAATGCCTTTCCCTTTTTCAGCCCATAAGTAGTTGCGGTCCTTTTTCGATATATACCCTCGAATAAATGCTGTTCCACATTTTCGATGGGTAAGCAATTCGTAGACCCTTGCTTCCTTGCTGCAAGTACATTGTAATTTCGGAGAATCATACATTTTTCCTAAAATCGAATCGTTTCCTTTTACTCTTTTTTCCTCACATTTCGGATTGGTGCAGACATAAATGCCTGATACACCTTTAAAGAATAAATGGATCCTTACCGGCAATAACACTCGCTCATTATTTTTAGCTGCATTGGCCAACATTAATAAATGGCTCGTCGCTTTTTGGGCCATTTTCATATCGACACTTGGAAATACCAACTTGGCAATATCGCTGAACTTTTTAGCATTTCCGCTTATTTGTTCAATAATTAATTCGAGCGGTCCAAATCCGTCTAAACTTTTATATAGATACGACGGCAACTCATCTAAATTATGTGGGACATCTCCCCATCCAAGCCGCTTTGCTACAGCCTGGAGATTCGACCGCAATGTATCGTACTGATGAATGCGATTGGTAAACTGCTCGCTGTCTAGCAAGGCGAATGCATAGGCCTCTTCTGTCGTGCCAATTCTTCCGGGCTTTCTTTTTTCTTTCACTCCTTTGATCAACTTAAACGAACGTTTTTTCAGTTTACCCGTTAATTGTTCAGCAAATTCAATAGCCGCCGAATCATCATCCTCCGCGCCCAAACTTGCACTCGTTAGAATGCAGCGCAATCGATCGCGTGTAATTCCTAATCTTGCCTGCAGCCTTCTAATGAGTAGAGCCACCTCTGCACCGCTCGTTCCTCGGTACATATGCGCCTCATCAAGCACTAGAATCAATGTGTTCGCTTCATCTTCTGCAAGCCATTGTCTTGTTTTCTCCCAAATTGGCCGCTCAATCGGGCGCATCAACATATACTCCAGCATGGAATAGTTCGTTACCAAAATATCCGGGGGAGTCGTTTGCATCTCGTGTCTAGTAAACAATTCCCGGTCGTCAGGAGAGGTCAAATATCGAGATTTCCAGTCGCCTCTTTTGCCTGAACGGAAGTTTGTTAAATTTTTCGCTATCCATTTGCCTCTTTTTTTCATTTCCAGCGCCAGCTGCGGCCGATTCTTTTCAATATCCAAATAATAGTCAATAATCTCCTTCAACTGGTAGTCGTCTTTTTCCTTTGTCCGCTCTCCCGGGTAAGGTGTTCTTGATGTGTACATACCAAATAATGGATGACGACCGAAATGATCCCGAAAGTACTTGGACACTCTCTCATCACCAAAAAGCTGGCGCAATCTTGTGATTTGATCGCTGACTAGCGCATTCATCGGATATAGTATTAACGCCCGAACCGCATGTGTTTGAAACTGTTCCCTTCTATTAAATCCTTCATCAATTAATGAGTTTAAAATGGGATGTAAGAATGATTCCGTTTTACCTGAGCCGGTTCCAGTCGCTACAACTAAATCATGTCCATCCACTAAAAATGATTCAAGCGCCTCCTGCTGATGGACGTACGGCCTCTTATAAATTCCTACACTAGGAGACAACTCCGAAAAATAAGTCATTGCTTCTTTGCAATGAGCAGGCAAATTCATCTGCTCATAGGCAGGCCCCAGCTCATAAACAGGAGTGGCCTCAATATACGGCTCCTTCGAAATGACCCCTGGTGAATCCAATAACTCTCTGCGCTCTAACAGCAAAGAGGGATGGCTGATTGGATATTGCGCTTCAATATATTCGCGCAATTTTTGATGCAGCCGTGCAGAAACGGAGTTAATGGTAAATTCCATCATCCCATTTCGACTCCTTCCCATCGTATTGAATCCTCATCAATCCCCAAGCGCCGCAAAACCCAAATAAAATCTGAATAATGCCACAAAGGCACAATCCACTCAATCGGTTTGATAAAGGAAAGCGGGAAACAAAAAAGCATCGCCATCTTTTGTTCAAACACAGGAAACTTTTTAAAAAGACGGACATAAATAACATCCTCACGAATTTTTGCACACTTTATCGTTGTTTTCACCTGAGCCTTATACTCTAAGGCATACTTGGCCGTTTCTAAATAATATTCGGGTATCTTGTAATAACGCGCATCACCCCTCCCCATGTTCTCAACCCAAAAGTAGAGCGGTTGACTGTTTTTTAATGCATACCTAGCAATATAACAATCAGACTTTGATGCAAGATTCATTTGAAATGGGTGCCATTTGCGCCGTTTTTGAGGCAAAAATAGTTCTGTTGGTTCATCGTTTAGTTTTACTGAGTTCTGCAATTTGAGCGTTTCAATAAATTCATTTACAGTCGGTGAAGGCATCCATTCGTCAATCATCAACGTTGGAACATGACTGCCCTCTTCCATATAACCGCTGCCGCACCCGTAATACTTGTCGCTCTTTCCTTCAGGGTTGCTAAGCACAACCAAGCTTTTAGACACGGGAAGTTCGACACAGCGCGGGGGCAACGGCAAATAATATCCATTGGCAAGCTTCAATATTTCCCCCAAACCAGATAACAGTTCGAGCAATGACTGTGCTTCGGTTTGATCTTCTTCTTTCATAACGTTTCGAAGATCTTCAAAAAAGCGCCCCTTTAGCAATCTTTGCAAAGGCGGGATAAGCCGCTGAAAATGCACCGGGTTCATTTTATAGTCCTCGAATGCATAAAAGTGCACCAAAGAAAGGACATGACGTTTTATTTGTCTAAATTGTATAATTGTATTCTTCCATGCATCTGTCAACATCTCTCGAGCTCCACCCCCTTACTAAATCAAAATATTCTCGCTGTCAAACTCTTCTAAGATCTTCTTTGCCTGCTCACGGGCAACATACGGCTGCAGTAGCACCTTGACGACCCATACAGACACAGCTTCTTCCTCGAGCCGTTCATCCTCTAATAACCGAAACCATTTTTTAAATGCTTCTTTTTGTTTCGTAAACGACATGACTTCTTGCACAATTTCCAAAAAATTGTTGAACTCACTGGATTTCTCCTTTAATATTTTACCTTCTACAAGTAAATGTGCAGGGATGGAGCCGAAGACTAAGCGATGTGTCTTTCTTAATGAGAGAATATCAGGAGTTGTCGTCATTTCGTCTGCGCTGATCACAGGCGAAAACGATAGCTTTTGAATGAACGAATCGGTCAACTCACTTTCTTCTTTTATGCTTATCAAAATCAATTCTGGCAACGACTCATCAATAGACACGCGCCAATAGTCGAGAAACGATTGTAAATACAATTCAGCGGGCGAATTTTCAATTTGGCATAAATGAAGAGACTTTACACAGTCAGGCCGTGTATAACGAGAAAAGCAATTGATCAACGTTTTATTAGTAAAATTCTTTATATCTGGAAAAACCGTTAGATGATCGTTTCCTGCAACCGCCCAGCCGATTGCCTGTGACAGTTCAAAACTAAATTCTCCTTTGACCACGACTGGTTTACGAAACAAAATCGCTCCGATGATCGTTTTCGCTGTCAACCATGCTTTATTCTCCTGCATGCCAATCATGCATAGGTTTTCTGCAATGGATGTCATTAAATGATTTATATCTTCATAATAAACTGTTGTTTCATCAACATCCTTCACCACCCATTGCGAATGATTTCGATCGTTTGATTCGTTATGCGTGGAGACATTTAACCCTAAATTTGCGAAAGGGAGTAAATCAGCCAAAGTCCGGAAAATGTTATCTTTCATTTCCTTGATCTTTAACTCCAATGCTTCATCGGCTTTTTTTAATCTTTCTTCCGTTTCCTTTATCTGTCTTTCGATCTCTTCCATCTCAACGAGCAAATGCTCTTTTTTTCTACGCAGCTGTTCTGTTTCGTTCAATACTTTTCGATGCTCATCTTCGATTCTTGCTTTCTCCGCAGCAAACCTTTCCTCTAATTTATCCTCTATTTTCCTTTGAATCGCTGGGTACTGTAATAATTCTTCCTCAAATTGACCAATGTCTTCCTTTGTTATTTGATATTTAGCCAACAACTCAATGGCTCGCATAATGCGCTCATAACGAACTTGCGGAGGGAGATCGCTAACCAATTCAGATAGCTGACTGATGACTTTTCGTGAAATTTCCTGAACCTGTTGCTGGTCTTTCAACGTTTTTAAAGCATAACGCATAATCCGATCGTTAGTGGCACAATCGAGATAATCTTCGACAGGGCTCGCTAGCATCGCCGATACAAAGTATCGTTCGATCCCGACGTTCTTATCATTATATTTAACGAGATGCATCCCTTTTTTTCGTATTTCGAGCAACTTATCGTCGGACGAATCAATCACCCATTTTTGTTCTTTTGTCTGTTTGACACGGTAAGGTCCAACTAAATAATCATCGTTCGTTAAGAGTAAAATTTCTGAACTAAACTGCTGCGGGGCATCAAACCCGTTCTGAATCAAATAAACAATGTCATGATTTTGCGCAAGTGAAAACGGTATCGGAAATACCTCATAATATTTTAAATTCTCCAATTCTTTTCTTACGATAAACTTTGAATATACAAGTCTTCCTGCGTAGTCTTCCTCATTTCTTTCTTCGATTGTATAAAATCCCACTTTCCCTGCGTGAATGTCTTCAGGAGCAGGAGACCATATCACTTCCCCCTCACTTGGATAATGCAATCGTGCTTCCTGAACCTCAATTAACTGGTGATCGCGATATTCCGCTAAAACTTTAACAAACACATATTTTTTATTTGGCTTTCTTTCTTTTTCGACAATCCCAAATACCGTCTTCACGACGATCTCCTCCCATCAATAAATTCCTTTACTATTTTTGGAACCTTGTTTCGATACGTCT
This sequence comes from Geobacillus sp. YHL, assembly GCF_022341265.1. Lineage (NCBI taxonomy): Bacteria > Bacillati > Bacillota > Bacilli > Caryophanales > Anoxybacillaceae > Geobacillus > Geobacillus sp. YHL. Next base: position 21,213 of record NZ_JAEIGB010000011.1, read on the forward strand.
TTACATAGTAGGCTAGTTTTGCCCGCAACATTTTATCCCCTACATCTTGCAACAAAAACTCTAGGAAACGATATTGTTCATTTGAAATCCAACAACACTTTGTTTGCTCAAGCTGCATATACGCCAATAAAACTTTGCGCCAATCGGGATGGGCTAAATCGCGCATCTCTTGAGCAGAAAAGTCAAACGCCCAAACCCCAGGAATAAAAAGCTTCTCAACAGATGGATGAAAAAACTCTCCCCCTTGACTGAGCTCTCTGGCAAACCGATTTTTTTCTTTGATCCAGTAAGGAAACAAAAGAGGATCTGTTACCGAAACCGTTGTATATTTCAAGATGCTCTTTTCCTCACACAGCGCCAATGTCCGCTGGTCAACCACAACCCCGGATTCCAATCGTTCCGAAAAACATGGGTTCGCGTTTGGATCATAAAATAGATGTAACATCTTTCCTTCATGTTTTTTAATATAAAAAGTATGAAAACCCTTTTTATGCAATATAATGTCAACATAAGAACTCGACAGCGGATATTCCCGACTCGTATAATCCGGTTGAATATGAACTAGGCTGTACTTTTGCAGTTGAAAGTCACGAAAAGATATTTGGATTCTACATTTTCCTGTTCCGATTAACATCGCTTCGCCTTTTCTTCCAAAAACTGAAGGGGCGACTATATCCAAATAATAATACGGCGGTTTCAAGTCATATCCAAATTGCCGAAACCACTCTATTAACGGCTCCGCCAATAGAAAAGGAAGACGGATTTTATAGGCAAACCATCCATACTTTTGATTTAATGGTGTTACATCCATTTCCCTCGGAAACTCTATTTTTTTCCGTGACATCATATAAAACGTGTCACTCAGTGATAGTTCTCTAGGCTCAATCATGCAAAAGCTTTGGTTTATTGGCCGAAACAAATATGTATGGTTTTGAAACCCTTTAATATATTCAGGCCAAAACAAGCCGAGTTTCTCATAACATTTTTCATCTTTTCTAGTCGCAAAAGAAAAACTGTAGCCCTGTTTCGGAACAATCCACAGTTTATTTTCACTAGAGTTAGGCCAAAGCTGTGCAGAGGAAATAAAGGAATTCATTTCATTGCATTTTATTTTAAAGTGCAAATGATGCACGTCACATTGCATCGCTTGAGAAGGCGTTAAATAAGGAAAGGTAATAAAAAGCTCCCAATCACGTTCCAATGGTTCAAATGTAATAAAGGGGCGGCTTATCATCACTGAATAATCATGAAGATGGGATGAACCTGACAAACGTTGAACATAAAGTTCGCATCGTTCAGACCCTTGCCCGCGTTCGTGACGAAAGTGAGCGGACTGCACCCTTCCTTCTGCTTTAAATACTCTCGCGCCGCAGCATGGACACGTATAGACAACCCCATACTTATGTGCGTTTTTCGCATGAACAAGTTGTCCTAACGGGTTAAATGCTCTTTCCATATGAACAGAACCCCTTACAAAAATGACTGGATGTTGTTTTATATCTTGACCACTTCAATAAACTATTGCTAATGCGACAAAACGATGAATTTCGCGGGGAGAGACAGCATATTCTCCATAACTGTCTCTCCTCAAAGCACCGATTGATCCCCTTACATATTCATGCACTGCAGCTTCGCCTGCTCAAGCACATCTTCCACCGCTTTCGGCTGTTTATTTGGCGGATAATCGTACTTGCGCAGCACCTTCTTAATTTCAAGGCGCATGCGCGCTTGGGCTTGCACTTTTTTATCCCAATCGTGCGTCCGGTTTTCCTTTACCGTTTTCGCCAAATCCTTTGCGATTTGAATTAATATCTCATCTTCCATTAATTTTTTTATATCCGGGTCAGAACCTAACACGTCGAAAAACGCCTTCTCCTCCTCGGTTAAGCCAAGCTGTTTCCCTTCTTCAATCGCCGCCTGCAACTCTTCTTTAAATTTAAGCAATTCCTCAAATACTTCATACACATCCGTGTAATCATTTCGATTGTTGTATTTTTCTAATATTTTTTCAAAACGTTTGGAAAATGTTTGGCTCACCGTCATGTTTGTCTTTTTCACATCTTGCAATTTTTGCTTTAATACGCGCATTAAAATGGTCGACGCAATATTTTTTTGCGGCAAGGCGCGTAATTTTTTGATGTTCTCCTCATTCAACAAATCGAAACTTTCCGATGAAACCGCTTGGGTCAACACCATCACTTCATCTTCCAAAATCGCTTCTTCCAACATTTTCGCGATTCGTTCATTCACTTCTTTTAAGTCAGGTGTGCCTGTTCGCGAAGATTTCATAATAAAGGAACGAACAGCGATAAAATAGGAAATTTCCTCTTTTTGTTCTTTCGAAAGCAAGCCGGTGCAAATTTTATAAACATCTTTTAGCTTTTTCGTTTCCGTCATAAACAGCGATTTTCGTTTTTCCGTTTGCTGCACAAATTCTGCTCCGTCGCGAATGACTTCATAACGCTTTTTGTCGCTATCACCGAAAAAGGCGCGATAATCAAACGAATGGAACATATTGTGCAACACTTCGAGGATGTTTAACGCGATGTCGCGGGCTTGGGTATTTTCTTGCACTTTATCTTGGTCGCGCTTCGTATACGTTTGCAACGCTTCCATTAAATTTTTCTTTAAGCCGATGTAATCAACAATCAATCCGCCTGTTTTCCCCGGATAAACGCGGTTGACGCGAGCGATCGCTTGCATCAAGTTATGCGCCTTCATGGGCTTGTCAATATACATTGTATCGAGCGCCGGCACGTCAAAACCGGTGAGCCACATATCAACAACAATGACGATTTTAAACGGATGATCGACATCTTTAAATTCTTTTTCCCGCTGTTTCCGCGTTTGTTTATTTCCGACAAGCTTCGCGAGCTCCTCCGGATCCTGATTGTTTTCGGTCATGACAATTTTCACTTTGTCTTTCCAGTCCGGACGTTGACGCATGATCTCTTTATACATTGCAAACGCGGTGTTGCGCGAATAAGCAACGATCATCGCTTTTCCTTTGACAAGATGTTCGCGCTCCTCGTAATGGTGGATAATGTCCGTGACGACTTCGCGAATTCGGTCTTGGTCGCCTATGATTTGCTCCATGCGGCTCAAGCTTTTTTGGCTTTGTTCAATAATATAGTCGCCGACGCCTTCGTGAACTTGCATGCGCCAATATTCTTGGTCAATTTCATTCATTTTCTTCTCGTCCAATTTCACTTTCGCCAAGCGAGATTCGTAATAAATTTTGACCGTCGCCCCGTCTTCCACCGCTTGGGTCATATCATACACATCAATGACATCGCCGAACAAGCCGGTCGTCGATCGATCGGTCGTTTCAATCGGCGTCCCTGTAAATGCGATATACGTCGCATTCGGCAACGCTTCACGCAAATATTTCGCATACCCGTACTTTTGCTCCCCCGTTTCGATATCATATTTCGGATCAACGCCGTATTGGGAGCGGTGGGCTTCGTCAACCATCACGATGATGTTTTCCCGTTCAGAAAGCAAGCCGGTTTCTTCTTCAAACTTTTGAATCGTTGAAAAAACGATGCCGCCCGTTTTCCGATGTTCCAACAACTCTTTCAAATGGCTGCGCGTTTCCGCTTGTAATGGTGTTTGCCGTAAAAATTCACTCGCCTCGCAAAACGTTTCAAATAACTGTCCGTCTAAATCGTTGCGATCGGTGATCACGACAATGGTTGGATTTTTCAACTGTTCCTGTCTGACTAAGTTTCCCGCCAAAAACACCATCGAATAACTTTTGCCACTTCCTTGCGTATGCCAAATGACTCCTGCACGTTTATCTGTATGAATGGCTTGGATCGTAGAAGCCACTGCTTTCTTCATGCCGTAATATTGGTGATACGCCGCCATTATTTTTGCTTCGTTTGCAAATAGCGTAAAGTTTTTGATGACATCCAAAAAGCGTTTTGGCTCGAACAAGCCGAATATTAACGTTTCTAACTCCCGGTTTTCTATGACATCATCTTCGATATTGATCTTTTTCCAAGCCATAAACCGGTCAAGCGGCGCGGTGATTGTTCCCGCGCGCGCCTGAACCCCGTCACTAATGACAAGAAACGCATTGTAGTAGAACAATGAAGGGATGTGGACGTTCATATAATTTTTTAGCTGCTTGTATGCATCTTCAATATCGACTTCTTCGCGTGACGTGCTTTTTAACTCTGCAATAACAAGGGGAAGACCGTTGACATACAGCACGATGTCTGGAATTTTCTCCTGTCCTTTTTCAATGACTTCCAATTGGTTGACAACGAGAAAATCGTTGTTTTCTGGCGTTTCCCAATCGATGAGTCGAACATGATGGTAAACCGTCTCTCCATTCACAAGCTCAGGCACTACTACCGCTTCTGTTAAGTACTTATGAAACATTTTGTTGTTTGTAAGCACGTCATTCGTTTCAAAATAGTGGATTTTGCGCATCACCTCGCGAATGATCTCAACAGGCACTTCTGGATTCAATTTCACTAACGCTTCTTCCAAACGGTCAAGCAATAAAACGTCCTTTTTATCTCGCTTTAACTCCTTCGCTGGCATATATGGGTAGCCGAGCTCTTGAAAATATTCAATGACGGCTTGCTCTAGCTGCTCTTCTGTAAACACACTTCCACCTCCCGTTCGGCGTCAACGACACGAATTTCTCCGGACATAAGTTTGGGAAGAAGGGTGTCGCGTAAAGCAGAAAGAGACACATTTTCTTCCAAGGATTTCTCTACTTTATTAAATAGTGTTCCGACTAGTAGCTCGTATTTTTCCAGCACCTCTTTTGATGGAATTATTATTTTCACGTTCTTTACATCTGTTTGAGTAATAAGCGGCTGTGTGGAACCCCGATTGAGCTGAGCATAGTCAATAGATTTTAACAATTGATAAATATACTCGTAGTAACTTGATTTAATCACTAGTGTATTGTCTGAAGGCCAACATTTCTTTTGGTATCTTTGTACTGCACCATGTGTCCCTACTCGTCCAATAATTAGAATTTTTTCATCGTATAGTACCTCTTTAACGTATCCCATTACGCTAGATGCACCTATTAAAGGGATTAAAAACTCTTCAGTCTTTTCCTTAGACTTTTTTAATGGTCTTTTTCCGCTGGATATTTTTATTAATTCACCTAAAGTACCACTTCTCCACCCCTCGGGTATCATCCTCAACTCGCTTTGGACAAACTTCCCGCCGCTTGATTTGTACGGTTCGCCGTTTTCATTTGGAAACTCGAAATCAACAAACCAACGTTTAAAAAGCATTTGGGCTAGTTCTTCAAGCGTTTTGTTCATTTCGTTGTTGAGTTCAATTTTGTCGTCAATTGCAGACAACAGATTTGCTATTCTCTTTTGCTCCTGTAATGGCGGCAAACAAATAACGGTATTAGCCAAGACGTCGCTCTGCACCCTTTGTCTGCCGGATGATCCCGTCATGGACTTTATTGCTACATTTCTGAATTCTGGTGAAATAGCCAAGTAATATACAAACTTGCTATCGGTTATTCCTTCCTTTGCTCTTAACACGATAAACTCCGTAGAGCCAAAAGCAATCTCATTATCTTCAAGGATGTCGACATAAGCTGTTTTTCCATTTTCAAGACAAGGTGTTATCCGTGCAAGGAGAGTATCACCGTTTTTAAATTTTGAACCGGATGTAAACTCGGCAATTTCATATGACTGTATTTTTCTTGTAAACTCCGCAACATGTTGCATGGACACTTTTTTGGCCAACGTTCCTTTTCTTAAAGGGGTTCTAGGGTTTATGTCTATAACATCTATTAACCTTGTTTCTTTCCACCCGTCATATCTCATACCCTATCCCCCCCAACTGCTTGCGAATTTCTTCTTCCAACTGGCGCGATTTTTGAAATTGCTTCGCCAATGTCGCTGTCAGCCGCTCCATTTTTTCCTCAAACGATTCCCCGTCTTCTTCCTCTTCTTCAATGCCGACGTAGCGGCCCGGCGTGAGGATGTAGTTGTGCTCGCGAATGTCGTCGATCGTCGCTGATTTGCAAAAGCCTTGCACGTCTTCGTAGTTCTCGTTGTTTTGCCAATTGATATACGTATCGGCGATTTTGCGGATATCCTCATCCGTCAACTCTCGCAACTTCCGGGTGACGAGCTGGCCGAATTTGCGCGCATCGATGAATAACGTTTTCCTCGGATGTTTCTTGTTGCGGTTTAAAATCCAAATGCACACCGGGATTTGCGTTGTGTAAAACAATTTATCCGGCAACGCGATGATCGCGTCGACTAAATCTGCGTTGACAATGTTTTTGCGAATCTCCCCTTCGCCGGACGTCATCGAGGACAGCGAGCCGTTCGCGAGCACAACGGCGGCTTTTCCGTTTTGGCCAAGCTTGTCGATCATATGCTGCAGCCATGCGTAGTTGGCGTTTCCGGCCGGCGGCACTCCGAATTTCCAGCGCGGGTCGTCGATTAATTTCGGCTGCCCCCAGTCGCTGTCATTGAACGGCGGATTGGCTAGAATATAATCCGCCTTTAACGTCGGATGCAAGTCTTCATGGAACGTGTCGGCATGTTTCGGACCGAGATTGTTTTCAATGCCGCGAATCGCCAAGTTCATTTTGGCGAGCTTCCATGTCGTTGGGTTCGATTCTTGGCCGTAAATGGAAATATCAAACTTGTTTCCCGCATGTTCTTCGACGAATTTCATCGACTGGACGAACATCCCGCCGCTGCCGCATGCCGGGTCGTACACATACCCTTTGAACGGCTGAATCATTTCGACCATCAGTTTGACGACGCATTTCGGCGTGTAAAACTCGCCTCCTCCTTTTCCTTCGCTGGCGGCAAATTTGCCTAAGAAGTATTCGTACACCCGCCCTAAGACGTCTTTTTCCTTTGCCCCGCTGCCGCCGACGTCAATATTGGAAAACAAGTCAATAATTTCCCCTAAAATGCGCTTGTCTAACTCAGGGCGGGAGTAGTTTTTCGGGAGCACTCCTTTTAAACTGTCATTCTCTTTTTCGATCGCATCCAACGCCTCATCGACAATTTTTCCGATTTCCGGCGACTTCGAACGTTCCGCTATATAGCTCCAACGGGCCGTTTCCGGCACCCAAAACACTCCGTCCGCCATATACGCGTCGCGGTCTTCCGCAAAATCGGGATCTTCTTTCATCAGTTCCTCCCATTTTTCTTGAAACGTATCAGACACGTATTTTAAGAAAATAAGTCCTAAGACGACGTGTTTATATTCTGCCGCATCCATATTGTTTCGCAGCTTATCGGCTGCGGACCATAACTTTTCTTCAAAACCGATCGTCGCCATCTGTCGCTGCTCCTTTCCCGTTTGACACGATATGTCATTTGATTCCCAGAGTCCATTTTACCATAAAAATCTTTGCCATTAAGGAACTAATTTCCTATAGCCCCGCTCTCCCTGTCATCCAGCCTATCGGCAGGCGACAACAGGGAGAGCGGCGTTTTGAGTTTTACGATTGCATCAGTGTAAACGTCGAACGAATTCCCATTTTTTCGTACAGTTTTAAACTCGATTCAAGCCGTTGCTTCTCGAGTTGTTTCATCATGTCTTGAATGTGTTTTTGTTCTTCGAGATAGGACATGATGATTTCCTTCTGCTCTTCGAACGGCCGCACTGGAATCGGAATGTTCTCCAAATCTTTCATATTCAAAATCGTGACATTTGTCCCTACCTGTTTGCTCAAAAGAAGATATTGCCCAACAGGGCTTTCCAAGAAGACCTTTAAGTAAAATGGGTCGACATGGCGGTGCGGACGAATGCCGATAAAGTTATGGGAAATCAGTATATCCCCCTCATGCGGCGGGATGACCGCTATTTTGATCCCCGCCCCCCGGACCGATATAATGACATCGCCTTCTTGGACAAGATATGATTCAATTTTGGCATTGTTTGTAATTTCATAAGACGCGAGTTGATCGATCAACACCTCCCCATTTTGGACGTCAGATAACTTAATCACTTTATATGGCCCATTCTCTGTTTCTGCGTCTTTGGCTGAGATATTGATGCCGCGGTAGAAAGTGCCGATCCGTTTCAATGGTTGTACGCATGGCAAATTCTTTATGTGATCAGGGTAAAACTTCACTTTTCCGTACGGCTCGATCGTCCATTCACTGCTTTGCAAATACCGGTTGCTTAAAAGGTTCGCTTCTTCAATCTCCCGGACGGATACGAATTTGCTTACTTCATCGATCTCCAGCCCTTCATGATATATGGCCACAATCCGGTCGATATCTTCTTGGCGCAAATATCTTCTGCCTCTTCTCCGTTCGCCATAATAATTTTCCGCGTTAATGAATAAAATGTTTCCTTCCCTCTCTGCACTTTTGTTTTTATTCAGCACAAGAAGGTTGATCTGAATGGCTGCACCATCAAGCAAAGATGATGGCAGAGCGATCACGGACTCAATCAAATCGGCGGCCAATAAATGCTCCCTGATCACCGCCTCCAGCCCTCCTCTAAACAGCGTTCCGTTTGTGACGACAAGAACCGCTTTTCCGTTTTCCTTCAACGAAGAGAGAGCGTGCAAAATGAAAGCCATGTCAGCGCTCGTTCGCGGCAATCGGCCGTATACAAACCGATCATAACGGTCATTCATCAGTTGTTCATAGCTGTTTATTCTCATGCCGAACGGAAAATTCATCATAATGTAATCAAACTTTTTCAACTTGTTTCCCTCTACAAATGCAGGCTCGGTAAGCGTATCTCCTTTGGCCAAATGAGCATCGGTCCGGTCGTGAAATAACAGACGCAGTTTTCCAAGCGCCCATGCTCGCTGGTTGATTTCCTGACCGTACAGCGCCACTTCGCAATGATGTCGCCGTGCATATTCGCTTGCTGCGCACAACGTGCCGGACAGCCCTGAAGCACCATCATAAAACTCCCCTCCTTCCATATTTAAAAGGCGAATGCCCAGCTCATTAACACCAGCCGGCGTGATCAGCTCTACACCTTCAACCCCGGCCATATTGCCTGCGTACACAAACAACGATTCAATCCATTGTTTCCACTGCTCTTTCGTGAATGCAAAAGAATGAATCCGCGACAACAAATGATATAATGTATTGTTGCTTAATCGGCCAAACAAGTCGGAAAACTCATATACTCCCTTTAGGAAAGGGACATGTGCTTCTATTTCGTTTAAAACTGCCTTTACCTTCTCCGCCAAAAAAGCTCCTTCTTTTAAAATCGCCCCTAAAGAGAGTTCGTCTGGAAGGCTGTAACGCTCCTTATCCAGTTCTAAAAATTTCACGCTTGCAATCGACGCGATCGTCTGCACAGAATCGATCACGCTTATATTCGCCTCGCTGCGCAACTGATCCATGAAATGAGATAATTCTCTTTCATACACCATTTAAAAGTCACCTCATTATTTTTATTTAGTAATAACATTACTTACTTTAAGTATTGACCAAAAAACTTTCTATCTGCATTATAATGCCAATAATAATAAAAAGTCAACAATAAGTTAGTAATTCAGTTACTTTTTTGTTTCCTTATCCAAAGAGTGGCAATTGCACCTTTTTAACATAGTGCGCGCCCGTCCTACAGCCGCCGGACACAAAAAAAACGGCCGCCCGCTCATGCGGGGCAGGCCGCCTAGGCTCACGACGGAGATTTCTCATAAATCGTCTTCCCGTCGCGCTCAATTTCCCGCCGGATCGCTTCGTTCAGCGCGTCGAAAAAAGCACGTCGCACAATGAACACTCCCTACACCGAAAGACGCAAAATTGGCCAAAAATCGTCATCATGACAATACAATTTTCCTATTATTTGTGAATATACTGTGAATTTCCATGTAAAAGGTTGACATCTTCTTTTTTTTTTTTATAATGCCATTGAATTTTACAAACATTTCAAATTCATGATTAGAGAGGGCGTTCCATATGAAATGGGTGTTCATTTCAAGAATGGCGTCCCGCTTAAAAGCGGAAGCTAGTTTCATATTCGTATTTTCTGGGGTTTTGATCTTTGTTTGCCTCAATCCCCATACGATTAATCCAGCGGAATGGATTTTATATACGAAATACTTGGTTCCGATTGGAATGGCGGTCTGGCTGTTCTTCAGCTTCCGCTTGCATGTATCGTTGTTCACTTCGACGCCGATTCACTGGATCGCGATGAATGACATCATGCCAAACCCGCAAACGATCGTCTTCTGCCAAGCTTTGATCGTGTTTGTTTGTTTTTTCGCTTGGCAACTGGCCTTGGCCGGGATCATCGCCGGTGCGGTGGTGATCAACTATTCAGCGGGTTGGGATCTTTTCACTTTTCTGTTTCCGTTGTATTTGATTCATTTTCTTCTCCCATTTCTATGGGCGTGGATGATCGGATTGTCCGCAGGCGCTGTTTACGCCTATCATTCTTCCAAAAAAGCGATGTTGCTCGTTGGTGTGTTTGTTTTGTGGATCATCGTGCTGTTTTCTTTGGAATATTGCAATCCATCCTTCTCCTTATGGATAAACCATCGCTGGCCTTACATTGACCCGTTATTCAGCCTAACCTTTCAAAAAGAACGCGTGCTGATCAAGTTGGCGTATATCCTTTCTTCCATCGCCGTTTATGGCATTTTTCGAAGCATGCGGCGATCCTTCGCGGGGCTTGCGGCTGGTGTGACTCTCGTTATTTTCGTAACATTTTTCCTTCAACATGCACAATCAAAATTCCAGTTGGATGACATTCTGTTGGCAAACGACGCCAAACTCTATCAACAAATCAAACATCAGGATCAAACCAAGAACATCCCGTTGTATGGATATTGGAAAATCAAGGAGATCGAGGTGAATCCGAAATCCACGTATCCGATCAAAGCCACACTCTCTCTGCATCCGAACGAACGCACCGTTCGTTTTTCGATCAACGAGCAATTTCAAATCGATCACATCCAAGGCGGAGGGAAGCGTTTGCCCTTTCAACAACAAGGAAACGTTGTTCAGGTGCAGACCAACGGTGCCCCATCCATGACGATCTATTATCGACATACGTTCGGCTCAACCTTTTATCCGTTGACATCGGGCGTCACGTTGTTGCCATTTGAAGCCAACTGGTATCCGCAGTCCATGGATTCAACGCTTTACGATATCAACTCATCCGGAACGCTTCACTCCAATGTAGAAACGAAAACATGCACACGAGTCAACATGATTGTCGGAAAGGAAAAGTACCGTTGGCATGGGGACCATCTCCCTTGTCTCTCCGTGATCAACGGTCCTTACAAACAAATTCAAGTGCAACATACTCGTTTCCTTGTTTATAAACCATTTCTCACTACAACAAGAAATTATATGGAATTGAAGCATCAACTCGTTTCCATCCGCAATGAGCTATGCCACTTGTTTCCGAATCTTGCAAATACAGATTATTGCACAAAAGAAGTCAAGAGCGTCTCAATCATCCCAAAAAGCATCAACACCACAAACCTTTCGCTCTACGACAGCACGGTGGCTGACGGAACCTACACGTTTTATGTTGATCCGTTCTTGGACGTCAATGGCATCCCGGCAACCAAACATATTCAGGAGTTGGCTGCGTTTTTCATCCCATACCGATTGTTCGAAAACGAACAGATCAGTCTCTTTGCCGGCTTATATTTAATGGAAAAACTACATATTCCATCTATCGGATATGGAAACAGGATAGCGGAAAAATCCTCCATCGACTCAACAACGTGGGAGCACTACATGGCACTATCCATAAAAGAAAAAGAAAACATATTGATTCAACTAGCGCAAGAAAGGGGGAAAGGAGACAAATGATGGAATTGAAAAATGTGACCCTCAAGCACCGTCGCCAACTGATTTTGCATCATTGTTCCGTCAATCTTCCTTCCCAATCCATCATTCTAGCCAAAAATCACATTCGCACAGATATTGTCGCCAAAGCGCTTGCCGGCTTTCATCCTATCGATGAAGGGGAAATCCATTTCGATGAACAGGAAGCAAGAGGAAAAACGAATAAAAGCGTATTTTTCGTGATTCCTGAGAACTACCACCAACTGTGGAGAAACTATCGTTTGCAAGATATTTCGATATGGCTGAATCGTCCTTTTCAGCAATCGGCACTATGGAAAAAATATCGCCTTCCTTCCCATGCATCCATCGATTCATTGACGATGTTTCAACGGCTGATTTATCTTGTTTCTCTTGGACAGTCGCTAAATCGCACCGTTTTCATTTTCGATCAGCCGACGAAACACTTTGACTTCGAAGACTTAGAACAGTTTCATTATTTCTTAAAAGATGATTTTTCGAATGCACATTATCTCATCTTTACAAATCGAATAGAAAAAATATTCACAATGCTTCCTAAACCCATTTATCAACTTGATTCTACCAAATTACTACCCTTGAAAGGAGGTGAGAAGGATGGTTGTCAATAAGGCACGTAAAACGAAAGCTAAGGGGCTACCACTATTCATTTTAGTGTTGGTTCTCAGCATTGCTGGATCTGTTTATGCCGCCGGCACTTCCATTGCGCATATTTCACCGGGGGCTAGTTCTGCCACAGGAACACCAGTGAAAGCTACTGGGGCTTCTGGAACATTGGCCGTCTCTTCATCAGGTCCAGCATTTTATGTACAAGGGTATGCCAAAAAACAAATCAGCTGGTGGCCTGATTCAACAGTTGCTTCGGCAATAGCCTATCCATCACAAACAGTAAAAAAATCTTTTACAGCTGAAAACGGGTCTTTCTACTATGCTGAAGCATACACACAAGCCAACGCGACATCTATTTATGGCGAAGCAAAAGTGACCGTGAATTAAATTGACACGCTTCATTGCAACAAGCAAGCGAATGTCAACACGGCTCCATCACACCGGCGTTCGCTTGCTTCCTTTTATCGTTGATGGATGCGATCATGCTGAAAAAATGGAGTGACCCCTTATGACGTTGTTTACTAGCCTATCGTGGTTTTACGCCAAACAGATGGGAAAAAGCATTCTCTATATGGGAACCTACACATTTTGGTTCATCATGCTGATGATGCGCTTTCTCATTCGCCAGCATGATTCCTTTGGCAAGACGGATTATGGAAATTTTGTCGGGGAAATGACGTTAATCGTCCAAGCGGCAATGCTGCTGTTTATGATGTTTTTTTACAAGTTGTTCTCTGATGAATATCGATTTGGCGCCAATCTTTTGTTTGCCGGCTCACTGCGCATCACGGCCTTGAAAATCGCCGCCTTGTTCGTGAATCACTTGCTGTTTCTTTCATTCTTCACCGGTCTGCAAGTTGTACTTGTATGGCAGTTTTACCGCACATGGGGTCTTCCCTTTTCTTCGTTGTATACGGAAACGGCGTCGTACATTGCGGTGTATTGGCTCTTGCCGTTCGTATTTGCCTTTTTTCTTGGTATTTTCACTGCTCTATTGTTTGGGAAAAATCGATTAAGCTTTGCCTGGATGATGGTCATTTGGCTGGCCATCGGCCCGATGAATACACAATTGTTTTCTCGTTATTTCCATCGCATCCCCTTTTCTGACATCCGTAGTTTGTTCTACATCGGTCCGTTGAATATGGACGATGTATTTCGTGACGTCGTTGGATACAATGTCAGCCTTCCGACGTACATGAAACTATTGTTTTGGATTCTAACGTCGATGATGGCGGTATGGGCCATTCTTTGGAAAACGGCCCGCACGACAAAGGAGAAAGCGGCCATTATTACAGGTGTCGTTTTGCTTTTAGCGGGGGATGCTTGGTTGTTTCCGCATCTTTTCACCGGAAACAAACTGGTGTTCAGCTACGCTGATTTGGCTAAAGAAAACGTTTACTACCAAACTCACAATCCAACCATCCAACCAAGCACATTGCACTATTCGATTGAACGGTACGACATTCAGCTGGAGGCCAAAAACGGTGTCCATGCGAAAGTGAAAGTGACCTTGCGGCAAATTCGGGGCGACACGCTGTCGTTCGTGCTTTATCATCATTTTTCTCTGAAGCGAATCACCGATCAAACCGGAAAACAGCTGCCGTTTATTCAACAGGGGGATGTCATCACGGTCAAACGTTCACCCAATCGTTTGACCGACGAATGGACATTTGAGTATCAAATGAACGATTCCGCGCAAATTCCGATTTCACCGCACTATTTGTTTTTGCCGAGCGATTTCAGCTGGGTGCCGACAAAAGCCGAACATGCGCCGTTTGCCTTTGTGAATGTTCATTCCAGTCCGGTGCCTGTATCGATGCAACCGAGCCATCCGATCCGCTATACGTTGTCGTTTCACGGAACGGCGCCGTTTTATACGAATTTGCCGCGCCGAAGCGACGGAACGTACGAAGGAGTTGTGTCCGGCGGCATTACAGCCGTAGCGGGAATGTTTGTGAAGGAAAAAATCGGGCCGTGGCAGATCGTGCACCCCGCCGATTGGCCGAATCTTGAGCGGGATTGGCCGGTTTTCGAACGTCATGTACGGCGCATCCACCATGACATCGTGCAGATGTTCGATTTAAAAGAGGCAAAGTTGCCGACGAACATCGTGTTGCTCGCTCCCCATGGTGAACAACGGAGCGTATATAGCAGCGATCATTTGCTTCTTCAAATTGATACGCCATATTCCCTTCGCTCCCAAGAAGGAACATTGATGTATTTGCCGGAAATCATAACAGAAGGACTTCTTTGGAGGGGAGTACATTCATCGATGCAAAAAGAAGTGTTTCAAGCGTTGCTGGCAAGATGGTTCCAACAACAATTAGCCCTTCCCTATTCCGGAGGAGATTTGACGTTTGATTTGACTTTGTCAGTCGACTCTCCTGACGTGAAAACAGAGGAAGTGCTGAGGCAGCTGTCTGGGGAGTATGAACGCTTATCCGATGAGAAAAAACAAACATTTTTGGCTTTATGGTACAAACAAATGAGAGAAGGAGCAGATGGCAGCTGGGAGAAAGTGATACAACTCATCCGCATGGTTCAGGAGGGACAAACATGATCCATGTATCCAGCGTCACGAAACGAATCAAAAAACAACTCATTTTATCGAACGTATCGCTCTGCATAGAGGGGATTTACGGGTTAGTCGGACCGAACGGAGCCGGCAAGACGACATTGATGAAAATATTGGCCGGCTTGACACCCATGGATGAAGGGCAGGTGGCGATCGACGAACGAAGCTGCACCAAAGGAAAATATGTGAAAGCTCATGAACGGATCGGTTATTTGCCGCAAGATTTCATGGTTTATCCAAACATTACGGTCGAAGAAGCGCTTGACCATCTCGCTTTATTGCAAGGAATGATGGACAAAGGCGAACGGCACGCGGCCGTTGCCGAAGCAATTCAAAAAGTGAACTTGAACGGCCATGAGACGAAAAAGATGTCCGAGCTGTCCGGGGGAATGCGGCGACGGGTGGGAATTGCTCATTTATTGACGCGAAAGCCGTCCATCTTGCTGTTTGACGAGCCGACGGCCGGCTTGGATATTGAAGAGCGAATCCGCTTTCGCCATCTGCTCAAACAGCTTGGTTCCGAGCATACGATTGTCATTTCTTCGCACATTGTGGAAGACATTGAGTTTTTGTGCACCAAAATTGGAGTTTTAAAACAAGGGCAAGTGTTGTTTGAAGGCACGCCGTCTGAGCTGAAGTCCCGCGCAAAAGGCTGCGTATGGGAATATTGCATACACCCCGAAGAATTGGATGACTTGATCGCAACGCGAGAAGTGGTGCAGCTTCTCGAAGAAGAGGATGGCATTCACGCGCGAGTATTTTCCAAAAACGGGGGAACAGGGGGGAGACGGGTGGCGCCGCGATTGATCGACGGATATTTGGCTGTTGTCAGGAGAGGGGAACCAAGATGAAAGCTTACATCGAATGGATGCGAACCGCATTCGTGTTTGACCGCAAGACAATGGGCGGAGCCTTTTTTATCCCACCAGCGATGTTCATCCTATCTCTGTTGCTTATTTTGCTTGTTCCCCGCAAATCGCCAAGTATTTACGACAATGTGATTATCATCCAAGGGCTGTTCATCCCGTTTTCCGGCTGGTGCCTCATCTATCGGTTCGGCGAACTGTATGAAGACGGAGCGCAAGAGACGCTTGTCCCTTACTATAGGCAATGGGTTTGGATCGATATTGTACGTTATTCTTTCATCCATTTGTTGGGGGTTGTCGTGCTAAGCGGGGCATTCATGTGGAAATATGGAGTTTCTTCTTTGTCTTTTTTGAATCTCATTCATTTCATTCTATTGACGTTCTTTTACCTATTTTTCAGCACTGCCTCCCTTGTTCTTACAAAAAACACCAATATCGCACTGACAGTCATTTTTATTTATACGGTGCTTGAAGTGGCCACATTAGGAACGTTCATGCCCTGGCCGCATATCTTTTTGTTCGAGCCGCCGGTTTGGGAACCGATGCTCATCAACAAATTCATCATGTTAACGCTGTCCATCTTTCTAGCAGCATTCATCACCATTGTCTGGATCAGCAAAGGAGATCGGAAACCTCAATAAAAGCAGATAGGGGATCATTGACGTTTGGCGGCAAATAACGGCTTACCATCCAAACGAAAGGCTATGCTTACAAATTGATCAATTGGTGGCCCGACAGCGTCGTCGCCTCCACCAACTGGCTCAATCCTGGTCAAGAAGAAACGCGCAGTTTTCCACAAACCAAAGACGATAAGTATTATGGCCAAATTGTTGGCCAAACGGTTGGTTCAAGAGGATACGTGACCATTACGGTCAAATAACGATGCCGAATCCGGATGATGAGGAAGTCAGGGATACGCCTAAAAAAGAATGCGGAGATCCCTGACCGCATTTTTCATTTGTCAACTTCTCAGCAAGAAAGCGGTTGATCGGTGATGAGGTGGAAATGGCTGTTTGTTTTTTATTGGAAACGATTGTTGAAAAGCAAGTTATACGTTGGCGCCAGCATCCTATTTTTTGTTTTGCTGCTTGTCAGGTTCGTTTTATTCTTTTCAGACGATATGAATGCAGGCATGGAATACTCTGGAGATTTGCCTTCTGAAGTGTTCATGCTTGTCCAAATCGTTTCGCTCTTTTACATCGTATGGTTCTACTTTCTCTACTCCAACGAGCTTCGTTACGGCGTTTCGTCATGGTTCGCCGACGGCTACCGGATTTTGCTGGAGAAAATGAGCGCCTTGCTGGCGGTTCATGCGCTGTGCCAAGGGATCATGCTGATGATGAGCTACGGCGTTTTTTCACTCGTGTATCTCTTCGTTGGGGTGGAGCCTTCGGATCTGTATTGGTCGCTGCTTCGGTTTCTCGCCGTCTACCAGTTTGGACCGCTCGTGCTCACCGTTCTGTACGGCGTCATCATCGCGCTGCTGTTGGAAACGAAAAAGGTCAGTTTTTTCGCTATGTTGCTTGTATGGATCCTGACCGGCCCGATGACGACTGAGCTGTTCATCGATTTGTCCCAAACCGTTCATGCCCGCGACTGGACGTCGCTGCTGTTTATCGGAAAACACGCCATTCAACAGGCGTATGATTCCTACATCGGGTTTGAGGTCGACCGCGGCGGGGAATGGAAATGGGCCGCGTGGTTTCTTTCCCTTGTCGGGTTGGCGTTGTTGTCGTCGATCCGCTTTACGCAGACGAGAAAGGAGCGAAACGCCGTCCTGAAAGCGCTGCTCATCTTTCCGTTTCTGATCGTCCTAACCGCCTGCCACTCCTTGCAAACGAACACCAAGGCGTTCACTCGGGCCGATCAGACGACCGAACTTGAGGAGTACCGTCGAATGCCGCAAACCATCAAGGCCGATTTGCGCTACCGTATCCAGTCGTATGACATTTCTTTGCATGGATCGCGCGCGGTCGTGCGCGTGGCCTTGTCCCAGTTGGACACGAACCGGCCCACGTTTCAACTGTACCATTTGTATCCGCTCCACTCGATTGAAGCGGACCACCAGCCCGTCACGTTTACGAGAAACGGCGATCTCGTGACCGTGCGGCTGCCCAAACGCGCCTCGACGCTCACCTTTTCCTATGAGATCGTCGATACGGCGCTCATTCCGTACACCAACGGCCGCCTCGTCCTGTTGGCGGATCGGGCGTGGTATCCGAAAAGGAGGGCTTCGCACATGTATCGGACTTATGAATATCGGGTGGCGGGAACGAGAGCTTGGGATGGGGCGTTCACCGATCAATTCGTTCCGAATGAAACGTACACCTTTACCTTGAACGTGGACGGCGATGTGCTGTTTTGCAATGTGCCAAAGCGGGGGACGGGTTACCGAGGGAAAGCGCAGGCGGTCACCTTGATCAAAGGGCAAGGGCATCAACTCGTCGATCAAGGATATGAGATCACCTACCCGGCTGACTGGCCGCACATGGCGGAACGGGCGCCGACGGTCATCCACCATTTGGAAAAAACATTCCGTCATGTACAACAAATCGCATCCACGGCGGTTTCATCACTGCCGAACAAGATTGTGTTCTCCAGCTCGGGGCTATCCTCGTTTATGACCCATGACCATCTTGTCTATAACACGAATTTTTTTTCGATTGGCACCTATCATATGGAACGAGATTATTATGAAAAAATGCTCCGTCTTTCGGTTCCGCCGAAAGGATCGCGGATCATGTACAACGAGTGGATTTCGCTGGCCACCCGCTGGCTGATGCAAAAACAAGGCCTTTCGGTGATCGACTGGAGCTCCAAAAGCGAGTGGTTCGAGTCGCAGCCGTCATCCAAGGCATTGCCGTGCCGATCGCCGGATGGCATCTCGTCTTTTTGTACCGCCATTTGTACGACGAAGGGGCGAAAGACGCGTTGGTATGGCATTACCGGAAAGCGGTCGTCTTCGACTTGGTCCGCTATGCCGTTTTGCATGGGGGATGCATCGCTCTTCTTGTCGCGGCGGTCATAGGGATTCAAGGAACGATGTTTCTCACCGCTCCCGTGTTGGGGCACCTGTTTCTGTTGTTTTTGTTTTACCAGTTGATTGGGCTTGCCTTGTTAGGCGTCTTTGGCAGCCTGGATGTCGCCTTGTCCGTCATCGCGGTCTATACGTTTATGGAAGTCGCGACGCAAGGGACGTTCATGCCGTGGCCGCATCTGTTTTTGTTTCAAGCGCCGGCGGATTCGCTGTCCCTCCTTCCCCCCATGATGTGGCTGGGGGCGGGCATTGTCCTTTCGGTGTGGTGGATTGGACGGGAGTTTTGGTAAACGAGGGCGGAACCCAACAGAGGAATGTGGGGGCTTGCTGGTGTGGTCTCCGTTCGTTGGACACACCCGTACAGCCCCCACCTCATCTCCCCGATACGGGACAGACCATCCTAAACAAAAATAGTTTATGAGCGGGCTTTGTCATCAATCGTCTTCCCGTCGCGCTCGATTTCCCGCCGGATCGCTTCGTTCAGCGCGTCGAAAAAGAGCACATCACATGAGTAAATGCCGACAATCTCGTCAAGATCCTCTTTGATTTTCCACTTCTGTTTTCCGGTCTAGTCAATGCACAAGTCAATGTCCGAGTTGTAGCGGGCCATGCCGCGCGCCCGCGAGCCGAACAAAACGACTTTTTGTATATCTTCTTCGCCCGCGAAATACGCCATCAGCCGTTCAAACACGGTCGGGCTCATTCCATACATCACGGTCGATCACTTCTTCTTTGATGTTTTGCAGTAGCGTTTCGATTTCGTGGACATATTCATTCATCTGAAATCAAACATGCCTACTTCAGAAAACAGTGAACAGACTAAATCACTTCTAACGATATTTCATGTAGCATATCGAGATCTTGCGTCTGATAAGACGGAAGGAACTCGCCGTAGACACTTATATTTACTTTGCGCTGAGGAAAAGCCTCAACATGAATTGATTCAATTCTCGCCATATAACGCCCGTTATTTTGAATAAGGTTAAACATAAACTCGCTATAGAAAGCAGGAATATACCCTAGCTTACACCCTTCATCTGTTAACACTTCTACTGCTTTAGAATCTTGCCTATTCTCCGGCTCTAATCGAAAATGTACCTCATCTCCCACTTTAAGATGTTGAACCACTTGATCTCCCTCATAATACCTCCAACCGGCGACATAAAAATCAAAATCGAAATGATTTCCCGATACATAAATGGGCGCTACAAATTCATAAGAATCTGTCGCCAGTTTACCACCAGTCGCTCGCAACATATCCATATCTGTACAATCGCGCGGCAAACCATATGTCCGCAAAATTTCAAAAAAATCCGGACGGCGCCGGTCAGGCAAACGTCGCTCGAAAGGCCCGAACAATCTGTTAGAAACGTATTTTTTTTCTATATCCGGAAACGACAAATGAGGTTGATAACCGTTTTCTAGTGCTTCGAACAGTCCTCTTCTCTTCCGGCTGCGTTCATAATAAAATACATACTTACCCCTATCATGCAATAAATTTCCAATATGATATCGCTGCCGAGTACATTCATTTTGCCAAATTAACCAAAGCACAAAAGGGCGCATCGCTTATTTCACCCCCATATACCAATTTACGAGCCATTCTTTTCGATACAGTAATAATTTTAATACCCATTCTTTGTAAATTTTACTCATGACATTTTCTGAAACACCATCTAAAACAGTTGTGACTTGTTGCTCATTTATTTGACTGATACGATCAATTTCCTTCTTCATTTCTATTATCACAAACAATAATGGTCATGCAAAAACCCGAAGTCCCTTTTCGAACTTCGGGTTCTCCTTTCACACTTCCTCGCAATATTCGTCAAACAGCGCCTGCAGCTTTTGCACGACGGCGACCGGTTCGTGCCCTTCGATGTCGTGGCGGTGGAGCATGGCACACAGTTTTCCGTCTTTTAACAACGCGAACGACGGCGAGGACGGCGGCTCGCCGACAAAATACTCGCGCGCGCGGGCGGTTGCTTCTTTGTCTTGGCCGGCAAAGACGGTCACCAAATGGTCCGGGCGCTTGTCGTAATGAACCGCGTGGGCCGCTGCCGGACGGGCGATGCCGCCGGCGCAGCCGCACACCGAGTTGATGAGGACAAGCGTTGTGCCCGGACGGCGGAATGCCGCATCGACGTCTTCCGGCGTGCGCAGTTCTTCAAATCCGGCTTCGACCGCTTCACGCCGCGCTTGTTCGACGATGTCGTGATAGAGCGGAAATTGAAATTGGAACATCTCAACACCTCCTTCGGTTTGCCTTTATCATATCATACTTCGCCGCCGAGGCTCCGTTCGTATGCTTCAATCAGCTCGCGGACGGCGGCGGTGACCGGCTTGGCGCCGGAAATGACGCTGTTCTCGAGCATCGGGAGCTTTTCTTTCACGATCGGGTCGGCGAAAAAGCGCGTTTCGATATATTCTTTGATCATGGCGTGCATCCAGTCTTTTT
The DNA here is from genome assembly GCF_022341265.1 of Geobacillus sp. YHL. NCBI lineage: Bacteria > Bacillati > Bacillota > Bacilli > Caryophanales > Anoxybacillaceae > Geobacillus > Geobacillus sp. YHL. The sequence goes on from NZ_JAEIGB010000011.1 coordinate 42,538, forward strand.
GCTGCTGGCGGCGGCGGTCAAAAAAGACGCCGGATCGCTTCGTCGTCTCGACGAACGCCTGGATGACGCGCCACATGTCGGCGATCCCTTCGCCCAACAGCGCCGAGCATGTGTATGCTTTCGTCTCCCAGCCGGGCGTGGCCGGGCGGAGGTAATGGAGAAACTGGTTGTATTCGTTTTGCGCCATCCGCGCTTTTTCTTTATTATCGCCGTCCGCCTTGTTGATGACGATGGCGTCGACCAGCTCCATGATGCCGCGCTTCATGCCTTGCAGCTCATCGCCGGCGCCGGTTAAGGCGAGCAGCAGGAAAAAGTCAACCATCCCGCGGACGACAAACTCGCTTTGCCCGACGCCGACCGTCTCGACGAGGATGATGTCATAGCCGGCCGCTTCGCACAGCATCATCGTCTCGCGCGTTTTCCGATGCACGCCGCCAAGCGCCCCACCGGATGGAGATGGACGGATGAAGGCGTGCGGATGGCGGGCAAGCGCCTCCATCCGCGTTTTGTCGCCAAGGATGCTGCCGCCGGTCAATGAGCTTGTCGGGTCGACGGCTAACACCGCGACGCGGTGCCCTTGCTCGCATAAAAACGTGCCAAACGCTTCAATGAACGTGCTTTTTCCCGCCCCCGGCACGCCGGTGACGCCGATGCGAATCGAGCGGCCGACGTGCGGAAGCAGTTCATTGAGCACTTGCTGGGCAAGATCCATATGCCTAGACGCATTGCTTTCGACAAGCGTAATCGCCTGCGCCAAAATGGTGCGGTCGCCGGCGAGCACTCCTTGGACGTATTCTTTAACCGATCGTTCTTTTCGCCGCACGAGCCGCTTCGGCGCAGGTGGGCGCTCGGCTTGCACGTACGACGACAGACCATTGCCGTCCGCCCATTCCGGGCGCCGCGGCTGCCCGTCCGAAGCTGCGCTCTGGCCACTTTCCTGTTCCCGCCGTTTCTCTTCCCCGCTCATGGGTTCACTTCCTCATAGCCAAGCCGGGCATAAATTTCATCCAACACCTTTTCCGCTGACTCCGGAATCACGGTTCCCGGCCCGAAGATGGCGGCGGCGCCGTGCTCATACAAAAACGCGTAGTCTTGCGGCGGGATGACGCCGCCGACAAAAACGAGAATGTCGCCGCGGCCGAGTTTTTCAAGCTCCGCCACAAGCTGCGGCACGAGCGTTTTATGTCCGCCGGCCAGTGAGCTGATGCCGACAGCGTGCACATCGTTTTCGACCGCCTGGCGCGCCGTTTCTTCCGGCGTTTGAAAGAGCGGGCCGATGTCGACGTCAAACCCTAAATCGGCAAACGCTGTGGCGACGACTTTCGCCCCGCGGTCATGCCCATCCTGTCCCATTTTCGCAATCAAGATGCGCGGACGCCGCCCTTCCAGTTCGGCGAACTGCTCCACCCGCCGCTTCACCCGTTCGAGCTGGGTTTCGTTTTTGTATTCCGAGCTGTACACGCCGCTGATCGAGCGGATGGCGGCGCGATGGCGACTCGCCACTTTTTCGATCGCGTACGAAATTTCCCCGAGCGTCGCCCGGACGCGCGCCGCTTGGACGGCAAGCTCAAGCAAGTTCCCTTCGCCCGTTTCCGCCGCTTTTGTAATGGCGGCAAGCGCCGCTTCGACCTGCTCGCTATCGCGCGTCGCCTTGAGCTCGTTCAGCCGCTCGATTTGCCGCTTTCGCACGGCGGTGTTGTCGACTTCCAAAATGTCGATCGGTTCTTCTTTGTCCGGGCGGTATTTGTTCACGCCGATGATCGTTTCCGCTCCTGAATCGATGCGCGCTTGGCGGCGGGCCGCCGCTTCTTCGATGCGCATTTTCGGGATGCCCGTTTCAATGGCTTTCGCCATCCCGCCCAAGCTTTCGATTTCTTCGATATGCGCCCACGCCCGTTTCATCAATTCGTTCGTCAACGCTTCGACGTAATACGAACCGGCCCACGGGTCGATCGTCCGGCAAATGCCCGTTTCTTCCTGCAAGTACAGCTGTGTATTGCGGGCGATGCGCGCCGAGAAATCCGTCGGCAAGGCGATCGCTTCATCCAAGGCGTTCGTATGGAGCGACTGCGTATGCCCCATCGCCGCCGCGTGCGCCTCGATGAGCGTGCGCACGACGTTGTTGAACGGATCTTGCTCGGTCAAGCTCCAGCCCGACGTTTGCGAATGCGTCCTGAGAGCGAGCGATTTCGGGTTTTTCGGGTTGAACGTTTTCATCATTTTCGCCCACATGAGGCGCGCCGCCCGCAGTTTCGCCACTTCCATAAAGTAGTTCATGCCGATCGCCCAGAAAAACGACAGCCTCGGCGCGAACGAGTCGATGTCAATGCCCGCTTTCAAGCCGGTGCGCACGTACTCAAGCCCGTCGGCGAGCGTGTACGCCAGCTCCAGATCAGCCGGCGCCCCGGCTTCCTGCATATGGTAGCCGGAGATGCTGATGCTGTTGAACTTCGGCATGTATTTGGCCGTATAGGCGAAAATGTCGGCGATGATGCGCATCGACATCTCCGGCGGATAAATGTACGTGTTGCGCACCATATATTCTTTCAAAATATCGTTTTGAATCGTGCCGGACAGTTTGTCTTGCGTCACTCCCTGCTCTTCGGCGGTGACGATGTAAAACGCCATGATCGGGAGCACCGCCCCGTTCATCGTCATCGACACCGACATTTGGTCGAGCGGGATGCCGTCAAACAAAATTTTCATATCGAGCACCGAATCGATGGCCACCCCTGCTTTGCCGACGTCGCCGACGACGCGCGGATGGTCGGAGTCATAGCCGCGATGGGTGGCCAGGTCAAAGGCGACCGACAACCCTTTTTGCCCCATCGCCAAGTTGCGCCGGTAAAAGGCGTTGCTCTCCTCGGCGGTCGAAAAGCCGGCGTATTGGCGGATCGTCCACGGCCGCACGACGTACATCGTCGGGTACGGCCCGCGCAAGTACGGCGGCAAGCCGGGCATATAATCAAGAAAATCAAGCCCATCGATGTCTTCCTTTGTATACAGCGGCTTCACCGCAATGTGCTCATTCGTCTGAACCAACAGCTCATCGATCGACGCTTGCACGCGCCGCTCGATGGCGTCTTTCCACTGTTTCTCCTCCACATCGGCCGCCGCCGTGGAAAGCGGCATGGTGGTAAAATCAACGTACTTCGCCATCCAACGCCACCCCTCTTTCCGTGAAAAACGCCACGATCACCTCGTACGCGTTCGAACCGAGATGAATCGATCCGTCCACGCCCGCGGCCCCGTACGTGTTCTCGAGCTCTTCCGGCGGCTTTCCGGCGACATACAGCTTCGCGTTCGGCTTGGCCTGCTTGAACGCCCGAGTCAACGCCGGAACAAACGCCGGGTAATCGTCGTCGGCGCCGCACACGATATAATGCGTCCCGCTCGTGCTTTGCACCCATTCGACCGCTTCCGCGACCGAGGCAAAGCCGTCGCTCCGCTCAGCCGCCACCCCGCCGGCCGCAAACAGCCCGGCGATGAAATCGGCGCGCGCTTGATGACGGACAAGCGGCCCGATATTGATCAAGTGAACGGAAAGCCTGCTTCCTGTGCGTTCGGCATACTCCTCGGCTGCCTTCCGCAGCTGCTCAAACGGCTCGGCCAAGCGCCATGCCCGAATCGGCGTGATGGCAACAACCGCGTTCCCATCGACCAACGCCGCCGCGATCTCCCGAGCGGTTGCTCGACGACGAACCGCACGAATCGCCGCTTCCATCCACTTCCCGCCCGCGAGCGAGGCGCGAATATCGGCCACCCGCTTTTCATCCAGCGGCGGCGACTCTTTCGCCGCGGCTTGCGCCGGCTTTTCGATCGGCGTTTCTTCTAAGTTCGCATACACGTTCGTGCCGACGATTTTTTCCTTCCGCATCTTGACCCGATCAAGCCGCCGCTTGGCGACCGCTTCCACTTCCGCCTGCACGAAGCCGGCTTCGAGCGCTTTTGCCATGCCGCCTTGTTCTTCGACGCGCTGGAACAGCTTCCACGCTTCTTCGGCGAGTCTAGCGGTCAACGTTTCCACATAATACGAGCCGCCCGCCGGATCGATGACGTTCGCCATATGCGCCTCTTCAAGCAAAATGAGCTGCGTGTTGCGGGCGATGCGCCGCGAAAATTCATCAGCCAGTCCGATCGCTTCGTCAAACGGCGACACGTGCACGCCATCGGCGCCGCCGACAACGGCCGCAAACGCTTCCGCCGCCGCCCGCAGCATGTTCACATACGGGTCGTACACCGTTTTCGTAAAGGGCGACGTGCGCACATGCAGCTCGATCCGCCTTGCTGATTCACCGCCGCCAAACGCTTCGATCACTTGCGCAAACAACCGCCGCGCCGCCCGCAGCTTGGCGATTTCCATGAAAAAGTCGGCTCCGACGGCGAGCGACACTTGCATCCTTGTCGCGATGTCATCAACCGTCAAGCCCCGGTCCAACCCGGCGCGGATGTACTCGACGGCTGCCGCCAACGAAAACGCGAGCTCCTGCACGGCGTTCGCCCCGCCGTTATGGTACGGCTCGCCGCGCACCAAAATCGTGCGAACGGCAGGCATCTGTTCCTTCGCCCACTTCGTTGCTTCCGCCATTTCATCATACAGCCGCTCAAGCGAACACGGGAGCGTCCCCTGCTCCGCCCACGCTCCGAGCGGATCCATGCCGATCGCGCCCCGTACGCTCGATAGCGGGACGCCCCGTTCCTCTAAATAAGCGGCCAACAGCGCCAAAAACGAAAGCGACCGCGCCCCGGCGTCCACACGGAGCGAATAGCGGTCCAGCGGCACGCCATCCAACATCGCCGCCACATCATCAACCGACTCGACGGCAAACGGCAGCCGGCCAAGGGCAAGATGGATTTCCGTCTGCCCCCGCTCCAAGTCGTGCTTCACTGCCTCGTTCCAGTCGGACGGGCTCGCTGCCGAAATCTCCTGGCTCACCTTCCACGGCCCGCCCCGATACCCTTCCGGCCGCGCTCCGCGCACGTACTGGCCAAAGCCCGGGTACTGCTCCAGCGGGCCGAGCGCCTCCACATCGCGGCGCGTATAGAGCGGTTTGACCGCAATGTTTTCGTACGTCATCGATACAAGCCGCTCGAGCGGCTTGCCTTTCAGCGACTTTTCCGCTTCCCGCTCCCACTCCTCCACCGTCGGAGCCGGAAACGCCGCTTCCTTCATCTTTGCGACATCGCTCATTCCGATCCCCCTTTGCCTTCCAGACATAAGAAACCGCTTTCTTTTCAAGCCGCACCTTTCCCTCTCGAACCCGTCTGCTCAGAACGAAGCGCTGATGACGCTTCGTGTGGGAAAAAACGGTTTCTATGTTTATTGTAGTACATCGGCCGCGTTTGGGCAATGAACAAAAAGGCAAACAACTTGCTGATGCCACCATTTCGCCATGAAATGGAAAACAAAGCGGTCAAAAAAAAAACATGAACGATCCCGAAATGGCTCGATGACTTGGCGAAACAACACCATCTCAACGATTCACAAATCCTCCAAGAAGCCCTGAAAAAACATGAAAGGAAGAGGGCGTTGTTGCATGCTCTCTTGGACGATGCTCCCTCGTCCCCCTCCAAATCACCGCTTAGCGAAAATCTCAACTGCCATTTATTCATTGGAAAATGTTTCGCAAATCGATCACGAAATCCTTCAATACATGAACCAAAACGGCGTCATCCCGGTTGTACACTCCATGAAGTTCCAATCTTCCTGTTTTTCCGCGCAAATACACTTCCACCACTTGATTCGCCGGGTCAACGATCCAATATTCCTTCACCCCGGCCCGCTCGTACGCGATCCGTTTGTCCATCCGGTCGATTTTGGCCGTGGCGGGGGACAAGATCTCGACGACCAAATCCGGAGCCCCGACAATGCGGTTTTTTTGAATTTTGTTTTTGTCGCAGATGACGACAAGATCGGGGCATACCCAGTTTCGGACGTTTTCATCCATCCATCCCTTTCGATGATCTTCGAAAAGATACACATCGATCGGGGCGGCCAACACGCGGCAATCCTTCCCACGAAGATGCATCCCGAATTCAATGGAAAGTTGGAGCGAAACTGATTGATGTTCCGGTGTCGGCGACGGCGCCATGCTGATGATGTTCCCATCCAACACCTCGCACCGTTTTCCTTCCGGCCATGTCGCATACTCTTTGTAGGTCATAGGGGCCTGTTCCTTTTCTGGTGAACCCATATCCTCCACCTGCCTCCTAATTTTATATTGATTATACACCATCTATTCCTGTGTCTTGAACGATGTTTATTCCTCTTCCCGAACGAGCGGCAGGCGGACGAATACGGTCATCCCGCGTCCAAGGTCGCTGTCGAACCAAATCGCGCCGTCATGAAGAGAGACGATTTGTTTGACGATGGCAAGCCCCAAGCCGGTGCCGCCTTCTTTGCGGGTGCGGGCGCGGTCGACGCGGAAAAAGCGCTGGCCGAGAAACGGGAGCTGGTCTTTCGGAATTCCTTTTCCCGTGTCTTGGATGACAAGCTCGCCTTCCGCTTCCGACAAGCGGGAAAGCCGCACCGTCACCGCACCGCCTTCCGGGGTGTAGCGGATGGCGTTGTCAAGCAAGTTGCGCACGACTTGTTCGAGCCGGTCGGCGTCGCCGTTGACGATGATGTCATAGTCCAACTCGCACGCCAACTCGATCCGCTTTTGCGCGGCGATCGGTTCGTACGTGGCGATGACATCTTCGATCACTTGGGCAAACGCCACCGGCGCGCGCTCGAGCGGCACGCTTTGCCCTTCAAGGCGCGCCAGGTCAAGAAGATCGCGCACCAGCCGCTCCATCCGCTCCGTTTCGCGGTGGATAAGGCGAAGGTACGCCTTTTCTTCTTCCTTCGTTTTCGCGAGGCCAGCAAGGAGTGCTTCGCTGTATCCTTTCATATAGCTGAGCGGCGTGCGCAGCTCATGCGAGACGTTCGCTAAGAACTCGCGTTTCCGCTCGTCTTCTTTAGCAATGGCGTCCGCCATTTGGTTGAACGCCTCCGCCAGGCGGCCGATTTCATCATCGCTCCGCACGGGGATGTCCGCTTCGTAGCGTCCTTCCGCCATGCGTTCTGCCGCTTGTTCCATCGCTTGGAGCGGCTCGGTCATCTGCCGCACCATCCGTCGGCCGACAACCAAAAGCGCGGCGGCGAATATGGCGGCCAACGGCCAAAACGCGGCGGCCGCCCGCTTCGTTGCTTCCTGAACGTCGGCTAACGGCAAATACAAGTAAATCGCTCCTTCAAGCCGCTTGCCGTCCAAAAGCGGAACGACGACCGCCATCACGCGGCGGCCGAACCGCTTTTCGTATCCCGTTTTGACAACAGGCTTCCCGGCTAACAGCGTTTCCCGGTCGCGGCCGCTGACTAACGCGTCATAGTGGACCGGAAACGGAAAGCAGGCGCTCAGTTCGCGCGGGTTGTCGATCAACAAGATCGTGGCCGTTGATTTTTCGTCATACCATTCGATTTGACGGCGATATGCCTCCGTCACCGCCCCGCCGCGATAGTCGCGGGCGAGGCTCGTCCCTTCCGCGATCAACGTTCGCTCAACTTCTTTCATGTACACCGTCCGGTAAAAATAATTCAGAAGGCCAAAGGAAAACGCCAGCGTCGCCACGACCGCGGCCCCGATCGCCAGCCATAGTTTTTGTCCTAACCGAAGCCGTTTCATGTTCATCCCTCAAACTTGTAGCCGATGCCCCATACGGTTTGGATGTGGCGGGCGGCGTCTTTCAGCTTCATGCGCAGCGTTTTCACATGCGTATCGACCGTGCGGGCGTTTCCTGTATAATCATATCCCCACACTTTGACGAGCAAATCGTCGCGGCTGAACACCTGACCGCGGTGTTTTGCCAAAAACAGCAGCAGCTCAAACTCTTTCAACGTCAATTTCACCGGTTTGCCGCCAACGGTCACGGTTCGGCCTTTTTCGTCGATGGCAAGGTCGCCAAATTGCAGCCGGCCGTCATTCTCGCGGACGCGCTGCACCCGGCGCAACACCGCCTCAAGGCGGGCGATGAGCTCTCCTGGGCTGAACGGTTTGACGATGTAATCGTCGCCGCCAAGCTTCAATCCTTTCACTTTATCCCATTCTTCGCCAAGCGCGGTCAAAAACAAAATCGGCACGTCCGACTGCTCGCGGATGCGGGCGCAGACGGCGAATCCGTCCTGTTTTGGCATCATGACGTCCAACAGCACGGCATCAACCGGATGTTGCGAAAGCAGCACCAGCGCTTCTTCCCCGTCCCCTGCTTCGAGGCAACGAAAGCCGGCGTTTTCCAAATACATGCCAACGAGCAGGCGCATTTCTTCTTCATCATCGACGATTAAAACGGTTCGTTCGCTCATGTTCGTCCCTCCCGAATGAATAGCTGCAGCGGGCCGTCTCCCGTCTTCCAACGGGCGAGCGGACGCAGCGTCGCCTCATCGACCACGATGATTTCATCGCTGTCATAACTCGCAATATACAAACGGCTTCCTGCCGCTTCCATGGCAAACGGATTGGCGCCGACAGACGCCGAAGCGAGCTGTTTTCCTTCTTTTGAAAACTGATAGATCGTGTTCGAACCGTGGCTTAGCACAAACACGCCGCGGCCTGTTTCGACAAAATCAACCGGCATGACCGGGGCGGCAATCGTCCGCAACAAGCGGCCGTCTCGAAGCGAATAGACGTGAATATTCTTCTCCACCTTGTTCCCGCTTCCATGTCCGCCGACCCACAGCTCCCCTTGCCGCTCGCGCATCAATCCGCCTAACGCCATCTTCGGCACAGAAAATGAGCGAATGACACGGAGGCGGCTTGCATCAATGACAAAGGCGCGGCCGTCTTGAAAGTCGATGGCATACAGCTCCGTTCCCTGGCGATTGACAAGCAGCGTCATCGGGGAGCGTCCGACCGAAAGGCGGGCGATCTCTTTCCCGTCCCGGCTCACAACGCGCACCGCGTGATGGGTGCTGTCGCCAAAAAACCACGTGCGGCCATCCGGAGATGGAGCAGCGCTCACAATGCCGCTTCCTATTTTCCATTCGCCAAGCAGCTTCCCGGTCGCGAGATCGTACCGATAGACGCCGTCAAGATCCCGCCCGTACAAAAGAAGCGTCCGGCCGTCTGGGCTCAACGCCCCGCCTTGAAACGGTTCGTTGATGTTCCAACGGGCGATCTTGCCGCCATTTTCCGCGTTCAAAAAGGTGACCGTTTCCGCTTTGACATCGAGGCTGATGACGACAGAAAGCGAATCGGCCACCGGGGGAAACGACGGATTGGCGCAGCCGCTTAGCAGAAAGAAGCAACACAACAGCATCCATACGCTCGCTCGTTTCATCTGGTTTTTCTCCTTCGCACGTTCGTTTCTGTCCTCATTATACATCACATTTGTGAAAGAAGTTTGAAATCGCGCCACGCAAAAACCCCCACCGCCAACCGATGGCGATGGGGGAATCGTTAATAAATCGGCGTGTTGTCTTTGTTCATATTTTCCAAAATCGCTTTGACGCGAGCGAGGAAGCGGCCGCAAATGAGGCCGTCCAAGACGCGGTGGTCGAGCGACAAACATAAGTTGACCATGTCGCGGATGGCGATCATGCCGTTTTTGACGACCGGACGTTTGACGATCGTTTCCACTTGCAAAATGGCCGCTTGCGGGTAGTTGATAATGCCCATCGACTGCACCGAGCCGAACGCGCCGGTGTTGTTGACGGTGAACGTGCCGCCCTGCATGTCTTCCGGGCGCAGTTTGCCGGCGCGCGTTTTCGCCGCCAGTTCAGCGATTTCGCGGGCGATGCCTTTGATCGTTTTTTCATCGGCGTGCTTGATGACGGGCACGAACAAGGCGTCATCCGTCGCGACGGCGATCGAGATGTTGATGTCTTTGCGTTGAATGATCTTATCGCCCGCCCACGTCGAGTTCAGCTGCGGGAATTCTTTCAGCGCTTGGGCGACCGCCTTGACGAAGAAGGCGAAATACGTCAAATTGAAGCCTTCACGCCGCTTGAACTCGTCTTTGATCGCATCGCGGTAGGCGACAAGATCGGTGACGTCGACTTCGACCATCGTCCAAGCGTGCGGCGCTTCGTGTTTGCTGCGGAGCATGTTCGCCGCAATCGCCTTGCGCACCGGGGTGACCGGAATTTCGATGTCGCCCGCTCCGGCTTCGACGTTCGGGGCCGCTGGTTTGATCGGCGCTGCCTGCGGCGCGGTTGGCGCGGCCGCGGCAGACGGTTGAACGGTTGCGGCGGCTGTGGCCGGTTGTTCCGTTCTCGGTTCCGCTTTTGGCGCCGCTTGTTCCGCCGCCGGTGCCGCTCCCGCTTTCGGAATTTGTCCAGACTCAATGAGCTTCAGCAAATCTTTGCGCGTCACCCGCCCGCCAAGGCCGGTGCCTTCGACTTGTTCGAGGTCAATGCCGTGTTCCTGAGCCAAGCGGAGCACGGCCGGCGAATAGCGGCCGTTGTTTGCCCGGCCGGCCTTTTTCGGAGCGGCTGGCTTGGCGTTGTCTTCTGCTTTCGGCGCTTCATCCGCCGGCTTCGCTTCCGAAGCCGGTGCAGCGCCTTCGACTTCGATCGTGCAAATCGGCGCGCCGACTGGGAGCGTCTCCCCTTCTTTGGCGATCAGCTCGCGGATGACGCCGGCAAACGACGACGGAATTTCCGCGCTCACTTTATCGGTGATGACTTCAGCGATCGGGTCGTATTTGTTCACTTTGTCGCCCGGGGAAATGAGCCATTTGCTGATCGTGCCTTCCGTGACGCTTTCCCCGAGCTGAGGCATCGTCAATTGTTCGATGGCCACATCGATACCCTCCTATCTTGGCTGCAATGTCTTCGCCTCAAAACGCCGCTAATTCGCGCATCGCTTTTTCGACTTTTTCTGGATTGATCATAAAGAATTTTTCCATCGTCGGCGCATACGGCATGGCCGGAACGTCCGGGCCGGCGAGGCGCATAATCGGCGCGTCGAGATCAAACAAACAATGCTCCGCGATAATGGCGGCGACTTCGCTCATGACGCTGCCTTCTTTATTGTCTTCCGTAATGAGCAGCACTTTTCCTGTTTTGCTCGCCGCCTCGATGATCGCTTCTTTGTCGAGCGGATAGACGGTGCGCAAATCGAGCAGATGGACAGAAATGCCGTCTTGGGCGACGCGCTCGGCCGCCTGCAAGGCAAAATGGACGCACAGCCCGTACGTGATGACCGTGATGTCATCGCCTTCACGCTTGACGTCCGCCTTGCCGATCGGAAGCACGTAGTCGTCCTCCGGCACTTCCCCTTTAATGAGGCGGTAAGCGCGTTTATGCTCGAAAAAGAGCACCGGGTCTTCGTCGCGAATCGCCGCTTTCAGCAGCCCTTTCACATCGTACGGCGTCGACGGCATGACGATTTTTAACCCAGGCTGGTTGGCGAAAATCGCTTCGACTGACTGCGAATGGTACAAAGCGCCGTGAACGCCGCCGCCGTATGGGGCGCGGATGACGATCGGGCAGTTCCAGTCGTTGTTCGAGCGATAGCGGATGCGCGCCGCTTCAGAAATGATTTGGTTGACCGCCGGCATGATAAAATCGGCAAACTGAATTTCGGCAATCGGGCGCAGGCCGTACATCGCCGCGCCGATGCCGACGCCGACGATCGCCGACTCGGAAAGCGGCGTGTCGATGACGCGCTCTTCGCCGAACTGCTCGTACAATCCTTGCGTCGCTTTGAACACTCCGCCTTTCCGGCCGACGTCTTCTCCTAACACAAACACGCGCGGGTCGCGCTCCATCTCTTCACGAATCGCCATCGTAACCGCATCAATATAGGAAATAACAGGCATCGTCGATTCCCCCTTACTCCTCGGCATACACGTAGCGAAGCGCATGCTCCGGCTCGGCGTACGGAGCCTTCTCCGCGTAGTCGGTCGCTTCGTTCACTTCTTTCATGACGCGCGCTTGAATGTCCTCGTCAAGCTGGTCGGTCAAAACACCGGTTTCTTTCAAATAGTTGGCAAACGACACGATCGGGTCTTTGGCGCGCGCTTCGGCGAGCTCTTCTTCCGTCCGATAGACGCGGTGGTCATCGTCCGACGAGTGCGACGTCAGCCGGTATGTCACGGCCTCGATGAGCGTCGGCCCTTCGCCGCGGCGGGCGCGGTCGGCCGCTTCTTTCACGACTCGGTACACTTCAAGCGGATCGGTGCCGTCGACCGTATAGCCCGGCATGCCATAGCCGATGGCGCGGTCGGACACCTTTTCGCACGCGAGTTGTTTCGAAATGGGCACGGAAATGGCGTACTTGTTGTTTTCGCACATGAAGATGACCGGAAGCTTGTGAACGCCGGCGAAGTTCGCCCCTTCATGGAAGTCGCCTTGGTTCGACGACCCTTCGCCGAACGTGACGAAGGCGACAAAATCTTTCTTTTCCATTTTCGCCGCCAGCGCAAAGCCAACCGCATGCGGCACTTGCGTCGTCACGGGCGATGAACCGGTGACGATCCGGTTTTTCTTTTTCCCGAAATGCCCTGGCATTTGCCGGCCGCCGGAGTTCGGGTCTTCCGCCTTGGCAAACGCCGCCAACATCAATTCTCTCGGCGTCATGCCAAACGTCAGGACAACGCCCACATCGCGGTAATACGGCAAGACATAGTCTTTCGTCCGGTCGAGGGCGAATGCCGCGCCGACTTGCGCCGCCTCCTGCCCTTGGCATGAGATGACGAACGGAATTTTCCCCGCGCGGTTTAACAGCCACATCCGTTCATCGAGCTTGCGGGCCAAGAGCATCGTTTCATACATTTCCAACACCGTGTCATCGCTTAATCCAAGCGCCTGATGACGGTTTTGCGCCATCGCAACAACCTCCCTTAGATTCACATAGTCAACCAATGATCACGCGCCGCGCGCATACGGCGAAATCGGTTAAAAATGAATAGCTTTGCCATCGACCGCCAGCGCCGCTTCCGCCATGGCCTCTGACAGCGTCGGATGCGGATGGATCGCATGCGCCACTTCCCACGGAGCCGCATCAAGCACGCGGGCGAGACCGGCTTCGGAAATCAAATCGGTCACGTGCGGCCCGACCATATGGACGCCAAGCAGATCGTCCGTGTTCCGGTCGGCGATGAGTTTCACAAACCCTTCCGCCTCACCGAACACAAGCGCCTTGCCAATGGCTTTAAACGGAAATTTGCCGACCTTGACATCATAGCCTTTCGCTTTCGCCTCTTGTTCGGTTAAGCCGACCGCCGCCGCTTCCGGACGGGTGTAAATGCAGCGGGGCACCATCGTATAGTCAATCGGCGCTGGGTTGTGCCCGGCCAAATGCTCAATGGCGACAATCCCTTCATGGGCGGCGACATGGGCAAGCTGCAGGCCGCCGATGACATCGCCGATCGCGTAAATGTGCGATTCTTTCGTTTGGCCGAACTCGTTCGTTTGAATATACCCCTTCTCCACGACAATCTCGGTGTTTTCCAAGCCGATCCCCTCAATGTTCGCCTGCCGCCCGACGGAAACAAGCATCTTGTCGGCCGCAAACGTTTTCCGCTCGCCTTGATGCTCCGCTTGGATCGTGACGCCGTTTCCTTTCTCGAGCGTTTCCGCGAGCACCCGCGCTCCTGTGACGATGTTGACACCGCGGCGGCGGAGCAGTTTTTCCATTTCTTTTGACACGTCTTCATCTTCTGTCGGCAAAATGCGATCGGCATATTCCAGCACCGTCACGTCAACGCCGAAATCATTAAGCATGGACGCCCATTCCATGCCGATCACACCGCCGCCGACGATCAAGATGGACGAGGGGAGCGTCTCCATTTGCAACGCCTCATCGGACGTCATCACGAATTCGCCGTCCGGCTCGAGCCCCGGCAGCGTGCGCGGGCGCGAACCGGTGGCGATGACGACAAATTTCGGGACGAGCATTTCGTTTTCGCTGCCGTCGTTCATTTCGACCGACACCGTCCCCGGCAGCGGGGAAAAGATCGACGGGCCGAGCAGGCGGCCGGTGCCGGCGTACACATCGATTTTCCCTTTTTTCATCAAATGCTGCACGCCTTTGTGGAGCTGCTCAACAATCGCCGCTTTGCGCGCCTGCACTTTGGCAAAATCAAGGCGCACGCCGTCGGCGATGACGCCAAATGCCTCGCCGTTTTTCGTTTGTGCGTACACTTCGGCACTGCGAAGCAACGCTTTGGACGGAATGCAGCCAGCGTGCAGGCACGTGCCGCCGAGCTTCCCTTTTTCCACAACGGCCGTTTTCAACCCGAGCTGCGAGGCGCGAATGGCGGCCACATAGCCACCCGTTCCTCCGCCGAGAATGACGACATCGTATTCTTTTGCCATCTTGCCTTCTCCTTTCTGTCCGTTGCCGCATCAGCGCCGGGCTGGAACCGGCGAAACGGCCTTGCCTGGATACACTTTTCCCTCTTCTTCGCCGCGCAGGACGCGAAGCGCGCCTTCAGCGAGCGCCTGCAGTTCGTTTTCGCCCGGATGGACGATGACATCGGCGATCCATTGCACGCGGCGAGTGATCTGTTCGACAAACGATTTGCCATACGCCAGTCCGCCGGTCAAAATGATGGCGTCGACTTTGCCGGAAAGCACGGCGCTTGCCGCACCGATTTCTTTCGCCACTTGGTACGCCATCGCCTCATACACGAGCTTGGCCTTTTCATCGCCGGCTTCGATCATTTTCTCGACTTTCACCGCATCATTCGTGCCAAGATAACCGACAAGGCCGCCGCCGCCGACGAGCATGTTCATGATCTCTTCGCGGTAATATTCACCAGAGAAGCATAAAGCAACCAAATCGCCCGCTGGCACCGTCCCGGCGCGCTCCGGGCTGAACGGGCCTTCGCCGTCAAGGCCGTTGTTGACATCGACGACCCTTCCTTGCTTGTGGGCGCCGACCGTGATGCCGCCGCCCATATGGGCGACGATCAAGTTCAGTTCGTCATACCGTTTCCCAAGCTGCTTGGCGACGCGGCGCGCGACCGCCTTTTGGTTTAAAGCATGGAAAATGCTGCGCCGCTCAATGAGCGGAAATCCGCTGATCCGGGCAATTGGATCGAGTTCGTCGACAACGACCGGATCGACGATAAACGCCGGGATGTTTAAGGCCGAGGCGATCTCATGCGCCAAAATGCCGCCGAGGTTGGACGCGTGCTGGCCGGAATATCCGCGCCGCAAATCTTCAAGCATCGCCTCATTGACGCGATACGTTCCGCCTTCGATCGGACGGAGAAGCCCTCCGCGGCCGCAGACGGCGCTCAACTTCGATAAATTGATTCCTTCTTCATCCAGTGCTTGCAAAATCGTTTGCTTGCGGAACTCATACTGGTCCGCGATCGTTTTATATTGCCGAAGCACGTCCGCCTCATGGCGGATCGTTTTTTCGAGCAATGGCCGTTCGTTTTCAAAGACGCCGATCTTCGTTGAAGTCGAGCCTGGATTGATCGTTAAAATGCGAAACTTCTGCTCTTCCATCGTTGCTGTCCCTCCATCATCCGCCGGCGGGGCGGAAGGCCGCCCCTCGCCACTATTAGCGGGCGCGGCGGCGGCTTAAAATATGATGGCCGTTTTGCAAAAATTGGCTGCGCGCTTTGCGCATCGTTTCAATTCGTTCTTCGGCCATCCGGTCAGCGGCCACATACGTTGGAATGTTGTCACGCTTGGCGATGGCAAACACTTTTTCGATGTTGTCATAAATTTGCTCGATTTTTTTCATCGCCCGTTCACGGTTGTAGCCGTACAGCTCATCGGCGACGTTGATGACGCCGCCGGCGTTGATCACATAATCTGGTGCATAGACGATGCCCATTTCATGGATCATGTCGCCATGGCGCGGCTCTTTCAGCTGGTTGTTCGCCGAGCCGGCGATCACTTTCGCTTTCAGCTGTGGAATCGTTTGGTCGTTGATGATGCCGCCGAGCGCGCATGGAGCAAAAATGTCGCACTCCACGCCGTAAATGTCGTTCGGGTCGACCGCTTTCGCCCCAAATTCCTCGACCGCGCGCGCCACCGCTTCCTTGTTGATGTCGGTAACGATGAGTTTCGCTCCTTCTTCGTGCAAATGGCGGCATAAATGGTAGGCGACATTGCCAACCCCTTGGACGGCGACAACTTTTCCTTCAAGCGAATCGCTGCCAAACGCTTCCTTCGCCGCCGCTTTCATCCCGCGATATACGCCGTAAGCCGTGGCCGGCGACGGGTTGCCGGATGAGCCGAATTCCGGCGAAATCCCGGTGACATAGTCCGTTTCCTGATAGATGATGTCCATATCGGCAACGGTCGTGCCGACGTCTTCCGCCGTGATGTAGCGGCCGTTCAGCCCTTGAATGAACCGGCCGAACGCGCGGAACATCGCCTCGTTTTTATCTTTGCGCGGATCGCCGATGATGACCGTCTTGCCCCCGCCTAAATTAAGGCCGGCGGCCGCGTTTTTGTACGTCATGCCGCGGGCGAGGCGCAGGGCGTCTTCAAGCGCCTCTTCTTCCGAATTGTACATCCACATGCGCGTCCCGCCGAGCGCCGGGCCGAGCGTCGTGTCATGAATGACAATGATCGCCTTCAATCCGGATTCTTTGTCTTGGCAAAACAACACTTGCTCATAATCATATTTTTCCATATATTGAAACAGTTCCATCACTGATGGCCTCCTTCATCTATTTCATTTTGCTGCCGAACAAATAGCAAGCGCCAACGAATACAGTTTGCTTTCCGCCGAGTCGGCGCGCGACGTCAACACGATCGGCGCCTTCGCCCCAGCGATGACTGCGCCGACGCGTGCGTTCGCAAAATAGACGAGCGACTTATACAGCATGTTGCCGGATTCAATGTCCGGCACAAGCAAAATATCAGCCTGTCCAGCCACTTCGCTTTCAATCCGCTTATGCTTCGCCGCCGCCAGCGACACCGCGTTGTCCAACGCAAGCGGTCCGTCAACGAGGCTATGTTCGATTTGCCCCCGCTTTTGCATCATTGCGAGCGCCGCTGCATCAAGTGTTGCCGGCATGGCCGGATTGACCGTCTCCACCGCCGCCAGCGCCGCGACTTTCGGGCGCTCGATGCCGATGGAGCGCGCGATGCTGACGGCGTTGTTGACAATTTGCACCTTTTGCTCCAAATCCGGAGCGATGTTCATCGCCGCGTCGGTGACGATGACAAATCGGTCAAACTCCGGCACCTCAAAAACAGCGACATGGGACAACACCTTTCCCGTGCGCAGCCCGTATTCTTTGTTCAAAACGGCTTTCAGCAGCGTTGCCGTCGGCACATGCCCTTTCATCAACGCATCCGCCTCGTTCAAATGGACGGCGCGCACGGCAAGCTCTGCGGCTTGCCCGATCGAATTCGCATGAACGACATCGACGTCGGAAAAGCGGGCGCATCCTTTTTCCTTCAACAGCCGTCCGAGCCGCTCCCGATCGCCATAAAGCACAAAGCGTCCGAGACGGTGTTCGAGCGCCATCGCCACCGCTTCAATCACTTCTTCATCTTCCGCCGCCGCCACGGCCACCGTCCGGTCCTGGCATTGTCTTGCTTCTTGCACTAACGATTCAAGCTTCATCATCTGCACCAACCTTTTCTGCAAATCGTGCGGCACAGTCTTTTTATGCAAAAACTGTGCCAACCAAAAATGACTGAAAGCGCTTTAAAACACACTACCTTCGCAAACAGATATGTGCAATATTCTTCACTCCGCGCAAATTATTGCATGATATTTTTGTCAAGCCCGTATTTCTCCAGCTTGTAATATAAATTGCGCACCGAAATGCCAAGCGCCCGGGCCGCCGCTGTTTTATTGCCTCGATGGCGGCGAAGCGCCTGCTCAATCAAGCTCGCTTCGTATCGGCTCACCATTTCCTCAAGCGGCCGAATCTCCTCTTCCGTTTCCACTCGATGAGCCGGCACTGACGAAGGCGAAGCGAGCGGCGGCAAATGCGTCGCATCGATCATCACTTCATGAAATTTCATGAAAATCATCGCCCGCCCGAGCACATTTTCGAGCTCGCGGACATTTCCCGGCCAATCATAGGCAAGAAGCTTCGCCATCGCTTCATCCGTGACACCTTCGACGTTGCGCCCGTAATCTTGGTTCAGTTTCTGGATCAAACGCCGGCAAAGAGCTGGAATGTCTTCCTTGCGGGCGCGCAGCGGCGGAATATAAATCGGCATCCGATTGAGCCGATAGTATAAGTCTTCGCGAAAGGCGCCTTCGGCAATCGCTTTTTCAAGGTTGACGTTCGTGGCGGCGATGACGCGGACGTTGATCGGGATCGGCTTCGTCCCGCCGACGCGGACGATCTCCCGCTCCTGCAAGACGCGGAGCAGCTTCGCCTGCGTGCTGGCCGACAGTTCGCCGATTTCGTCAAGGAAAATGCTTCCGTTGTTTGCTTCTTCAAACAGCCCTCGCTTGCCTCCGCGCCGCGCGCCGGAAAACGCTCCTTCCTCATAGCCAAACAGTTCGCTTTCCAATAATGTTTCCGGAATGGCCGCGCAGTTGACGCGGATAAACTTGTTATACTTTCGGTCGCTCGCGTTGTGAATGGCGTGGGCGAACAGCTCCTTGCCCGTCCCTGATTCCCCCCGCAGCAAAATCGTCGCCGGTGTTTTCGCCGCCAGCTTCGCCTGCTCGATCGCAACCTTCATCTCTTCCGACTCACCGACAATATCCGCAAACGAATATTTCGCCTCGAGCGTGCGGATGATTTGCCGCGCCCGATTGAGCTCAGTCGTCAGCCGCTGAATTTCTGACACATCATGAATGACGCCGACACTTCCTTTCAATACGCCATCAACAATAATCGGCGCGACATTGACGATGACATCTCGGTTTTTCGGGCCGACTTTCATGCGCGCTCCGCGCACCGGGCGACGCGTTTTCAATACTTGCATGTGCATGCTTTCCCCTTCCGCGATGTCGGCCGTCGCCGGTTTGCCGATGACGTCTTCCTCTGTCAAACCGGTGAGCCGTGTATACGCCGGGTTGATCAAAATACCGTTCCCATTTTCATCGACGACGGAAATCGCCTCTTCCGACGAATAGATGATCGCTTCGAGCATCATGCGGACTTCTTTTAAGTCGGTGATTTCTTCCGCCAAAGCGACAAGCTCGGTGATGTCCTTGAATACCGCGAGCGCCCCAAACAGTTTGCCATTGTCATCGATGATCGGGATGCGGGTGGTGATCAATTTTTTTCCATTGGCCAGCTCCACTTCTTGATGAAACTCCGTCTGCCTCGTTTCGAGCACGCGCGGCAAGCCGCTTGACGGCAGAACGGTCAAAATATGCTTGCCGATCACTTTGTCTTTATCGACTTCAAGCAGCTCCGCCGCGCTTTGATTCATATCGGTAATGTAACCATATTCATCAACGACAATCATGCCATCGTGGGACGAATGAAAGATGAGCGCGCGCCGAGCCGCTTCGCTTTTCAATTTGGCGATGAGCGCTTCTTTTTCTTCAACGAGCTCGGCCATCATCTGCGCGACTGCACTTGGGACAATATTGGCTCCCTCTGGCGCCAATCGACGGATTTCCTCAAGGACATCCGCCCTGCCCGTCGTTTCAATGATCAAATCAAGCGGCTCGGCCATCCATGGACGCCAGTCGCTCGCAGCAGCGATGCCCCATTTTTGCGCCAGTTGCACCCCCGGAGCTTGTTCATCGACGTCAACAACCGCCACAACGTCAAATCCCGACGCCCCGTGAAGCAGCTTCAAAAGCGACATTCCGCGCGAGTCAGCCCCAATGATCATCACTTTTTTCATGTCCATTCACCACACTTTATAGTATGCCAATTTTTGCAGACACTTTTATCATACTTGATTTGCTCTTTCCTTGACAAACGCCCAATAACCGCTATGATAGTCGATAAGGCTACTCTTTTCGGAAAGGAACGCGATCGCGATGGGGCGAATGATTGCGCTGTTGATTTTAGTCATTCCCGGGCTTGGAGCGGCGCTTGGCATCAAATGGATGCGCGATGCGTTGTTTGGCATCAACGGGCCGCTGTTTTCTGCCTTATGGCTGCAATTTCTCGCCGGGCTCGCGCTGTTTGCCGCTGGGCTGGCGTTTCTCGGCGGTTTTTTGCTGCACCGCGACCGGAAACGCAACAAAGTGCAGGCGCGTTTTCAACGAAAACGAAAAACGCCTTGACCCGGAACGTTGATGCCTATTACACTGGGAAAACATCCATTTCAAGGCAAACAAAAAATGCCTTAACGTCTCTCGTTAAGGCGTTTTCTCTTTCCATTGCTTCGCTTGGCGCGGGTAGTCGGTGAAGACGGCGTCAACGCCATAAGCAAACATCGTTTTCATCACATTTCGCTTATTTACCGTAAACGGGCGGACCGCCACCCCGCGCCGCCGCGCTTCGGCGGCAAATTCCGCCGTCACCGTCCGATAGTGCGGATGCACCCCGTCGGCGTTCATGGCACGCACATACGTCCATGGGGCATACAGCGGCTCAATGTACAAGAGCGCCGTCTCGATTTCCGGTGCAAGCGTTCGGCAAAGGCGCATGCTATGATGATTGAACGATGACAAAATCGTCCGCTTCTCAAGCCCATAGCGGCGCACGAGGGAGATCGTTTTTTGCTCAAGCGTTTCGTAGGCGATGAGGCTATTTTTCAGCTCGATGTTGACCGCCATCCGTGTTGATGACAGCCAAGCAAGCACTTCCTCAAGATGCGGAATCGGACAATGGCCGTGTTTGCCGTCCCACATGGCCGCCGCGTTCAATCGGCGCAGTTCGCGGTACGTGATGTCTTTCACCCAGCCGCTGCCGTCCGTCGTCCGGTCGACCGTTTCGTCATGAATGACGACCACTTCGCCGTCTTTTGTGAGCTGCACATCCAATTCAATGCCGTCCGCTCCCGCTTTTTCCGCCTCGATAAACGCCGCCATCGTATTTTCCGGGTGCGTCCCCGCCGCCCCGCGGTGGGCAAAAATCAATGTCATTCTGCCTTCTTCCTTTCGCATTTATTCGCCGTTCAGCCAACGAGCTGGCCGAAACCGGCGGTCGTTCGTTATACTAAAAATAATACTATGAACAAACGAGGTGGAGATGATGCAGCCGTTGAAAATTTCGCTGGAAACAGCGCAAAAGCTGGCCAAAGCGCTCGGCGTGCCGATCGAGCAGATCATGCATATGCCGCCGCACATTTTGGTGAACAAGCTGCTGGAATTGGAGAAAAAAGAAAAAGAAAACGACCCATCTTAACCGTCTGGCCCTTGGCGGTAAAGCCGCCTCTGTGCACCACACCGGCGCAAGCCACGTTCCCCCTTTTTTCGTTCCAGCAAGCCGCCAAACGGCAAAAAAGACGCCCCCGATTGCGGAGCGTCTTGCCGCTTTGGCTATCATTCGTTTTCCGTTACGATGCTTTATGCTCAAGCCGGAGCTTATCGGCCACCATGGCGATGAATTCCGAGTTTGTCGGCTTTGCCTTCGAGACGCTCACCGTATAGCCGAACAGCGAGGAAATCGATTCGAGGTTGCCGCGGCTCCAAGCGACTTCGATCGCATGGCGAATGGCGCGCTCGACGCGGCTGGCCGTCGTGTTGTATTTTTTCGCGATGTCCGGATAGAGCACTTTCGTGATGGAGCCGAGCAGTTCGATGTCGTGGTACACCATCGCGATCGCTTCGCGCAAGTACAGATAGCCTTTAATATGCGCCGGGACGCCGATTTCATGGATGATGCTCGTAATGCTCGCATCCAAATTTTTCGGTTTGTTGTCGCGCGCCTGGTAGGCAGAGCCGGTTTTTCTGACCATCGGCGCCGTTTTGCCATGAATCTGCCGAATGTGATGGACCAAATTCTCCATGTCGAACGGTTTTAAAATGAAGTAGGAAGCGCCGAGTTCCACTGCCTTTTTCGTGACATCCTCCTGGCCGAACGCCGTCAGCATAATGACGCTCGGCTGATGCTCACAACCTGCGCGGACTTTCTCAAGCACAGCTAACCCATCCAAGTGCGGCATAATGATGTCCAGAAGCAAAATATCCGGCCGCTTTTCCTCGAGCATATGAAGGCAATCTTGGCCGTTATACGCCGTGCCAATCACTTCCATGTCCGGCTGACTCGAGATATATTCGTCAAGCAATGTCACCAATTCGCGGTTATCATCGGCAATGCACACCTTAATGCTCAAAACGATCGTCCTCCCCCACTTTTTCTTGCTATGTAACATTCCATTAACGTACATTCGACAACAGCGGCAAAAAATCCTTTTATTTTTCAAAAAATAAAGATTATAACAAAAAACGAGCTCATTAGACAATATTCGTTTTCACCAGCGATGCGTTTGTCGAAAAATCTTTACACATTTCATTTTAACGGATGTTTCACCAAATATCTATGCCAAACCGGCAAAATTTTTGCCGCCTTTTTTGAAAAATTTTTAGTGGCAGCCTAACCAAATATGGCGGAATCAATCAAGCCGCTCACAGCATTTCGAAACATTGACCTTGGGATGATCAGGAAGAGATGAATGGTGACCAAATCATCACTCGTCATTTCACCAAATATACACAAGAATCGAATGTTGGCTGCCGGGAAAAAGCGAGCCGACTTTGTCAGCTCGCTTTCTTTTGTTTGCCGTATAGATCGATGCCTGCCTCTTGCAGCATCCATTCAATATGGACGCCGTATCCCGATGTCGGATCGTTGACAAACACATGCGTCACCGCACCGACAAGTTTGCCGTCTTGAATGATCGGGCTGCCGCTCATGCCTTGAACGATGCCGCCCGTTTTCTTGAGCAGGCGCGGATCGGTGACGCGGATGACGAGTCCTTTTGTGGCTGGAAACTTTTGTGGAACGTTGCTGACAATTTCAACATCAAATTGCTCCACCTTGTCGTTTTCGACCACTGTCAATATTTTTGCCGGTCCTTCTTTCACCTGGCTGGCCAAAGCGATCGGAATCGGTTTCGTGAATGGGCTGTCCGGCAGTGGTTTGATCAGCTTGCCGAAAATGCCAAACGGGCTGTTGGTGGTGATCGTGCCGATCACTTCTTCGCCGTCGGAAAAGCGCGCTAATTTTTCACCTGGATTGCCGCTCGTCCCTTTTTCGATCGATGTGACGGTCGAGCGCATAATTTGCCCGTTTTGCACGACAATCGGCTTTTTCGTATCCATGTCAGAGATGACATGGCCAAGTGCGCCATATGTTTTTGATTTGGGGTCGTAAAATGTCATCGTCCCGATGCCGGCGGCCGAATCGCGAATGTACAGGCCGATGCGGTACACATCGTCATGCTTGTCTCTCAGCGGAACGAGCTTCACCGTCATGGAGTGCTGATCGCGCAGAATTTTTAGATGAAGCGGTTTTCCCGTTTTGCCGGCCTCCTCGATGAAAGGGGAAAGGTCGCTCATGTTTTCGATTTTTTGGCCGTTAATGCCGATAATGATGTCGCCGACTTGAATGCCGGCTGCCTCTCCCGGCGATTTTTTCCCGTTTTCGGTTTCGACAAGGTGGTAACCGACGACAAGAACGCCGACGGTATTGAGCTTGACGCCGATCGATTGTCCGCCGGGAATGACTTTGAGCGTCGGCAGCACGTTGACATCCACTTGCTTGATCGGCATTCCGGCAACCTGCAACATCATCGTTTCATGTCCGCGGCGTTTCGCCTTTACAGACAGAGAACCGTTTTTTCGCTCAATATTGAGCGTTTCGGGAGCGTTTCGGTCATTGACGGCCGCTTGCACGGGAAGGGAAGCGGCAGGAAATTCAACCGCATCGCCTTCAAACAGGACAAGCTGCTTCGGAATTTGCCAATATTCCTTCATCGGTTTGGAAAAGGCGATGGCCGTCAATATACCAAGGAGAAGCACTCCTGCGATTTTTCGCGCCGTTTCTTTATTCAATGTCGTCCACTCTCCTCGCTCCCGCCTACACCATGCAAAAACGGTTACAGTTTTAATTTTGCCTGAACCGGGGAAAATATAATCGCCCTGTCGATAAAAAAGCTGCCCGGAATTGGATGGACTTGCATCCGGACAGCCGCGCGGCTTTTTGCTTATCTTTATGAAACACCGTAGTTCTCTTAAGGAAAGCGGGCGCCAAGGCAGAACAGGCAGGCGGAATCGGCCCGCTTTGAGAGGGATGCGCCTCCCCTCGACGAACAGGGGAAACAGGAATCAATGTTTCATTTTCGCCGCCAGTTCCAACAGCTCTTTGGCATGCCGTTTCGTCAATTCCGTCATCTCGACGCCGGAAATCATCCGCCCGATTTCTTTCACTTTCTCCTCCTCATTGAGCTTCCTCACGACTGTTTTCGTCCGTTCCCCATCCGTCTCTTTGGCGATCAACAAGTGCGTGTCCGCCATCGCAGCGACTTGCGGCAGATGGGAAATGCAAAGCACTTGCGACTGGCTGGCGATGCGGTAAATTTTTTCCGCCATTGCCTGGGCGACGCGTCCGCTGACACCGGTGTCGACCTCATCAAAAACAATCGACGTCACTCCTTGATGTTTGGAAAAAATCGTTTTCAACGCCAGCATAATGCGCGACAGCTCGCCGCCGGAAGCGACTTTGACGAGCGGTTTTAACGGCTCGCCGACGTTCGTCGAAATGTAAAACTCGACGACATCGATGCCATCTTCTTGGAACCTAACCGGCACGCCGTCGACCAAGGGGGCGTCAAGCGATCCTTCGCGCTTGGCAAATACGATGTCAAATTTCGTTTTGTCCATGTACAAGTCTTTCAGTTCTTGATGAATGCGCTCAATCAGGCGCCGGGCATATGTTTGCCGAACAGCGGTGACGTTTTTCGCCTCCGTGAGCAACTCGTCCGTCACCAGAGCGAGCTGCTGCTTAAGCTCATGCACATGCGTTTCGCGATTTTCGATTGTCTCGATTTCCTCGGCGATCGTCTCGGCATAGTGCAAAATATCGGCGATCGTCGCCCCGTATTTTCGTTTGAGCTGCCCGATTTCCGCGAGACGGCTTTCAATGGCATCGAGCCGCTCTGGGTCGTATTCCATCTCCTCAATTTGATCGCGCAGCTTGTACATGACTTCCTCGAGCAAATAGTAGCAGTTCGCCGTCGTTTCATGCGCATCTTTGAGCGCTGCATCCATGCCTGCGACGTCATCGAGATGGCGCATCGCCTCCCCGATGGAATCAAGCCCGCGTCCCTCTCCGGAGAGGGCCTCATAGCTTTTCTGCAGAGCGGTATAAATTTTTTGAAAATTGACGATGCGAACTTTTTCCTCCATCAGCCGCTCGTCCTCGCCCGGCTCGAGCGCCGCCTGCTCGATTTCACGCAGCTGAAACGTCAGCAAATCAAGCCGGTGCGCCATTTGCTGTTCATTTTCGCTCAGCTTTTTCAATTTGTTTCCGAGCTCCTCATACCGCTCATAGACGGCGCGGTAGCGAGCAAGCGCCTCTGCCGCCTCTAGGCCGCCGAACTCGTCTAAAAGCGGCAGATGGCGGGACGGATCCATCAGTTCTTGATGTTCATGCTGGCCGTGAATATCAACAAGCGTCGCCCCGATGTCGCGCAGCACCGCCGTCGTGACGAGCTTGCCGTTAATGCGGCAGACGCTTTTGCCGTTGGCGAAAATATCGCGGCGCAACACGATCATGCCGTCGCTGGCGTCGATGCCAACGTCTGCGCATTTTTGCCAGCACGGATGGCGGTCATCATCAAGCAAAAACAGCCCTTCGATTTCCGCCTTTTCCGCTCCAAAGCGGACAAATTCAGCGGAGCCGCGTCCGCCGATCAACAAATGAATCGCGTCGATGATGATCGATTTGCCGGCTCCCGTTTCGCCGGTTAACACCGTCAGCCCTTTGTCAAACGACAACGAGAGCGACTCGATAATGGCGAAATTTTTAATCGACAGCTCGGCGAGCATTTCACCACTCCTTGCCTGTCCGATTCATTCCACTTTTGATTATAGCACGTATGTTCGGATTTGCAAACGAGGACCGCCCTGTCGTTCCGTCCTTGAACGTGGAACGGAAGCTGGGCCGGTCCTCGCCTAGAGCATGGACAACAGCTGGTCGGACACTTTTTCCGCATCTTTCGGAGTACGGCAGATGATCAGGCACGTATCGTCGCCGCAAATCGTACCGACGATTTCGTTCCAATCCAAATTGTCGAGCAAGACGCCGACGGCATGGGCGTTGCCCGGCAGCGTCCGCAACACAAGCAAGTTGCCCGTTCCGTCAAGCTTCACAAACACATCAACAAGCGCCCGCTTCAGCTTTTGCAACGGATTGAAGCGCTGGTCGGACGGAAGGCTGTACTTGTAGCGGCCGTTGGCCATCGGCACTTTGACGAGCTGCATTTCTTTAATGTCGCGCGAGACGGTCGCCTGGGTGACGTTAAAGCCAGCTTCTCTCAGCCGGTCGACAAGCTCGTCTTGCGTTTCAATGTCATGGTTCATAATGATTTCGCGAATTTTAATATGCCTTTGCCCTTTGTTCACATTGCGCCACCTCCCCGCTTTTCAAAGTGCAGAGCAGATTGTCCGTCCCGCCGACGCTATTTGCCGCTTGGCTCCACGCTCCCCGCCCGCAATCGGGCATGCGCCTCGCTCACCACGTCGGCGACGGATGCTGGCAGTCGGTTTTCTCCCTCCCGGTTTCCTCCAGGATAGGCAGCATGAAGCAAAAATTCAATATTGCCGTCGCCGCCGGTAATCGGTGAATACGTTAAATGAAGAACATCGAACCCTTCCGCGCAGGCGAATTGAATGATCGATTCGAGCACTTCCTCGTGAATGTTCGGATCGCGGATGATCCCTTTTTTGCCGACCTTTTCCTTGCCGGCTTCAAACTGCGGCTTGACGAGAGCAATCACATCGCCGCCCGGCACCATGACCGTCTTGACGACCGGCAAAATGAGCCGCAGCGAAATAAACGAGACATCGATGACAGCTACTTCCGGCAGCCCTTTCGTAAACTGATCCGGCGTCACGTAGCGGAAGTTCGTCCGCTCCATTACAACGACGCGCTCGTCTTGACGCAGCTTCCAGGCAAGCTGGTTGTAGCCGACATCGACGGCATACGTCAGCTTCGCCCCATGCTGCAAGGCGCAGTCGGTGAAACCGCCGGTCGACGCGCCGATGTCAAGAACAATTTTATTTTCCACGCGAATATGAAACTCGCGCAACGCTTTTTCCAGTTTCAACCCACCGCGGCTGACGTACGGAAGCGGGTTGCCTTTCACCTCAAGCGGAATGTCAACCGGCACTTTTTCCCCGGGCTTATCGAGTCGAACGTCGTTTGAATAGACAAGCCCGGCCATGATCGCTCGCTTCGCCTTTTCCCGCGTTTCCGCCAGCCCTCGTTCGACAAGCAGCACATCGAGCCGTTCTTTTTTTCCTTTCATGTCTCAAGCCCTTTTCTGTTTTCTTGGCACCATCGTTTTGATGCGGTCGATGATATGGGTCGACGTCAGCCCGATTTCATTGAGCAGCTCGCTGACGCTTCCATGTTCGATAAAGCGGTCCGGGATGCCCATCCGTTCGATGACCGCTCCGTGATAACCATGATCATGAGCAAACTCCAACACAGCACTGCCAAAGCCGCCTTGCAGCACCGCCTCTTCGACCGTTAAGATCGGCAGGCGGCTCTCAAGCAGTTCGTGAAGCATCGCCACGTCCATCGGCTTCAAAAAGCGAGCGTTGACGACTTTCACCGATATGCCGTCTTTCGCCAGCTCGTCGGCCGCCTTAAGCGCCATCGAAATCGTCGTGCCAAACGTCAAAATCGCCGCATCGCAGCCGTCGCGCAACACTTCCCACGTGCCGATTGGGATTTCTTTCAGCTCCTCATCAAGCGGTACGCCAAGCCCGTTGCCGCGCGGGAAACGCATGGCGATTGGCCCGTCGTCGTAGCGGATGGCGGTGTACACCATGTGCTGTCCTTCGTTTTCGTCTTTTGGCATCATCAACACCAAGTTCGGCACATGGCGCAAAAAGGCGATGTCAAACACCCCTTGGTGCGTTTCGCCGTCCGCCCCGACCAACCCAGCACGGTCAATGGCGAAAAAGACATTTAAGTTTTGCCGGCATACATCATGGACGACTTGGTCATAGGCGCGCTGCAAAAATGTCGAATAAATGGCCAAAAACGGTTTCATCCCTTGCGTCGCCAATCCAGCCGCGAGCGTTGTCGCGTGCTGCTCGGCGATGCCAACATCAAACATCCGATCTGGAAACTCGCTTGCAAACCCTTCCAGCTTCGAGCCGACCGGCATCGCCGGCGTAATCGCGACGATGCGCGGGTCGGTGCGAGCGAGCCGGCGCACGGTTTCGCTGACAAGCGCGCTCCATGACGGACCGGCCTCTTTCGTTTTGACAAAAGCGCCGGTTTCGATTTTGTACGGCCCTGTGCCGTGCCATGTGCCGACTTTGTCGTTTTCCGCCGGACTGTATCCTTTCCCTTTCTTCGTGATGACATGCACAAGCACCGGACCTTTCATCTTCTTCGCATAGCGCAAGTTCTCAAACAAATCCTCAAAATCGTGGCCGTCGACCGGGCCTAAATACGTAAACCCGAGCTCTTCGAAAAACACGCCGGAGACAAGCAAATATTTCAAGCTGTCTTTCAGCCGCTCGGCCGTCGCCGCCAGCTTGCCGCCAACCGCTGGGATGCGCTTGAGCAGCAGCTCCAGTTCATCTTTCACCCACTGGTATTTGCCGGCGGTGCGCAACCGACCGAGGATGTTGTGCAACGCGCCGACGTTCGGGGCGATCGACATTTCATTGTCGTTTAAGATGACAATCATATCCGTTTTCTCATGCCCGATATGGTTGAGCGCCTCAAGCGCCATGCCGCCGGTGAGCGCCCCGTCGCCGATGATCGGCACGATGTATTCATCCGTCCCTTTCAAATCACGGGCGATCGCCATTCCCATCGCCGCCGACAGCGACGTCGAGCTATGGCCCGTTTCCCACACGTCATGCTCGCTTTCGCTCCGTTTCGGGAACCCGGACAGCCCCTTGTATTGGCGGAGCGTGTCAAACGCGGCGGCGCGTCCGGTCAAAATTTTATGCACGTATGACTGGTGTCCGACATCCCAAATGAGCTTGTCTTTTGGGCTGTCGAATTCGCGGTGGAGGGCGATCGTCAGCTCGACGACCCCTAAGTTTGGGCCGATATGTCCGCCCGTTTTCGACAACTTCTCAATTAAAAACCGCCGAATCTCGGCGCTTAACCGTTTCAGCTCAGGAATGGACATGTTTTTGACAACGCGCGGATGGTCAATTTTTGTCAAGTCCAACAAAGATCACTCGCTTTCATTCTGTCGTTCTCCGAGCCGTTTCTCCTCGTACAGGTAGTATTATTATACATGATCCGGCGCGAAAAATCGACTTTTCCCGCCAACGCAGCCCGTCACCACCTAGGACGCGTTTTGTGGTGTATCTATAGAACTTGCGGCGGCCGCCCGGCGGAAAACAACCAAAAAAACAAGGCCGCCTCCGCCCCGAAGGAAAGCGAACAACGGGAACAAGAGGCCGCCGCCCCGCATCAGTGGTCGCGGACCGCGACAAGCTCGCAAATGTAGGCCAGCACCGCGTCATCGATTTTGGCTTGTTGCAAATGGCGCTTCGCGGCGTCGATGTGAAACGCCAGTTTCTCTTTGGCACCGCCTAGCGAAAGAAGCGCCGGATATGTCGCCTTCTTGTTGTCGCGGTCGCTGCCGACTCGCTTGCCGATTTTTTCTTCCATTCCTTCAATGTCCAAAATATCGTCGCGAATTTGAAAGGCGAGGCCTAAATGTGCGGCGAACTCGTTGAGTTCGCGCGTCTGCCGACCATCGGCGCCGCCAAGCAGCCCCCCGGCGTGCACGCTGTATTGCAACATTTTCCCCGTCTTATGGCGGTGGATGTATTCCAGTTCCGCAAGCGCCAGCGTTTTTCCTTCCGCCTCCATATCAGCCGCCTGTCCAGCGACCATGCCTTCCGGGCCGGCCGCCTTCGCGAGCTGCTCGATGAGCTGCAGCCGGACAGAAGGCGGAACGCGGTCGTCATCAACCTCGGCGATCAATTGAAACGCATACGTAAGCAAGGCGTCCCCGGCCAAAATGGCCATCGCCTCGCCGAACACTTTATGGTTCGTCGGTTTGCCGCGCCGCAAATCATCGTTGTCCATGCTTGGCAAATCATCATGAATGAGCGAGTACGTATGGATCATTTCAATGGCGCAAGCGACTGGCAGACCGATCGCCGGGTCTTTGCCAAGCGCTTGGATGGTCGCCAGCAACAAAAGCGGGCGGATTCGTTTGCCGCCGGCCTCAAGCGAGTAGGCCATCGCCTTTTTCAGCGTCTCCGGCCCACGAAGCCGCGCCATATAGGAGGAAAGCGCCGCCTCGACGGCCCGTTTTTGTTCGTTGAGAAACTGTTCAACCGAAAGCTGCGCCACCCGTCACTCCTCCTCCGGCGAAAAAGGGACAAGCTCGCCGTCTTCACGCAGCATGTACTCCAACTGTTTCTCCACATGCTGCAATTTATCATGGCAAAGCTTGGACAGTTTCATGCCTTCTTGAAAAAAGGCGATCGCCTCCTCAAGCGGCACGTTCCCTTCCTCGAGCTTTTCGACGATTTCCTCCAGTTTTTTCATCGCTTCTTCAAACGTCATCTCTTTTTCTTCGCTCATACGTGTTTTTCCTCCACTCCCGTCACTTGACAATCGACTCGTCCGTCTTGAACTTGAATGGAAAGATGCTCGCCGATTCGAAGCTGGTTCGTTCGTTTCACGAGCTCGCCCTGCTCATTGTACACCAAGCTGTAGCCGCGCTCCATGATGCGAAGCGGACTGAGCGCCTCAAGCCGGGCGAGGTTGGAGCGAAAGCGGAACCGATGGCGCTCCACCGCGGTGCGCATCGCTTTTTCCAGCGCATTGGCGGCCGCCTTTTGCCGTTCTTTCATCCGCTCAAGCTCTGCAGCTGGATGGTGCCGCCATAGTCTCATGTCAAGCTCATGCAACCGCTGACGATGTTTGTCGACGAGCCGTTCGCGTTGGCGGCTAAGCCGCTCAAGCAACGCATCAAGCTGCTGTTCTTTTTGTTCATAGAGCCGCTTGGGATAGCGGAATGCGTAGGATCCTTGCAGCCGGCGAAGCTGCTCTTTATCAGCGGCAAGCTGCTCTTTCATGGCGCGGATGAGCCGCCATTTCCGCTCGGCGAGCCGCTCAGCGAGCTCCCCAACATGCGGCGCCGCCATCTCAGCTGCTGCCGTCGGCGTCGGCGCCCGCAAATCGGCGACAAAGTCGGCGATCGTAAAATCTGTTTCATGGCCGACAGCGGAAATAATCGGTATTTTTGAGGCGAAGATGGCGCGAGCGACGATTTCTTCATTGAACGCCCACAATTCTTCGATCGAGCCGCCGCCGCGGCCGACAATCAGCACATCAACCCCGCCGAACGAATTCGCCCGCTCGATGGCGCGCACGATGGAGGGCGCCGCCCCGTCCCCTTGAACGAGCGCTGGAAACAAAATGACTTTAGCGAGCGGATAGCGGCGGCGAATCGTCGTCATAATATCGCGCACCGCCGCTCCAGTCGGCGATGTAACGACGCCGATGCAGCGAGGGAAGGCTGGAAGCGGCTTTTTATGGACCGGCGAAAACAACCCTTCCGCCTCGAGCCGCTGCTTCAGCTGTTCGTAGGCTAGATAGAGGCTTCCGACACCTTCCGGCTGCATTTCTTTGACATAAAGCTGATAGTTGCCGTTCGGTTCATAGACGGAAATTTCCCCGCGCGCGAGCACGTTCATCCCATCTTCAGGGCGGAACGGCAAATGCTGGTTGTAGCCGGCGAACATGACGGCGGCAATGCGTCCTTGGCTGTCTTTCAACGTAAAATACATATGGCCGCGCGAATGCTGCTTAAAATTCGAAATCTCGCCCTTCACCCATAGATCGCGCAAATGCGGGTCGACATCGAACTTGCGTTTGATGTACTTCGTCAACGCCCCGACCGTCACATATTTCACTTCCACTGATCCTGCCCTCACTTTGCGGCCAGCTGCCGTGCCGCTTCAATCGTGTTGTGCAAGAGCATTGTAATCGTCATCGGCCCGACTCCACCCGGCACCGGCGTAATATAGCCAGCCACTTCTTTCACAGCGTCAAAATCGACATCGCCGCACAATTTGCCGTTCTCAAGCCGGTTGACGCCGACGTCGATGACGACCGCCCCGGGCTTGATGTGTTCCGGGCCGATGAGGCGCGCCTTGCCGACAGCGACGATCAAAATGTCCGCCTGCCGAGTGATGGCGGCCAAATCCGGCGTTTTCGAGTGAGTGTAGGTGACGGTGGCATGTTCGCGCAAAAACAGCTGGCCAACCGGTTTGCCGACGATGTTGCTTCGGCCGACGACGACGACGTGCTTGCCGGCGATGTCAATGCCGGCCGATTGCACCATCACTAAAATGCCATGCGGAGTGCAAGGGAGAAACGCCCGTTGGCCGATCATCATTTTTCCGACATTGATCGGGTGAAACCCATCGACATCTTTTTCCGGTGCGATCGTTTCAATGACCGACCATTCGCAAATGTGATCCGGCAGCGGCAGCTGCACTAAAATGCCGTGCACCGCCGGATCGACGTTTAACTCGCGGATTTTCGCAAGCAGCGTCTCTTCGTCGATCGCCGCCGGAAACGTGTAAAGGAACGAGCGAATGCCGACCTCGGCGCACGCTTTTTGTTTTCCTTTTACATACGAATGCGATGCCGGATCGTCGCCGACTAGAATGACGGCCAGCCCCGGCTCAACGCCGTCCGCTTTCAACTGTGCGGCTTCATCCGCCAATGCGGTGCGAATCGTCCTCGCCATCTCCGTTCCGCTAATGATTTGTGCTGTCATCGTGTTTCGTTCCCCTCTCCTCGTTCATCGTTCGATATCTGCCCGCGATGCAGCCGGTTTTATTTTTGCAGCGCCGCCTTCACTTTCGAAAGCACGCCGTTGACAAAACTTCCGGATTTCCAATCGCCGAATTTTTTCGCCAGCTCGACCGCCTCATCGAGGCTGACGCTTACCGGCACATCATCGGCGTATTTCATCTCGTACGTCGCCATGCGCAAAATGGCGCGGTCAACGTTGGCGACGCGTTCAAGCGTCCATTTTTCCAAATTGGCGCGCAACAGCTCGTCAATCTCCTCCTGGTGCTCGACGACGCCAAAGACGAGCTGGCGCAAAAACGGGTCGATGTCGCCGCCGCCCGTGACATTGTGGAGCGCCTCGTCTGGTGGAATGCGTCCGACATCGATTTGAAACAGCGCCTGCAACGCCTTTTCCCGTGCTTCATGCCGCTTCATGGCGGTCCCCCTTTCCAAAAAACGAACATTCACAATGAAATCATATCATATTTTTCGGAAAAAGCCAGCCTTTTCCCACAAATCATTCGCGCTGCCGTTGGTTGCGCCATAACGGCCTCGTTCATTACAATAACAAACTTTGGCCAAAAAAACAAAAAGGCAGCCGCCGAAAAAGCAACTGCCTTGCGAGATCACTGTTCGACCACGCCTTGTTCCTGCTTGCCGCCCTCAAACTGGATGCCGACGATATGAACGTTCACTTCGCTCGCCTCGAGGCCGGTCATGTTCCAAAGCGCCTGGCGCACATTTTCCTGCACCTTTTTCGCCACGTTCGGAATCGATGCGCCAAACTGGACGAGGCAATAAAGATCGATGACGACGCCGTCGTCGCGCAAATCAACCTTGACGCCTTTGCCATGGTGTTTCTTTCCAAACCGCTCGGCGACGCCGGCGGCAAAATTGCCGCGCATTTGCGCGATGCCGTCGACTTCTGACGCCGCGATGCCAGCGATCACCTCAATCACTTCCGGTGCAATTTCCACCTTGCCGAGCGCCGGGTACACTTGCTCTGTTTCAAAGACATGCTCAGACATAAGGCACCTCCTATTCCGCCTTCATAATATCATATAACTCCAAAAACTTCGTATTAAACTCACCGCTTTGAAAATTCTCATGCTCCATTAATTTTATGTGGAACGGAATCGTTGTATGAATGCCTTCGATGATAAACTCCGAAAGCGCCCGTCTCATGCGGGCGATCGCTTCCGCACGCGTCGGCGCATGAACGATCAATTTGGCGATCATCGAATCATAAT
Source organism: Geobacillus sp. YHL (assembly GCF_022341265.1). Lineage (NCBI taxonomy): Bacteria > Bacillati > Bacillota > Bacilli > Caryophanales > Anoxybacillaceae > Geobacillus > Geobacillus sp. YHL. Next base: position 76,599 of record NZ_JAEIGB010000011.1, read on the forward strand.
ACGGCGGGATCGTATAGCCTGGATAGACGGCGGAATCGACGCGCACGCCCGGGCCGCCCGGCGGCAGGTACATGGCGATTTTCCCCGGCGACGGCATAAAGTTTTTCGCTGGATTTTCGGCGTTGATCCGGCACTCGATCGCCCAGCCGTTAAACGTGACGTCCTCTTGGGTGATCGACAGCTTTTCACCGGCGGCGATGCGGATTTGCTCCTTGACCAAATCGATGCCGGTGATCAGTTCGGTGACCGGATGCTCGACTTGAATGCGCGTATTCATCTCCATGAAGTAAAATTGCTTGTTCCGGTGGTCATAAATAAATTCAACCGTGCCGGCGCCGGTGTAGTTGACCGCTTTTGCCGCCTTGACGGCTGCCTCGCCCATCTTCCGGCGCATCTCGTCGTCAAGCGCCGGCGACGGCGCTTCCTCGACCAGTTTTTGCAGCCGGCGCTGGATCGAGCAGTCGCGCTCACCGAGATGAATCGTATTGCCGTACGAATCAGCGAGCACTTGAATTTCGACATGGCGGAAATCTTCGATATATTTTTCAATATAGACGCCTGGGTTGCCAAACGCCGTCGCCGCTTCCTGCTGGGTGATGTTGATGCCTTTGACGAGCTCGCCTTCGTCGCGGGCGACGCGGATTCCTTTCCCGCCGCCGCCGGCCGTCGCTTTAATGATGACCGGATAGCCGATCTCTTCGGCAATCGCCCGCGCCTCATCAAGGCTTTCGATAACCCCGCGCGACCCAGGCACGATCGGCACCCCCGCCTCGCGCATCGTCTCGCGAGCGATGTCTTTAATGCCCATTTTTGCAATCGCTTCCGGACTTGGGCCGATAAATGTCACGTTGCATTCACGGCACAGCTCGGCGAACGCTTCATTTTCCGCCAAAAACCCGTAACCGGGGTGGATGGCGTCACAGCCAGTCAGCGTGGCGACGCTCATAATGTTTGTGAAATTTAAATAGCTGTCTTTCGAAGCGGTCGGCCCGATGCAGTACGCCTCATCAGCCAGCTGCACGTGCAAGGCGTCGCGGTCGGCTTGCGAAAAGACAGCGACCGTCTCAATCCCAAGCTCGCGGCAGGCGCGGATGATGCGGACGGCGATTTCCCCGCGGTTCGCCACCAACACTTTTTTGATCATCGTCCGTTCTCTCCCTTATTCAGGCTTGACTAAAAACAACGGCTGGCCATATTCGACGAGCTGGCCGTTTTGCACCAACACCTCGACAATTTCGCCATCGACTTCCGCTTCAATTTCATTAAACAGCTTCATCGCCTCGATGATGCAAACGACCGTATCTTTTTTCACTTTGTCGCCCGGCTTCACATACGGCGGCTTGTCCGGCGCCGGCGCTGCGTAGAACGTGCCGACCATCGGCGAAGTAATTTGATGCAAGTTGCCTTCCACAGCCGGCTTTTCTTCTTTGACTACCGGCGTTTCCGCTTTCGGTGCCGGCGCTTCTGAGGCCGCTGCTTGAACGGGAGCAGCTGCCGAAGCCGGTTCGACCGCTGCCGGAGCGGCAGGCGCCGGCGGCGCGACCGCCGTCTGTGCGGCCGCAGCCGACGCAACGGCGACAGCAGCCGTTCCTTTTTTCATATGTACTTTTGTTTCGCCTTGTTCGTATACGAATTCGTCAATTGAGGACTGGTCGACCAAGCGGATCAATTCACGGATTTCTTGAATTTTCATCGATCTCACACCTTTCTCCAAGTATCGTGCAGCCCGTTCCTTTCTGGCGGTGCCTAAACGTGTCCATAACGATTATACACACAACAGTAGGACAAACAAAAGACTTTTCCGCAAAAAAAGAAGCTGCCCTAAAGAGCAGCGCGTTCATCCAGCCGGCTGAAACTCAACCGTCACGTATTCAGCATCGGGTATTTCTTTTTTCACCATATGAATGACTTCATTCGCCGATTTAGCTGAGTTTTGTTTCGCTTTGATCGTCACGCGCACTTGGTTGTCATCGGCGCGCACGAGCACGTCTTCATAACCGCCTTTCGATTTGATGAGCGTCTCCAACGTTGCTTCTTTTTCGGACAATGCTTGCAATTTTTCAATTTTGTCGAGCGCTTCACTTTTTTCTTCCGCCGTCGCGTTCGCTGAAGCGACAATGGCGTTCAGCTCATCGCGCAGCCGGCTCCGTTCATCCTCAATTTTCATGCGCAGCGCTGTAAACAAGTCGTCGCCCGTTTCGCCAGACGCGGACGGCTTTTTCGCCTCTTCGACAGCGACGCTCGGCTGATCGGTTGTTTTTTCCGTTTTCTTATTGGCGGTAAATGCCGGACTGTCGTTCATATTTTTTGGAGCTGTCACGTAATAGACCGACAGCACAACGACCAAGCTCAACATCGTCAACAGCCATACGGTTTGTTTTTTCAACATGCCGATCTCCTCCCCTTACCCGGTCATTTTTTCGGCAAGACAGCGACGCGGTAGCTCGGAACGTTTAACACGCGCGTCACCGCCTCGACGATCCATTTTTTGATTTGCAAATTATCCGCCCCTTTGGCGACAACGAGAACGCCGCGGATGTCCGGCTTTTTCGTGGCGACGACAAGCGGCGTTTCTTCTTCGCCGTTATGAATAATGATGACTTCTTCATTGGTCGACTCGTTTTCGATCGTCCGCTTCCCGCCTTCCTTGTCGCTCTCTTCCGTTGTCTGCTGCTGAGTCGAACGCTTTTTCTCATACAGTTTCAACTCCGTGGAATCGAGATTGACGACGACCGTGACATCATCCACCCCTTCGATCGCCTCAAGAGCGGCTTTCAGTTCTTTTTCGTACCGCTCCTCATAGGCGGCGATCACTTTCTCTTTCGTCTCCTTGCTTGCCAGGAATGCCGGCTCGGCTGGAGCGGACGGCTGCCCGGCGGAAGGCTTCGCTTCGGCTTCCTCTCCACTGTTTGCCCAATGGCTTGCCGCCATCAAGGCGACACCAGCCAACAGCAGGACGACGACGTACGAAAACGGCCATTTTTTCTGTGCTCCTTCCCCGTCTTTCGGCGCTGAAGAAAAGAGCCGTTTGATGAGCGGCAACATCCCCCCTCTATTCCCTCCCCCTAAATTGCACGTCAATTTTATCTTCATCGATTTCCCATCGGCCGGCGAGAAAAGCGCGCACCTCCTCTGCCAGCGAAGCATCGCCCTCCGGCAAAGCCGGCGGCTTCGTCGTATCGATGACAACCGGTTCCACCGAACCGGCTAACTTCTGTTTCGAAAGGACGACCTCAATCGTCTTGATGTCATCCGGCATGCGCCAGTCGTCGCCTGGCTTGGCGTAAACGTTGACATCCGCTTTCAGCCCATACTTTTCCATCAACTCCTCATTGACATCGTTTTCGAGCTGGACAGCCATTTGTTTTAAAATATATGCGCGTTGCGAGGCTTGTATTTCTTTTTTCTGCTGTTCGATTTGATTTTTTATTGCCTCCTCCCCCGCACGGCCGTTGGAAAAATGGACGAGCGCCGACGCGATGAGCTGCTCGGGATCAACGGAAGCGAGCCTGAGTACCGGAGCGAGCATCACGAGAACGAGCATAAGCCCGACAGCCATTTTCACGTATTTTTGCATCGTCCCCGACGGCAGCAAAAAATCGATGATGATAGCAAACAACAAAAACAAAATGATGTTTGTCACCCACTCAATGACTAGCTGCATAGCGCTCCCCCTAGCGGACCATCATCGTAATGTTCCCGGCCATCACCATGATGGTGAGGCTTAAGAAAAACATGAGCGACACAATGAGCAGCGCCGCCAGCACGTAAGCGATGCTTTTGCCGATGATGTTGAGGCAGGACAATACCGGTCCGCCGCCAAGCGGCTGCAGAAGAGCAGCCGATAGTTTGTAGACGATGACGATGGCGAAAATTTTCACCGCTGGAAAGATGGCGATCATGAGCAAAATCGCCGCCCCGACCAACCCGACCGTATTTTTCAACAGCATGGAAGCGGCGACGACCGTATCGGCGGCATCAGTGAACAGCTTGCCGACGACCGGGATGAAATTGCCGGTGACAAATTTCGCCGCCCGGAGCGCCACGCCGTCAGCCACGGCCGCTGTCGCTCCTCGCACGGACATGACGCCAAGGAACACGGTCAAAATGAGGCCGAGCAAACCGAGGGCGGCTTTGTTGAGCAAATCGGCGAGCTGAGTCGCCTTGTAACGGTCGCTGAGCGTGCTGACGACCGAAAGCAGCGCAGCCAGAAGCAAAAGCGGCAAGGTGACGTATTCCACAACCGTGCCAGTGGTGTTCATCACAAACAAAATGATCGGGTGGAAAAACGCCGCCGACGCGACCCCGCCGGAAGTGGCGAGCAGGGCGAGCAGCAGCGGAACGAGGGCGATGATGAAATGGCTCATCGTCCGCACCGCCTCAAGCGCATAATCCGCCGCAAGGCGAAAGCTGTTTAAGGCGATCAACAAGAGCACCATATAGACGACCGCCTGGGCGATTTTGCTTACTTCCTGCTGAGCGAATGCATTTTGCAGCGATTGCAGCACCGTGCTGAAGACAGCAAGCAAAATGAGCGTGCCGAGCAGTTTGCCGTTCACCTGCAGTTCATAAAACAAATAGCGGGCGAGCGCCTTCAGCCATTCGGCCGGCGACCATTGCTTGTCGCCGCTTAAAAAATCGGTGAGCGGCCCTTTCTCGCTTTCCGGCAAAAACCCTCCATACTCGCTGACGATCGTTTCCCAATAGCGGCGGATATCGCTCACATCGAGCTGAGCGAGCTGCTCGCTGACCGACGGTCCATCGCTTGCGGCTTGTACGACCAACGGACAAAAAAAGAGAGAAAGCAGCCCGACAATAAGGAACGCTGTTCGCTTCAATCCGTTCCCCCCTTTAGCGCGCCGACGGGATGAGGCCGATGACCGCTTCAATGATCGCCGTCAAAATCGGGACCGCCAGCGCCAAAATGATGATTTTTCCGCCGAGCTCAATTTTGGCGGCGATCGCCCCTTGGCCGGCGTCTTTGGAAATTTGGGCAGCGAACTCGGCAATGTAGGCAATGCCGATGATTTTCAGCATCGTCTCTAAATACACCATCTGAATATGGGCGCCTTCGGCCATTTTTCGCAACATCGCCAAAATGCTGCTGATTTGATCGACCAACAACAGAAAAATGGTGCAGCCGACAAACACGGTCAACAAAAAAGCCAGATTCGACTTTTGCTCTTGCAGCAACACGACCAAAAACGTCGCGATCAACCCGAGGCCGACGATTTGCAAAATGTCCATGGCCTCTCCCCCTATCCGCGGAACAAAAAGACGTCTTTAATTTTTTGAAACAAATCGCTTACAATCGAAGCGACCATAAACAAAATATAAATAAAGCCGAGCAGCGTCACCCATTGGGCATATTCTTTCCTCCCCATCTGATCGAGCACCGTATGCAAAAACGCGATGACGATGCCGACGCCGGCGATTTTCAAAATGAGATCGACATCGATGCCCATGATTCTGCCTCCTGTCTACATGAGTAAAATGACGAGCAGCAGGCCGGCCAACACGCCTAAACTTTTCGCCATCTTGGCGTAGCGCGCCTGGTTGTCTAGCGCTTCCGCTTCCTCCCGCTCAAGATGGGCGAGCGCCAGCGCGATTTGCCTTTGCTGGGTGAGCCGGTCGTATTGGCCAAGCGTGGCGCCAAATTGTTTCATCACTTCAAATTCTCCTTGCTTTAGAGCGGTTTTTCCCCATACGGTTCGCAAGCTTTTTTCCCATGCCTCGGCGGCGCTCGTTTCTTCTGTGCATAACGCGGCGGCAAACCGCTCGAACAATTCGGACAACGGGGCGGCCGTTTGCCGGGCGAGATGCATAGCGGCGTCGGCAAGCGGCGTATGGCCATACATCACTTCCGCCTCAAGCGCCCTCAGCGCCGCTTTCAGCTGGCGGAGCTGGCGCGGCCGCTCGTGCAACACGCGGGCGGCGGCAAACCCAAGCCATGTTGAGGCGGCGAGAATCAACAGAGCGCCAAACCATTTCATCGCTGGACCACCGCCCTTTCATACAGCACCGTTCCGCCAGCGTCGAGAATGCGTCGGATGGAGCCGGGATGGGGAATGTTCGTCAGCTCAATAAACCGTTCAAACACCTTTTGTTCCATCACCGGGCCGAGCGTCGGACGCTGCCAGACGTCTTGGATGTTGCGGCCGTGCACAGTCGTCCATACAGAGACGCCAGCATTGGCCGCTTCAAGCACTGCCTCGCTGTCCTCCTCGCGCCCGATTTCGTCGACAATCATGACATCAGGGCTCATCGAGCGGATCATCATCATCATCCCTTCCGCTTTCGGGCAGGCGTCCAACACGTCAAGGCGCGGGCCGAACGAAAACTGAGGAATCCCTTTCACACAGCCAGCGATTTCCGATCGTTCGTCAACGATCGCCACCTTTTGCGCCGGAATGCGCCCCGTCCCGCTGCTAATCAAGCGCGCCGCATCGCGCAGGAGCGTCGTTTTTCCCGTCTGCGGCGAGCCGATGATCATCGTATGACACCAGCGGCCGTCGTACACATACGGAATCAGCGGCTCGGCGATGCCGATCTGTTCCTTGGCGATGCGAATGTTAAACGAGGAAACATCGCGGATCGCTTTCACCTTGCCCCCTTCCGTAATGACTTTGCCGGCCAGCCCAACACGATGCCCCCCCTCAATCGTCATAAATCCGCGCTTCAGCTCTTCTTCGACGGCATAGATCGAATAATGACTCAATTTGTTGAGCAAATGCACGCCGTCTTCTTTCGTCACTTCATACGGCAACAATCGGGCCGTTCCGTCGACGATCACCTCAAGCGGCCGGGAGACGCGGATGCGGATTTCTTCAATTCCGCGGCGGCATGAAGGAAGATGGTGCTGCAACGCGGCGGCGACCGTTTTCGGCAAAATTCCCCACACCGCTTCCATGGCCCTCCCCCTTTTCTTGTGGACTAGTTCATATGTATGGGCGGAATGCGCCGTTTATGCCTTACTTGTAAATCGCGAACAAAATGAGCGCGATCCCGAGCGCCACAAGCCCAAGCCGTGAAAACGAGAGCTCGTCCGCAAGCGAAAGCAGTCCAATCGCCATGGTCACCATCATGACGGTTGGACCGACGACAGCAAGCGCAGCATTAACGGCAAGCGCTTTTTTCACGTCATTGAACACAAGCATCAACAGCGCCGCGCTCAGTTCAATGAACGCGGACACCATCCGCATGCCAGCCATGGCCATAACGGACGGGTCGATTGATCGCAGCCAATGTTTCATGTTCCCCTCCTGTTTTGCCAAATGGGATCGATTAGTACAAACGTATGCGAAAACAAGCCGTTTCAGAAGAAGTTTTTACTGAGGAAAACGATGGGGGAGAGCAAAACGTCGCCCATTTTGCGCATAAAAAACACCGCCCCGGAAGGTGTCCGAGACGGTGCCTGTCGGGCTTGCGCTTACGCCCGCGAAACGTACGTGCCGTCGGCCGTATTAATGATGAGCGTGTCGCCTTCGTTGACGAAAAACGGCACTTGAACGACAAGGCCGGTTTCGAGCTTCGCCGGCTTCGAACCGCCAGAAGCGGTGTCACCTTTAATGCCCGGCTCTGTTTCGACGACTTTCAGCTCGACGGTGTTCGGCAACTCGACGCCGATCGTTTCGCCTTGGTACATCATAATAAATACTTCCATATTCTCTTTCAAGAACTTCAATTCATGCTCGATTTGTTTCGCCGGCAGCTCGATTTGTTCGTACGTTTCCATATCCATAAAAACGTGTTGGTCGCCGTTGGCGTACAAATATTGCATTTTGCGTGTGTCGATTTGCGCCCGGTTCACTTTTTCGCCGGCGCGGAACGTCCGCTCCTGAATGGCGCCGGTGCGCAAATTGCGCAGCTTCGAACGGACGAACGCCGCCCCCTTGCCCGGCTTGACGTGCTGGAATTCAAGGACGCGCCAAATCTCGCCGTCCACCTCAATCGTAAGTCCTGTGCGAAAATCGTTGACTGAAATCATTAGCCGAAATCCTCCTCACGCAATCCATTATAAAATGATCAGTTCTTTTGGCGAATGGGTGAGCGCTTCGTTCCCGTCAGCAGTGATGACCGTATCGTCCTCGATGCGCACCCCGCCAAGCCCCGGGATGTAAATGCCCGGCTCGACGGTGACAACCATGCCTGGCTCAAGCACGACATCCGAACGGAACGAAAGCGTCGGCCCTTCGTGAATTTCCAATCCAATCCCATGGCCGGTCGAATGGCCGAAATAGTCGCCATACCCTTTTTCGCGGATGTAATCGCGCGTGAGCGCATCAGCCTCTTTGCCGGTCATGCCTGCCCTGAGCCCGTTCATGCCGCGTTGCTGCGCTTCAAGAACGATGTCATAGATCGTCCGCAGCTCCACGCTAATGTCGCCGACGGCGACCGTTCTCGTAATGTCGGAACAATACCCTTTATAGTAAGCCCCGAAATCAAGCGTGACGAGCTCGCCGCGCTCGATCGTTTTCTCTGACGCCACCCCGTGCGGCAGCGCCGAACGGTAGCCGGAGGCAACGATCGTATCAAAGGAGGACGAAGACGCCCCTTGTTTGCGCATAAAAAATTCCAGCTCATTCGCCACTTCGATTTCTTTAACGCCTGGACGGATGAACGACAAAATGTGCGAAAACGCCGCATCGGCGATTTCTGCTGCTTCCTTTAATATCTTAATCTCTGCCTCTGACTTAATCAAGCGCAATTTTTCTACGAGCCAAGACGTTGGCACGAGTTCAGCGCGGATGGCTTCTTCATACGACTTGTATGCGGCATAGGTGACATGTTCTTGCTCAAAGCCAAGCCTCTTGATGCCAAGCCGCTTCACCTGATTGGCAATTTCTTCGATGATCGGCCCGCTGTGCTGGACGACTTCAAACCCTTGGGCTTGCCTCGATGCTTGTTCGACGTAGCGGAAGTCCGTAACCAACACCGCCCCTTGACGGCTGACAAGTACAGCGCCGGCCGTGCCAGTAAACCCGGTCAAATAGCGGCGGTTGTAGCCGTTTGTTACTAACAGCCCGTCGATATGCTGCTCGTCAAGAAGCTCCCGAAGCTTTTCCAGCTTTTCCATGTTTCCGTCTCCTCTTCCCTTAGAGTGTGCTCGTCTCCTCCGCTGCCTGCGTCGAGAGCGGAGAAAATCTTCGCGGTCAGGATGACGCGAAAAACCTCGTAGGCGCGCCAGTTTCACGAGCGCCCGCAGCAGCCATGGACTGATGCTGAAACATGCAAAACCTTCTTTATTTTACCATAAAGATGGTCGTTTCCGCTAGACGTCCGCGCGGCGCTTGATGCAGCACTTACTTCAGCGGATGAGAGCGAAAAGAAGCTTCGTCAGTTTCCTTCATTTGCCGCCTCTTTTCCGACATTTAACGCCGTTCGATTCATTTCTTGCGTTTCAAAAGAAATCGAATACCCGACAAATACGCCATATAAAATGTATAAGCAAAGCGTCGTAATAATCGTATTCGTTTCTAAATCTGCAACTGGTTGGACGTTTGGAAACAGTGGATTAAACAAATAAAAGACAATCATCCAAAGCACCACGCCATATACCATTCCCGCCCACATACCGGCGATCTTGCGCAGGAACGCGTAGTACAAAAGCGCCGCCGCAATGGAAATGATGCCGATCAGCACGATGGCCGCATAATTGCCGGCTTTCCCATATTTCCAGTCCCCGGCAACCCACGGGATGAGAATCATATTCGGACTGATTTCACTGAAATGGAAAAAATAAGCCAAATAGCCGATCAAACTCCAAAACACCCCGCCGACAAACCCGATGATGATCGTTTTTTGTATGAGCGTCATCGGCCGCTCCGTCTCCTCCTGCTCAAGCTTCCCTTTTTGTTCCGCCATCATCGTACACCTCCTTGTCTGTTAGTATGACCGACAGCCGACCATCCCATGAATCAAACGAAAAAATGACCGCCCTTGTGTAAATCATGGATTTTTTGGAAATCATAATAGTAGCATCAACCTAGAGGTTTCCGGATGTTTCTTGTAGAATAAAATAATAAACATAAAAAATAGGTTGGTGTTGGCCTGATGAAATCATCAATGGAGAAACCGTTATACGGCGGCCAAGCGGTCGTTGAAGGGGTGATGTTTGCCGGCAAGACGCACTCCGTCACCGCTATTCGCCGTCATGACGGGACGATTGACTATTTTACGCTGCCTCGCCGCAGCCATCCGACGCTGGCTGCCCTGAAAAAAATCCCGTTTGTCCGCGGCATTGTCGCCATTATTGAGGCGAGCGCAAACGGGGCCAAGCATTTGCAGTTTGCCAGCGAACAATATGAGGCGTCCTCGGACGAAAAACAGGCCGCCGAAGAAAGACGCTCCAAATTCGGGCTGATTCTCGGCGCCGCCGTCATCGGCGTGCTATCGTTTTTATTCGCCAAAACCATTTTTACGCTCGTTCCGGCGCTCGCCGCCGACGCCTTTAAACCGCTCGTACCGGGGAAAATGGGGCAAATTTTGCTTGAAGGAACCTTTAAGCTTGCTCTTTTGCTCGGCTACATTTACTTTATTTCGTTGACGCCGCTTGTTAGACGCGTGTTCCAATACCACGGGGCGGAACATAAAGTCATCAACGCCTTTGAAGCAGGGTGGCCGCTCACTGTTGAGCACGTCCAGCGCGCCTCGCGCCTTCACTACCGATGCGGCAGCAGCTTCATTTTATTTACTGTCATGATCAGCTTGTTCCTTTATTTGTTCGTGCCGACGGATCCGCTTTGGCTGCGAATCGCAAACAGGCTCGCTTTAATTCCTGTCGTGCTTGGCGTTTCGTTTGAAGTCTTGCAGTTTACAAATAAATTGAGGGATATTCCGCTGCTAAGCTGGCTTGGCTATCCCGGGCTATGGCTGCAGCGGTTGACGACAAAAGAACCGGACGATGACCAAGTGGAAGTGGCCATCGCCTCGTTTCAGCGGCTTCTTGATTTGGAAGCGGAAGCCGAAAGGAAACAAGCGGTGCAGTAATCGATCAAAGGGGGTGGACTCATTGCGGCGCCGGGCCATTCATCCGCTTGTCGGGCTTATGATTTTGCTTGGAACGCTTGGCATTGTCTATACCCTTTTTGCCCATCCGACGGTGCTGTTCCGCCAGCTGCTGTTTGTTGCGCTGTTTTTGGCCGCCATTTATCTCTTCTACCGGTTCGTATACCAACGCCGCACCGATCAAGATCGGTTATCGTATTTAAAGGCGGTGCGGCAGTCGAAAAAGCTCCATCCCCGCTCCGGGCGCAAACAAGCAAAGCCGGCGAAACTGAAGCGGCCGCTGAAAAAACGGACGGCCATTCCGCACTTGACCGTGATCGAGGGCAAAAAAGGCAAAAAAAAGAATCGAGCTTCGTTTTAGCTTGATTCTTTTTTGTTTGCCTCTGCCGTTCAGCTAAAAAATCGGCGGCAGAGGTGTGACCTATTGTCGCTTTCCCGTCTAGTACGCCCATTGGCGCAAAAACTGCCGCGTCCGCTCGCGTCCGTAATCGATCAGGCGCCGGCGCGCTTCCAGGTCGATGGAAAATTCCGTGGAAATAACGTTGTCCACCGGCAAAAAGACGATGTTTTTTTCATGGCGGCGCGAAATGTAGCGCGCATCATGCGCCTCTCTCATGGCCGCAAACAGCGCCTCATACAAATCGAGCGCATTGGTGATCGTTCGTTTCGGCCGCTCCCCTGGTTTTGGGCTCAGCTGAACGCCCAGCACCGGCCGTTTTTTCTTCTTTTCTTCATCGAACAAAAACAGCGGAAAGTTGCTCAACACCCCTCCGTCGACAATGAAAGCCACACCGTTTCGCCCGCGAAGGCGGACCGGCTCAAAGAAATAAGGAATGCTGATGCTCATCCGCACTGCCTTGGCGATGGAAAACGACCCAGGGTCAATGCCGTATATGGCTAAATCGTCCGGCAGCACGACGATGCGTCCGTTCGTCACATCGGAAGCGACGATATACAAACTGCCGGCCGGCACATCTTGAAACGTCCGCACGCCGCGGGCGGCGAGCGCCGCCTCGAGCCACCGCTCAAACACCTTTCCTTGATACAGCCCAAGATGCCAATACAGGCGCACCCATTTCCAAAGCGAAAACGGAATCCATAGCGGCCGTTCATCCAAAAACTGCTCCAACTCCAACTCCTCAAGCAGTCGGGCGATGTCGCGGGCGCTGTAGCCTGCCGATAGCAGCGCCGAAAGCAACGCTCCCGCACTCGTGCCGGCAAGCCGCTTCCAGCGCAGACCTTTTTCCTCAATCGCTTCATACGCTCCAAGCAACGCAAACCCTTTCACCCCGCCGCCGGAAAAGACAAGATCAATGTCCACCGCCGCCTCCCCCTTTTTGCCGTTTATACATATGTAAGAAAAAAGGAGGACATTTAGTACGGCAAACAAAAAAGAGCAAGCATCGGCTTACTCTCCTTGTTCATTGCGCTTTTGGACATCGCGCAGCGCTTCAAGGCGGCGTTCGTCCTCTTGAAAATACTGCACCAAATCGCCGATCCGGTCGATGGCGTTCCAGCTCAAATGGTGTTCAATCCCTTCCACGTCGCGGTAAATGTTTTCTTCGCTGACACCGATCAAACGGAGAAACTGCTCAAGCAGCTCATGGCGGTAGACGAGCCGCTGGCCGATTTTTCTTCCTTTTGGCGTCAAGACGAGTCCGCGGTATTTCTCATACACTAAATACTCATCTTTATCGAGCTTTTGCACCATTTTCGTCACCGAGGAGGGATGGACGGACAACGCTTCAGCGATGTCAGAGACGCGGGCATAGCCCTTTTCTTCAATCAAAATGTAAATTTGCTCAATATAATCTTCCATGCTTGGTGTCGGCAACGTTTGTCCCCTCCCATTACATTTGTCTGCCGCAGACAAGTGCAGCGGCCGTCAGCATCTCTCATGAACATTGCCGCTTTGCCCGCTTCGGCTAGACGCTGCCGGGCCAGTCGGCCGCCCAGGCAAACAAAAAATAGCAATCAATCCCATTATACCATGAAGGGAATATTACGTAAAATACTGCACTTGGGCCGATGGAAAAAAGCGAGCAATATACGAGCGCATGGTTTCCTCCAGCTCCCGCGCTTCCTCGTCACGGTACACATATTTGCCGATGCCGTACCGCCCCCACTTATACTTGCGCTTCGATTCGTCCAAATCGAGCTTGGTTTTCGGGTAACGCTGCTCGATGACCCGCTTGGCCGGCTTGGTAAACCGATGCTGGATGAGCTCAAACGTCAAATCAGATAAGTCCACCCCTTCCAATTGCCGGGCGAGCTCCTGAAACAATTCAAAATACCCTTGTTCCCAGCCGTCATGCCGGTAAATCGGCGCGACGACAAAGCCGAGCTTATAGCCGGCACCGGCCACTTTGCGCGCTGTTTGAAGCCGCGCGTCAAAGGAGGACGTTCCCGGCTCGAAATGGTTGATCACATAGCGGGAGTTGACGCTGAAGCGAAACCGCGTTTTGCCGTTATGCTTGGCATCAAGCAAATGGTCGACATGCTCATACTTCGTCACAAATCGGAGCCGCCCGTAGTCGGTCGCGCCAATAAACTCAATCGCTTTTTTCAGCGAATGGGTCAAATGATCGATCCCGACAATGTCGGACGTGCATGCCGCCTCGAAGCGAGTAATCTCGGGTGCGCGCTCGTCAATATACTTTTGCGCTTGAGCGAAAATGTCGTCCAAGTTGACATACACGCGGATATATGGCTTGCTTCCTAATGTCGTTTGCAAATAGCAATAATGGCAATGGCCCATACATCCGGTTGCCAACGGAATGGCGTATTCGGCTGACGGCTTCGATGAATCAAATTTCAGCGTCCGCCGCACGCCAACAACGAGCGTCGATTTCGCATTTCGATACCGGGCTAGCTCCGTCTCTCCCGGAATGCCGCGCACTTGGTTGTGCGATGTCGTCTCGCGAATCTCGATTCCCATTTGTGTAAATTTCTCGTACAATTCCTTTCCGAGCGGGTACGACAACGCCTCCGGTTCGAAATACACAAGTTTTGGCACAAACGGTTTCATCGTTTTCCCCCATTTCGTCCATCTTTACAGTTTAGTATGGACGAGAACGGGGGAGTCGTTATCTTACTTTATTTGGAATTCTTTTTTCGTTTCCTTGTCGCCTCCTCATCCACATCCATCCGCCTCCCAACGAAACCAGCGGGCATGGCCGTCGGTTTCGGCAACGATTTGCCGGCATTCTCGGCCATTGATCATGCGATCCAGATGCAGTTTCGGATCCCACATATTGTTATACACATGGAACAAATCCCGTTGGCGGCCGATTTCACGAAGCTGCTCAAGCAATCCACGCTTTGCCTCATCTGACATTTGGTTCGCGACATGCGTGTGGAAGATGCAAACAACGGTATCGGACGGAACTTGTGCAACAAGATCAGAGAGAAGTTCAACCCCGTCTCCCTCGATCAGACGAATCGGCGTTTGTTCCAGACATCTGGCTGCCTTTTCAAACAATTGGCGCCGGTCTTTATGTTCGGGCCAAATGAGCGCCTTCATCCATCGTCGATCATCCTCTTTTTTCAAGTCAATCACATGCAAATCGATACCGATCCGTTCAGCGACCGGCGGGCTTTCCGGCAACAATAATGGCCGTTGGTCGCCACGAATGTTTGATGCAATAAGGACATCAGAATCCAGATTTCCGTACGGACGCCCCCAGCCATAATCGTACCGGTACTGATCCCAAGCCAATTGCAGACCGGCGCTTGTGCCAATTTCAATGAGTGACAAAGGCTTTTTCACTTGTTCATAAATGCAACAAAACACGGGGTATAAATATGCACAACGCCGGACTTCATTGGTTTGCACGAGCCGGTGAACCAAAATGTTCTTTATATCCTCCCAGTAACGAAGACAAAAATCGCGAAAATAAGGAAAAGCAGCTTCCGGTGCCCGCGGCTCCTTAACAATACTTCCGTAAAATTCGCGCAACCCATGTTCATACCCTTTTAGCAACAAATCATGCACCGCTCCGAACAACAAGTTGGGAATCGGTTGACCGCTGCGGGCATGCGAAGCAAGATAGAGAAGCTTCTCATCTCTGGCAATATGGAGAGAAAGCTGTTCATACAACGGGCTAGAACCACGGCATTCATGAACAGCAAAACGTCGAAACCGTTCAGCGACCCATGTGAAATTCAACTTGATCCTCTCCCTTCTTCTTCAACTTTTTCACAAACTTCTTCATACTCTTCATGTCACTGGATCCCACCAACTAGAAAATCGATCCTTTCGATCACTATATTCGTTTCAACAAATGGATCTCCTTTCAAAACATTCGTACTCCTTTGCGATTTGCCATGACAGCTCATGAACGCAATGATACAATAAAACTAAACTGAAAGGAGGGATGCAGAATGTCTCACGAGCTTGTCGAATTGCTTCGCTCGGTGCTGAAAGAGGAGTTGCAGCCGATTCATGAACGCCTCGACCGCCTAGAAGCCGGACAGCAACGCCTCGAAGAACGACAACAACGCCTCGAAGAACGACAACAACGCCTCGAAGAACGACAACAGCGCCTCGAAGAACAGCAACAACGCCTCGAAGAACAGCAACAACGCCTCGAGGAAAAGTTGGACCATTTCATTATCGAGACGCGCAGCCATTTCAAAAAAATCGAGGACGAGCTGGCCGACCATCGGCGCATGTTCGAGATATTGTCACATGATTGGCGCAACGCGAACATTGCGATTGAATATTTAAACCATAAGATCGGCCAGCACGATCTGGAAATTTATCAGCTAAAAAAGCGGCTCGAACTCCAAGAAACAAAGTAAAAGCGCATGCCCGATGACCGGCGCATACGCTCGAACCGCTTATCCCCGCTTGCGAATGCGGAAATTGTCTTCTAACAGCACCCAGTTTTCCGGATACGGATACCCGAGCACCCAGTAGCTGATTCCGCGCAATCCGTATTCTTTCACCAATTCAAATTTCGCCAACGCGCTGCGGGCGTCTTCAAACCATACTTCGTGCTGGCGGCCTTGCTCGTCCGTGTACCGGTAAAACGGCGAGGCGGCCGCCGCATCGTATTGGATGGACGCCCCGTAGCGAATGGCGCGCTCTAGCGCCTCTTTCGGACTGAACGTTTCCGCCTCTTGCCCTTGCACGTGCGGCAGCACCCAGTCGCGGGCATAAATTTGAAACCCCATCATGATTTTGCTACGCGGAATGGCGGTCACCGCATAATCGAGCACGCGCCGAATTTGATTCACCGGCGAAATGGCTTGCGGCGGCCCAAATCGGTAGCCCCACTCATAGGTCATAAGGACAACAAAATCAGCGATGCGTCCGTGGGCTGGGTAGTCGTGCGCTTCGTACAGCAGCCCTTTTTGTTCAGCGCTTATTTTGGGCGCCAGCGACGTCGATAAAACATACCCTTCGGCGTGAAGCCGGTTGGCCGCCCGCTGCAAAAACTCGTTATACCGCTTGCGGTCGGACGGATAGACATTTTCAAAATCGACATTCAACGCGCGGTACCCTTTTGCTCGCATCACTTGAATGACGTTGTCAAGCAATCGCGTTTGCAGCGCAACGTCGGCCAGAATCGTCTGCGCCAGCCTCGAGCCCGGGTCTTGGTACGTAAAGTTCGTGATCGTCATCATCGGCACGACACGGGCGGCATAAGCCGCCTGAATGAATGCTGTATCATTGATCGGATTGAGCCCGCCATCGGCGCGGATCGTGTAGGCGAATGGCGCGGCATAGGTCAAATGGCGGCCGACTTCGCGCACTTGCTCCGCTCCTTTCTCCCCTTGGTCCACCGTAAATGCGTTCACCTCGATGAGCGGCTTCGCCGGCGGGATGATGAGCCGCTGTCCGGGGACGATCCGGTTCGGATCGGTAATATCGTTTACTTCGATCAGCTGCTGAACCGTCACTCCGTAGAACGAAGCGATTTGCGCCAGCGTCTCCCCGCTTCGCACCGTATGGATGCGCGCTGGGATGAACAACGTTGTCCCTGGATAAAGGAGCGACGGATTCGTGATCCGGTTCGCCTGTATAATCGCTTCGACCGCCACTCCATACTGGCGCGCAATTTGCCATAACGTTTCCCCTGTGCGGACCGTATGGTAACGATATGGAACCGGGATGACGAGCGCTTGGCCAACGGCTAGCCGGTTCGGGTCGCTCAGTTCATTGGCGGCGACAATCCGCTCGAGTGGAACGCCGTAACGCTGAGCCAACTGCCAAAGCGTCTCCCCGCGCTTTACGACATGAACAATCATGACGCTCCCCCTTTCGTTCCCTCCTTTTACCACTATATTTTGGCTTTTGCCTTTTATGTAAAAAAAAAAAAAA
>NZ_JAEIGB010000012.1:0-89262 GCF_022341265.1 Geobacillus sp. YHL
CCTCCTGGGTTTGTTTGTGTCGCTACTCACATTCTACAGGAAAGGTGCTCTTTTTTCTATACCCTTTGGATTTTATTGGATAATCAACACGCCTGGTTTAAAAAATATTCGTAATCTGACGGCTGCATCATCGTATTGACTGGAATCGGCACTGCTCCAATTTTGATGGCGCCAAAAAACGTATAGATAAACTCGGGAGTATCGTGGCAGATCATCACCAGCCGATCCTCTATCCGATAGCCAAGCCTCCTCAGCATATTGCCGGTTTGGTTCACCTTTTCCTGCAATTCTCGGTAAGAAATTTGCTCATCGCGATAATAAATGGCTGTCTTCTTGCCCAATCCGCCCTGAACGTTATGGTCAATAAACACCCCTGCCGCATTGTACAGCCTTCCGAACCCGCGCAATTCCATCGTTCACCATCCCATTCCTCATGAAATTGAACTGCCCGGTAAATCGGCGTGCCAAACAACTGGGCAGCGAAGCCCTCGAAAGGATGAACCTGCCCCTTCATAAGGGCTCCGCTAACCACACATTAAATGCCTTTCCAATTCGGTTGGCGTTTTTCCAAAAAGGCGCTCAGCCCTTCTTTCGCGTCTTCGGAGCGGAACAGCAAGTTTTGCAGCTCCCCTTCATAGCGGATCGCCACATTGAGCGGCATTTCTTTCCCATTCATGATCGCCAGCTTGATGTTCGAGACCGCGTACGTCGCGCTATTCGCGAGCTTGCGTGCATACTCCCGCGTCCGCTCTCTCGTTTCCGCCTGCGGGAACACCCGGTTGACCAGCCCAATCTCCAATGCCTCCTGCGGCGTGATCGTTTCGCCCGTAATGTTCATATCGAGCGCCCGCGAATAACCGATGAGCCGTGCCAGCCGCTGCGTCCCGCCCGTTCCGGCCAATACGCCAAGCGATACTTCCGGCAGCCCGATTTTTCCGGCTTCATCACCCATAAACCGCAAGTCGCACGCCAACGCCATCTCCAACCCGCCGCCAACCGTATGCCCTTCTAAGCAGGCGATGTACACTTGCGGCGAACGCGCGATTTTGTCGAGCGTCTCATTGCAGAACAGGCAAAATTGCGTTTTAAAGCGCGGGTCAGCCGACCGCAAAAAGTTGATATCCGCTCCGGCCGAGAAAAACTTCGGCACATCACTCATGACGATGACGACTTTGATGTCTGGGTCAAAGCGGATGTCATCGATCGCTGCGTTGAATTCTTTGTAAAATTCGAGATCATACGAGTTCGATTTGTTAATGTGCAGATGAATCTCGGCAATTCCATCTTGCTTAAAAACGGTTAAATATTGTTTTTTCGTTTCTACAGCTGTCATTGTTCATTCCCCTTCCTTCAAAAATGATTTGATTGTTTCACGCAGACAACGACGGATAGACATTGCTTTGAAAAGTTCATTTCCCTTGCGCTTCAAGAGAGAGAAAGAATACCGTCTGTTCCTCACCTCCTTGTGTGCCGTTGTTATTTCAACTGAACGAAAGGTTCAGCCGCAACCGTTTTCAATTCCTGCTGCAACCGTTCAACGAGCTTGACTCCGTTCGGCAAGTACCCTTCCTGTTGCAGCTCTTCCTTGCTTTCAACCTTTTTTAACCAAGCCGCCGTCTCGTTCGCTGCAGCGTTCAACGCTTCGCGGAAACGATGCGGAACAGCGCCGCGGTCATGAACGAGCTGTTGAGCCCAATGTTTGGCGTATACAAGATGATCTTGTTGTTCTCGGATCAACTTCTGGATTCGCGATACAATGGCAGGATGGTTGGCATCAAGTGCGGATTGCAAAACAGCGTCAATGGCGGTGTTTGTTGCGTATAGTGCAGCGATGAGCGTGATCCAGTTATGCACGTTGACGGCGCTGGCCAGCGCTTTTCCGGTTTGTCTGTATATTTCCGGCTTTCTTCCTTTCAAACCGCGCAAATCAAAACACCAGTTGTATAACAAACGCGCATGTCCCAGCTCTCCTTGCGCCATCGCGATCGATGCCAGCGTGGCTTCCAAATTCGGACCGCTGACCCCGACCTCAACGAGGCGGTCGCCAAGAACGTATTTATTGTCAGCGATCGTTTCGAGCAACTCAATCAGCGAATGCACAGCAGACTGCCTTTGTTCCATTGCGCCTCCTCCCCCTTTTAGGCAAATAGCCACTTCGGTTTTCTCACCCAAATGAGCTCGCTGCGGTCGACAACGACCATTTCCGCCCAATCTTCCTCATCGTACGTGTAAGAAGCATACACTTTCGCCAACTCCTCGTTTTCCGCCTCCACCGTGCCGATGTGGGACAGTTGGTCGCCCCGTTTCACCCGTGCGAAAATGTCAAACGTTTTTCGTTGTTGGACCGCTGTCATGTAGAGCTCACCCCCCAATATTTCAATTTCTCGCGCCCTTCCGGACTGATCCTGTCGACCGTCCACGGTGGATCCCAAACGACGTGAATATGCACGTCGCGAATCTCTTCTTCCTTGAGCAGTCGATCGCGGATGTCTTGCTCGATCCACTCCATGCAAGCGCATGATACCGCTGTATACGTCATGGTCACATGGAGCTCGTCATCCATTTTTTCAATGCGGTAAATGAGCCCCATATCGACGACGCTGATCGGAAATTCCGGATCCATCACTTCTTTCAGCGCTTGCCAATACTTTTCCGTTTCGGTGTTCCGTTTGTCCATCACACCGCTTCCTTTCGCAGTTGTTCGAGTTCCTTCGCCCCGCGTTGAATCCGTTCCACGAACTCTTTATTTTTCGGGCCCCGATGTTTAAATCGCTTGATGACGTTGTCCCATGTATCCGGCTGGTCAAACAGCCATTTTTTGTTCACCGGGTCAAACTTGCACGGGAACGGCACATCGAGCACGTATTTTTGTTGCTCCTCATCGTAATGGGCTGGGACTTTTACGCCGATCGATTCGCAGAACGGAACGGCCGTTGACAGCCATTTTTGCCGCAGTTCGTCATTCGTCCGCCCTTTTAAGCGGTACTCCAGCTGCGCTGAGCGGCTTTTCAACCGATCCTCGACCCCGAAAAACTCGAGCGCCATTAAAAACATCCAGTCAACCGCTTTTTGCACTTCTTCGCGCAAATTCGGATCCTGCATCGCTGTTCTCATAATGATCTCGCCGTTGCGAAGATGAAACAGCTCCTCTTTGTCCACTTTGACGAGCGCCCGCTTCCATGGTCCGTACGATGTATGCTCGAACGCATCGCCAAGAAGGGTGTAGCCCGCGCGATCGAAAAAGGCGTTAAAGACGCCAAGTTCAATCCAGTTTGAGAGTTCGAAGTCGAAAGCATACGGATTTTTCCAGCAGTGCGGCTCTCGTTCATAGAGCAATTGATCGATGTCTTCGCCCAAATCTTTCAACAGCCGATAGGCGATGTGGGCATGGCCGATTTCATCCTGCATAATGGCCAGCGCTGTGATTTTGCTGTTTAACGTCGGCGCTTGATCGTACACCGTAAGCAGCGGCGGGACGCTCAGCAACTCGGTGTCGCCGACGATCGTCAGCGTCTGTTTCAACGCGTTTAAATACTCTTCGTTCATATCGTCAATGCCTTCGACGATAAATCCATTTTGGACTTTCTCCTTTAGCAGCGTCGCTTGGTCCATATTCCCACCTTCCTTATTACGTTTTTTAAACTATCGTATTCTATACATAATGTTAATACAACGTAAAGATTATTGTCAACATAAAAATAAGAAAAATCCGAAAATTATTTTCAGTCGGAAGCCCCTTTTATTTTCGTTGATCGCCTGTCCGTTCTGTTGGTTTGTTCCAGTCGATCATTTTTCATAGTATGAAACATTTGTTTTCCGTCCGTGCATTTTTCATAGAATCACCAATCGCACAACAAGGCACAAAAAAGCCAGCTGTCTAACAGCTGGACATCGGTCATTGTCGATAAATGATTGCATGTCGATGCTCCTCTTTTTGCAATTCGCCGACAGACACCAAATATTCCAAATGCGCCAGCGTCTCGGCCACCGCAAACCGCCATTGGTGCGCCGTCAATGGCTTATGGCCGAACACACAATGGGCGACTTCATAGGCGGTGCGCCCCGTTCCTGCTAGCGCTTTCATTTTTTGCAACCGTTGTTCGTGGTGGCGGAAAAGATCACCGATCCGCTCGCGAAATTGGCGAATAACCGCGCCATGGGCAGGCAGAGCCACATCCACCTCCAGTTCCTCCACTTTGCGAAGCGAGGCAAAATATTGCTCGAGCGGGTTCGGATGGGCGCCCGGCCATACACTAATGTTCGGAGTGATGCGGTCAAGCACATGGTCCGATGCAAGCAACTGGCGCGATTCCGGCTGATAAAAGCTGATCAATCCATCGCTGTGCCCCGGGACCGGGATGACCGCCCATCGCCGCTGCCCCAGCACAATTTCCGAACGATCCAAAACGGTTAGCACCGGAAACGGGCTGACGCGCAACGACAGCTTCCACATGCTCTCCTCAATGTCCGTTACCAACTCATCCGGCACGCCATGACGGCGAAACATGGCACCCACTTCGCACGCCTGGACGCTCTCTTCCCCCCACACTCGTTCCGCCATCGCATAATCCGGCTCGCTGATCCAGACAGGCGCCTCCGTCTGCTGCTGCATCCACCCGGCCAAGCCAAAATGGTCCGGATGAAAGTGAGTGATGTAAATGGCGCGAACGTGCCGCGGTTTGATTCCAAGTTGCCGAAACACTGCTTCCCAGGCGCGAATCGCCTCAGGATAGCGAAAGCCGACGTCGACGATGCTCCATCCATCCGTTTCCCGACCTACGTAACAATAGACATACTTCATCGGAAACGGAACCGGGATCGGAACACGGTAAATTCCATCTCCCACCATTTCTATTTCAATCTGCGCCATCCTTTTCCCCTCCCCCTGATCTTTTTCTTCCCCGTTCACGCGCTCCCTTAAGTGGACATGCTAAGCGCCGACATCCGAAAACCTATTTTTTGGACGCCTAAATCATTTCCATAAATGGATTAATCGCCTTATCGCGGTTAAATGTCACCTCACGATCCGGTGCGGCCTCAAACAATGTTTCAAAATAACGGATGGCCGGAATGGCGAGCAACTGGTGGACATTGAAAAACAGCTCCCGCGCTCTCGTTCCGCTCCAATCATCAGGCAACAAGTCGTTCGGGAATCCTGGATCGATAAAGAAAAAGCTCCGATACTCATGCACGAGCTTCGTCCGTTCAATGAAGCATTCGCGGTCGGTCAGTTCATTGTTCCAAGCCCGATGTTGGAACTCTTCGTACTTTCGTTCGTACGTTTCAATAAACCGGTCATACTCCTTGGCGATGTACGGGAAATCCCAGCCGCGCTCGATGATTTGCTCATTGCTGTGCGACACGATGGAGCTCGCCGTAAACAAAATGACGTACGGCTCCAAATGATAGTCTTTAACCCATTCCATCACTTGCGGCTCGATCGGATTCGGGCTCGCCCACGTCCCGTGGGAAATGAGACCAAACCCCATCAAGCTCAATTCTTTGCGAATTTGGTTGCGCAGCTCCCGTTTTTGCTCGGGAACGGAGTACGTCAACACGCGCCATTGACCGTCCCATTTGTAGTTCCGTTGCGAATAGACGCGGTTGAACCCGTCCATCATCGTCCGTTTCCCTTTCGGCGTCAACGAATAATAGCTGTTGTTGCCGATTTTCCGCACTTCAAAAAATCCCTGTTGCACCATCCTTAGCGCCGCTCCGCGGATGGACGACTCGGAAATGCCGAAGTGGGACATCATTTGGATCAAGCTTCCGATCCATACTTCGTTCCCATAATGTTGAATATATTCCCCAAATAACGTAAACATGAGCGCTCTCGGCTTCACTGCTGTTCACACCTTGTCTTTTTTTGAATTTTTCTTTTATTATGGTACGAAATCACCTTCCCTTTCAAGCGCTAAATTTATGTTTTCATAAAAACATATCGGCCGAAACGGCCGATATGCACTCTGAATCATTGAACTCCTTTCCAATTCGGTTGGCGTTTTTCCAAAAAGGCGCTCATCCCTTCTTTCGCGTCTTCGGAGCGGAACAGCAAGTTTCGCGCCTCCTGTTCGTAGCGAATCGCCACATTCAGCGGCATTTCTTTCCTGTTCATGATCGCCAGGTTGATGTTTGGAGACCGCATACGTCGTGCTTACTCGCGAGCTTGCGTGCATACTCCCGCGTCCGCTCTCTCGTTCCCGCCTGCAGAAACAACCGGTTCACCAGCCCAATGTCCAACGCCTCTGGCGGCGTGATCAAATGCCAAATAGGTTCAACGGTTTAGTGCCGATATAAGAGACGACGCTTTTTGTCTCAGTGTATAAGTTCAACGTCTCAAGCGCCAGCTCGCGGCCAAACCCCGACTGCTTGTACCCCCCAAACGGCGTGCCTGGAAATGCGGAAATCGGGGAGTTGACCATGACAATCCCAGCGCGGATGCGCGCGGCGACGCGATGGGCTCTTCCGTGTTCTTTCGTCCAAACGGCTGATCCTAACCCGAAAATCGTATCGTTCGCCAGCTTAATGGCCTCTTCCTCGTCACGGAACTTCATGACAACGACGACTGGACCGAAAATTTCTTCCTGCGCCACCCGCATGTCGTTTCTTACATTGCCGATAATTGTCGGCATGTACCAATAGCCTTTTGCAAACTCCTCACCTTCCGGGATTTTCCCGCCGTATAAAATTTCGCCGCCTTCCTCAACCGCCAGCTTCACATAGCTGTCGATCACTTGCTGATGGCTTCGCGAAATGACCGCGCCCATATGCACCCCTCTTTCAAACGGGTTGCCGACGCGGATGCGGGACGCTTTTTCAATCAATTTCTCCATAAACTCATCGTAAATGGTTTCATGCACAAACAGCCGCGAACGCGCTTCGCACGACTGCCCCGTGTTGTAAAAAATGCCGTAAAGCGAGCCGTTGACCGCCGCTTCGATATCGCAATCATCAAACACGATGTTCGGTGATTTCCCGCCAAGCTCCAGCGTCACCCGCTTCAACGTCTCCGAAGCGCGCCGCATAATATCCTTGCCCGTTTCCGTCTCCCCGGTGAAGGCGACTTTGTCAATTCCAGGATGTTCGGTCATATACGGGCCGATTTCGGAACCGCTTCCAGCAATGACATTGACGACGCCGTCCGGAACCCCGGCCTCTTGGCAAATTTCCGCCAACATATAAGCGGTGATCGGCGTATAGCTTGCCGGCTTTAACACGACCGTGCATCCGGCCGCCAATGCTGGGGCGAGCTTCCAAGCCGCCATCATCAACGGATAGTTCCACGGGATGATTTGACCGCATACACCGACTGGCTCTTTGACCGTGTAGTTGAAAAAGCCATTTGGCACTTGGTTGACATCGCCTTGTAACGTAATTGCCGCGGCCGCATAAAATTCAAAATCCTCAATCGCTTGCATAATTTGTCCTTTGGCCGCATCAACCGTTTTACCGCTGTTTAGCACTTCCGCATACACCAAGTCATCGAATCGCTCTCTCATCAAGTTGGCAATTTGATTCAACAGGCGCGCCCGCTTCGCCCCCGTCATTTTGGGCCATTTCCCCGATTCAAACGCCGTGCGCGCCGCCTCGACGGCATGGTCTACATCTTCTTTCGTCGCTTTGGCGACGGTCGCAATCACTTCTTCTGTCGCCGGATTGACCGTTTCAAACACTTCTCCGTTGCTGCTCTCGACATACTGGCCGTTAATAAACAGTGGATAATGTTGCTTGATCCTCATCAGTGGCTTCCCCTTCCTCCTTGGCATCGTCTCTCCATCTCACCCGCTCAAACACGCTTTTGCATTGATGGCAATAGTATTGCGAAACGAGCTGAGCGGTCCCAAATATCGATAGCGGCGCTACGTTCGTTGAGCCGCAAAACGCGCAGCGCACCTCCCCGCGTACCGGCATCGGCTAGACACCTCTTATTATTATGTTTTATTTAATATCGTCAGTTTAACATAATAATACGGAAATTCAAACGTGTTGTCAATCATTAGACTGAAAAAAATGAAAATTTATAATCTTTATTGTACCCTTTCATTCGACCCGAGGTGGCTCATGGCTTTTGAATTATATGGAACAGAAACGGTCG
Organism: Geobacillus sp. YHL; assembly: GCF_022341265.1. Taxonomy (NCBI): domain Bacteria; kingdom Bacillati; phylum Bacillota; class Bacilli; order Caryophanales; family Anoxybacillaceae; genus Geobacillus; species Geobacillus sp. YHL. Next base: position 8,096 of record NZ_JAEIGB010000012.1, read on the forward strand.
TCTTGATCAAGAAAAAACGACGGGACGCGTTACATCCCATCGGGTTTCCTCAAAAGCCTTGAAACAGTAGAGCAACGTTGCTCCACTGTCTGACTCGTTTCCCCACATTTGTTTTTGCCGTACACTCCCTTACGCCAACTCGCCACGTTTCATTCCGTCGTTTCCACTTTCAAGAAGTGATAACACCCATTCTTTTATATTGATCTCCGAAGCAGGATACATCAATGAATCGGTTCACCAACATCACAACCCGTTTCTTTCCGTCATCTGCTGGCACTATTGAATCCCCTTTTCACCATGATTTTGTCCATTCACTGCAGCGTTCGTGTCGCCCATATGCACGAACCATCAAACCAGGCGACATAGAAAAAGCCGGCGAGCGCAATACCGCCGGCTTGTGGGACACGCAAAAAACCGTTATTTGTCCTGCTGATTGCCCGGACGCTCTGGAGTCATTTCTTCGGCAAACTCCGCCGCAGCAGGCTGCATCGTTCCCATCCGCCGGCTCATCCAGCGGTTGAGGCCGCGAATCACGTTTCGCATCGGTCCTTGCGTCATCGGCGCCATGCGTCTCCCTTGTCTCGCCCCCAACATCGCGGCTGCCACCGCTCCTAAGCTTACGCTGACGAGCGTCCAAATGGCGTTATGGTTTCTTCGCCGTCTAACAACCCCCAACCATGGATTCCAGAACCCGCGGCCGCGCTGAACGCGGAACAGACGGAATAAGCGATCCATTGTACCTCCACCTCCTTTTGCTCGACAGCTCCCGTTCAACGGTTAGCATACGTTTCCTCTGAAAAAGTCATACATGGAAAACATTCGATGCCAACGGGAAGTTCTTTCTATATAAAAAATTCCATATATTTCACTATTTTCAACCTTTTCATGTCCCTATATACTGAATTCGTATATACAAACAAACGGAGGTCACGACATGAAAAACATCGTTCCTTTTGCTTTGGCCGCATCCATCACCACTATATGGCCAGCTTCAGCGTTCGCCATTGAACGCAACGATCCAGCTTTAGAGCAGTATTTAAATGAAGCAGGGATCACAGTCGAAGAGCTGGAAAATTATTTGGACTATGAAGGCTATTCGCTCGATGAGTTTGACAGCGTGGACGAAATGCGCCGTGAGTTCGGCGAGCCGCTCACGGAAGAAAATTTAGCTCAGTTGCTCGCCAAACACGGATTGACCGAACAACAGCTTCGACAAATGCTCATCGACAATGGAGAAATGGAAGAGTCACAGGCCATTACTGATGTGTTTTTATTTTACAATGATCTGGAAGAATATATCGAACTGTTTAAAGATTACTCCGTTCCAATCACGGATGAAACGCTGGCCGCCTTTCTAAACGAACGCGGAATGACAAAGGAAGAGCTCATCGCCCTTCTTGATCGGCACGGCGAATCGTTGGCCGATTACCACTCGATCGGCGAGCTGAAAGATATCGTCGATTATTATCGAAATTTGACGCCGTTGACCGAAGAAACATTAAACAAATTTTTACAAGAAATTGGCATGACGAAAACGCAATTGGAAAAACTGCTGTCTAAAAACGGCGATTCGCTTGACAATTATGCGACGGTCGAGGAACTGTCGGAGGCCGTCATCGACTACTTGCTTCCGGATTTAGACGAGCTTGGTTTGACGGACGCAGAGTTGGAAAAGCTCTATAACCATTTTGAATCGCTTAATATGGAAGATCCGCAATTCGCCGAGAAAATGGAAGAAATCGGCCAACGGCTTGAGGCGATCGGTGCGTACGATTTTACAAGCGTTACGGAGCTATCGCCAACGCAAATCGCTGAGATCGCCAATGTATGGACCGACCTGCTTTCCACATTTCAGCTGGAAGCGAAGTTTTATTTGACAAAAGGTGGCGAGAAAAAGCCGCTCAGCCTGTCGACGCTGCTGACAATGGAATCAGCGAACGGCTACGATTTGCTTGTTGAAATTTACAGCACCGAAGGCGAGCTGCTGGCTGATTTTGTCGTGACCGAAGAGATGTTTGCCTCCGACATATTCGATGAAATCGGCGAAGACTTGCAACAGAGCGGCCAGGCAGCGAAAATCGAAAAAGTGGTGAAACCGGCGCCGCCGAAACCGCTGAAGCGGACCGAAGCCGGAGCGAAACTGCCGAAGACGGCATCCCCGTATGCCGCTTATATGCTTTTTGGTTTGACCTTAATCGGTGCCGGCGCATTCCTTGTCCGCTTCCGCCAAGGAGTTGAGACGAAATAAATGAACCGGAAACGGCTCGTGCGCTTTTTTGGAGCAAGCTTGATCGCAGCTGGAATCGCCGTAGCCGCCGTTAGCGGCTTGAAGTGGAAAAACGGCCTCGAGGCGGTCAAACCGCTGTCTGTTGAAATAGAGAGACAAACAGGCGATGCGCCGATGCAAATCCAAAGTTCACTCTACCCAAAACAGCCCAAAATCGGCGAACAAATCGGCGAACTCATCATCCCGAAGCTCAACATGAGCCTAGCGATTTACCACGGTACAGATGAAGACGAGTTGGAAAAAGGGGTCGGCCATTACGCCGGCAGTGTCCTGCCAGGAGAGGCGGACAACTGCGTGCTTTCTGGCCATCGCGACACGGTCTTCCGCCGTCTTGGCGAAGTCGGCCAAGGCGATCTCTTGATCGTCCGTACGTCCGCCGGCACATTCACCTATAAAGTGCGCAAAGTGCGCATCGTCGACGCCGACGACCGGACGGTCATCGTTCCAAAGCCGAAAGCGACACTCACCGTTTCCACGTGCTATCCGTTCCGCTACGTCGGCCCTGCTCCGCAGCGGTACGTGCTCGTCGCCAACTTAATCAATGATCGCTCTTAACCTTGCAAAAAGCGAAAGGATGGCCGAAACAAGGGCCATCCTTTTTTACTTCACTTCGTACGCGGTCCAAGTCGGCTTTTTGATTTTCGCCGACAGCGAGACAATTTTCCGTTTCACTCGGGCTGCTTCCCCTCCCGCTAACGGCATCGGCTGATAATTGTTTCTTGTCGTCACCGATGAAATGCGAAATGGGATGACGCGGATTTCTTTTTTGGCCGTCCGCTTCCCGTTTTGAAAAGAGAACACTTGCTGGAAGACAAACGTATCTTTGTCGCTCGGATTTTTGTTTCCGCCGAACATAAAATTGCCGAGGCTGTAGACGATGAACTTTCCTTTATACTCCTCAATCCCTTGAATGACATGCGGATGATGGCCGACGACCAAATCGGCGCCGCTGTCAATCGCAAAGCGCCCGAGCGCCTTTTGCGTGCTGTTTGGCACATAGCTTCGTTCCACTCCCCAATGGAAATGGACTAGAATGATGTCGGCTCCTTGTTTCCGAAGCGTGCGAATATCGTTGGCGATTTGCTTGCGCAACGTGCTGGTGTTGCTCCAGCCTTCGTAGCCAAGCGCTCCAACTTGAATGCCTTTGACCGTTTTCAACAGCCGGAGCGTGCGGCCGAAATAACCGATGTTTTCCTTTTTTAAACTGGCAATCGTGTCATTGTATCCTCGTTGCAAGTAATCGTATGTATGATTATTGGCCAGATTCACAGCATCAATGCCGCCATAAGTTAAGATTTTCGCATAACTCGGGTGGCCGCGAAAACGAAATTTCTTGCTTGCCTTCCGCGTCGAGGTCGTCAGCGTCGTTTCCAAATTGACGGTCGTAAAATCGTCCTTTTTGAAGATCGGCTCAATGTATTTCGTAAAATAGCGCAAGCCGTGCTTCTTCGCTTCTTCATCAAACGAATACGCATAGCCATAATTTTCATCGCGCCCGAGCGTCACATCGCCCGCCGCGCTGATGGTGATGCGCACTTCGTTCGGGTTCGGCGCCGCTTGTTTGGCAGAGGCTGACGCTATCACCATCTTATCGATCGGACTCGGCAGCGGTGGATGCTCGATTGTTTGCCCCGCCAGTTCGTTTGGCGCCGCCAGCACTTCCTCGACGCCGCGATCAGCCGCATTGCTGCAGGAAAATAAAAAGATGGACGCCATACACATACACATAAGCGCCGCATTTCTCCCCTTGATCCATGCGTTCATGTTCCCTCTCCTATCAATCTATTTTCTTCAAACTACCACAACTTCTGCTAATGACGTATTCAACACACCCCCTATTTATCCCTTTTCTTTCCCTCAATTTAGGAGTGATGGCCTAGCCAAGCCATGATATAATGAGCTTGCAGGCGTTTCCTCTCCTATTTCCACATCCTGGACTCCTCACGTTTCATGGTTGAAACGCCCCGAGTGAATCCCATCTCGATAAGGAGGTTTCTTCATGGAAGAGCTGTTGCGGCAGTTAACCACACTTGTTCAAGGACTTGTCGATGACATGTCCGTCCTGAAGCAAGACATGCAAACGGTGAAGCAAAAATTGGGTCAACTTGAACAACGGATGGACAAGCTAGAACAGCGGATGGACAAGCTAGAGCAGCGGATGGACAAGCAGGAAGAAGAGCTGCGCTGGCTGAAAGAGCAGATGAAAGAAAACACGGACATGATCAAAGCGATCCGCGACAATCAACTCGAGCAGCGCAGCATCCAAGACGGCATGCGCCATGAAATCGCCAGCCTCCGCGGAGAAATGGCCGGCATTCGCGAGCAGATGGCCACAAAAGACGATCTTTCCCGCCTTCGCGAGCAAATGGCGACAAAAGAAGACATCTCCCTCATTCATCAGCGGCTTGATTATCAACTTAGCCGCATCGCGAAAGTGGAGGAGGAGATGTATTTGCTGAAGAAAGCGGATTGACACTCCACACGCTTAAAGGCGTGGGATTCTTGGGTCGCTCACGTCCTCATCCATTTCTGGTTCGGACAACGCCCAAGTTCAGGGGTGTGTCATCACCCCGTCCCATCGGGTTACGATGTACCCCAATGGGCGGCGCACCTGTGACCAGTGCGCCTGCTAGTACGACATAGACTCCTGCAGCAAACGTGATTCCTTGCATAAGAGAGAAGACAAGAAAATTGACACCGCCGCTTAACTCCTTCTCGATAAACGATTTTCCGGCAAACGGAGCAACGACAAAAAATAACAGCACCATTGTCAACGACATAGCCACCGGTGTATCACGAAGAAAACTCTATGATTTTGGCGCTTTAATATCTTCAATATCTTCCCTAAATCCGTGACAAAACATCTTTACAATAGTCGCAAACTGTTGATACGATAAAAGAAGACGACGTTAACGACTTTTCATCAAGGAAACATTTCTAGAGGGAGGATTTCATTGTTTAGGGATATAAAGATAAAATTGATATCAGGGATACTATATAAGTTGAAACTTTGTTTTACATCCAGTAGAGCGCCCGCTGCATTCTATCAAAATGACTTGTTATGAAGGAAAACAGAATCGAACAATCGGAAAATCTTTATTGCAACTTATATAACTTCAATTAATTCAGGTTTTTTATATTATCTAATTGAATCCAAAGGTGTCACTGTATCAAAGGAATTAAATATTTTAGAGGGACTATTAGAAGTTCTTGTCAAGTCCTTACTCTACTCTATAATATGTGTACTTCCGCTAGTTATTTTGTTCGGTATACCAATCTCCTTATTGATAGACTACGTATTACAAAGAATAAATCAAATGAATCCTCCTATATCATTTCTCCTGCATGCTATAGCCTATTTTATTATCGTAATAATATATTGGGTGATCAATTTTGGAGTAGATAAAATAATTATATAGGGGAGCCTGAAATAGCCTATAATGTATTTTTATTTGTGTATACCCCTTGTGTTTTTTGGATTATAACATACTCAATAAAAAAGCAATATTTAAGAAAATAAAATCGATACAACTTACATTTCGCACCCTACAGTTTGGAAAAATTATTTATTTGATTTTTTAGAATAACTTTCCGATCAACACGATTAGCGATGGCAATCTTTTTTGCCATCGCTAATCGTTCCGTATGACATTACACGTAAATGCCCTTGTCCATGCCTGGTCCTTGCAGAACCCTTCACTGATTAAGGAGATCGGTTTCCCGAACGATCATTGGATTTGCCCATCCGGCAACTCCACTTGGACGCTTGTCCGGTTGGTCGGGTCAGTTTCCGGCCTCCTGCAACACCCGATTTGTCTCTTCCGCCGCCTGATCGAGCGCGTCTTGCGGGTCGATTCCTTCGTACAACCGTTCCATCGCTTTCACGACATGTTGCCGAGATTCAGGGAAGACGGTGATGAGCGCCCCTTGAGTGGCAGGGGTTGATTTTGTTTCATGCAGCTGGTCCACTGTCACTTTTAATTGCGGGTATTTCGCCCACTCCTCTTTGACGAGCGGCTCATCGTACGCAGCTGGGTTGATGGCGAAATAGCCTGTGCGCACATGCCACTTGGCTTGGACGGGAGCAGTTGTCAAGTATTTCATGAACTCCCACGCCGCTTTTTGTTCCTCTTCGCTGCTTCCTTTCATCATCCAAAGCGAAGCCCCACCGATCACGACGCCTTGACGTTCCACGCCATCCGGAACAGGCAAATACGAAACGCCGACCTCAAATGGCGAGTTATCGATCAACGTTTTTACGCCAGCGGATGAATCCAAATACATGGCGATTTTTCCCGCTTGGAAGGCAGCGCGCATATCGTCCCAATTTTGACCGACGTTGTAAAACGTGCCGTCTCGGTACATGTCGCGGATCAGCTCAAATACACGTTTCCCCTCATCTCCATTGAATACCGCTTTTGTCGCATCACTGCTCCGTCCATTGTTGTTGTTCACATACAGTCCGCCTTGTACGGCCACCATTTCTTCAAAAAACCAGCCGTAGTTCAAAATCGAGAATCCGTACCGTTCGGTTTCCTTTCCTTTTTTCTTTGTCAGCTTTTTCGCCGCTTCCTTCAACTCGCTATAGGTGAGAGGCGGTTTTTCCGGATCAAGCCCGGCTTCGCGAAATGCATCTTTGTTATAAATGAGCACAGGGGTGGATGAGTTGAACGGCATTGAGTAAATTCGCCCGTTGACTGTATAATAATTGACAATATTTTTCTCCCATTGTGAAACATCATACTTGTCTTTATCAATCCATGTCTGCACTGGTACAACCTTTCCACTGTCGATCATATGCTTTGTTCCGACTTCAAACGTCTGCATGATCGTCGGTGCATCTTTTGTCCCGGCTACTGCATTCCATTTCGTCAACGCCTCTTCATAGGTGCCTTGAAACACTGGCTTCACCTCAATCTCTGGGTGGGTTTGATTAAAATCAGCGACAATGTCATTTAGGACCGGCTCTAAATCCCCGCTCATCGAATGCCAAAACACCACTTCTGTTTTGCCTTCCGCCGCTTCGCCCGCATCTTCACTCGAGCATCCCGTGGCAAATCCAATAAACATTAAGGCTAAGAAACTGGCCAAAACCTTTCTCATTTTGTTTCTCCTCCCCACTATTGAATCGCTCCTTGCATAAGCCCTTTGCGCAATTGCTTCTGTCCGGCAAACAACAGCAACAAAGTCGGAATCATCGCGATAACCGCCGCTGCCATAACGACGCCCCAGCTGCTGGCGATCTCTTGCGTCTGCAGCTGCTTGAGCCCGATCTGCACGGTGCGGACGCGATCGTCGTTTGTAACGAGCAGCGGCCATAAATACATATTCCAAGCATCCAAAAAGCTGTAAACAGCCAGCGTTACCAAACTTGTTTTTGAAAGCGGCAGTACGACGCGGTAAAAAAAGCGGAAGTTCCCGATGCCGGACAACTGCGACGCCTCATACAGCTCGTGCGGAATTTGCTTAAACTGCTGCCGCAATAAAAAGATGCCAAATGCCATCGCCCAAAACGGCACGATGAGTCCTGCGTAATGGTTTGTCCAGCCAAGCGCTTGGATGGTCAAAAAATTTGGGATCACAGTCGCTTCCCACGGAACGAGCATCGTGGCAATGCACACGTAAAACCACCGATCCCGACCCGGAAAGCGGAGAAACACAAAAGCGAAAGCGGCGAGACTTGACACGATGAGGCGCCCCACTGTAATCATGAAAGCCACAAAAAAGCTGTTCCATAAATATCTCCCAAGCGGAGCCTGTTGAAACGCGGCCTCATAATTGACCAATGTCCCCTTCTCAGGCCATAGGCGTCCTGACAAAATAGCGGCTCCATCCATCAAACTCATCAAAAGAGCATAAGCCACTGGAAACAAGATGACAACCGAGCATAGGCATAACAACACATAGTGAGCCGTTGCCCGCGCCGTTCTCATTGGTAATGCACCTTCCTCTCGGCAAACCGAAACTGCAAAAACGTGACGAGGGCGATGATGAGAAAAAGGATAATGGCTTGCGCGCTCGCGGAACCAAACTGATAGTTGACGAACGCTTCCCGGTAAATCGCGTAAACGAACACATTCGTAGCCTCCACTGGCCCGCCTTTCGTTAAAAAGTCAATTTGTCCAAACGTTTGCAGCGCTTGAATAAGCGAGACCGTCGTGACAAAAAATAACGTCGGCGACAACAATGGCACAGTCACTGTCCACAGCTGGCGCCAATAGCTCATTCCAGCGATGCGGGCGCTTTCGTACAAGGATGGATCGATGTTTTGCAGACCGGCCAGCAACAATAAAAAGGTCAGTCCGATATTCATCCAGATCGTCGCCGCCGCCACCGCATACAATGCCGTGTCCTGGTCAAGAAGCCATGAAACAGGAGTCCCGCCGATCGCGGACACCAAACGATTGATGATCCCGATCGCCGGATTGTACATAAACATCCAAATCACCGAAGCGACTCCCACGCTCATCCCCATCGTAGAGGCAAAAATCGTCCGAAAGATCCCGATTCCTTTCCGTGTTTCATGAGCGAGCAACGCTAAACCGAACGAAACGGCGACCGTCGTCGGGACAGTGAGCGCCGCAAATAGAACCGTCGCCTTCAAACTATGCCAAAACGATGCATCTTGAAGAAGAGCAACAAAATGCGCCAAACCGACAAATTCCGTCGGGTGCCCTTGATAATCGGTGTGAAACACGCTTAAATACATCGTTCTCCCCAACGGGTAAAAGAGAAACACGCCAAACAGTAGGAGCGAAGGACAAAGATACACCATCCCTTCCAACCACGATTTTATTGCGGCCTGCCGCGCCTCCCGCTTCGTCCGGACCGACCATGGCGCTGGGGAGGGAACCGTTGAAACACGCTCATTCATTGGTGAACCCACACCTCCTCCCGCTTGATGGACGGGGCTCCAATTCGCTTTCCAGACGCATCGAAAAACAGGAAATCCTGCTCATCAAACGTCAATGGCACCACTTCTCCCAAACGGATGCGCCATTGTCCATTCCATCGTGCTGTCCAATAAAGATTTTTTGCCAACTCAAACGTCACTAACGTTTCATTGCCGAGCCACTCGACATGGCTGACTTTGACGGCCATAGATTCTTCTCCTGATTCCGCCGGCTCAATATGTTCCGGCCGCAGTCCGACGATCACCCGTTCAGCCTTCGGCAAAGAACGACGCAGAAGACGGATGGGCCGCTCGTTTTGCAATAAGAGGGAATGGTCCAACACATGCGCTTCCGCCAAATTCATCGGCGGTGTTCCGATAAATGAAGCGACAAACGTGTTATCTGGGCTATTGTATACATCAAGCGGACTGCCGATTTGTTGCGGACGGCCGTCATGCAAAATCATCATCCGGTCAGCCATGGTCATCGCTTCCGTCTGATCGTGCGTGACATAAATCACAGTCATGCCGAGCTGACGTTGCAAACGTCGAAGCTCGCTCCTCATTTTCGCACGCAGCTTGGCATCTAAATTGGAGAGCGGTTCATCCATCAAACAAAGCGGAGTCTGCGCGACAATCGCTCGCCCTAAGGCAACGCGTTGACGCTGCCCCCCTGACAATTCCCGCGGCTTCCTATGCAGCACATCGGTCAATCCAAGCAATTCCGCCGCTTCCATGCAACGTTTCACTTGTTCTTCTTTCGGCACCTTTTGCGCCTGCAAGACAATCCGCATATTTTGCTCCACCGTCAAATGGGGATATAGCGCATAATTTTGAAAGACCATCGATAACCGGCGGGCGTGAGGGGGCCAATCATTCGCCACTTGTCCATCGATCAATACATATCCTGATGTCAGCGGCTCAAGGCCAGCGATCAGCCGCAAAATCGTGCTTTTGCCGCATCCCGATGGGCCGACAAGAACAAAAAACTCCCCTGATTCAATCGCGACATTCACATTCTCGACCGCGCTCTTTTTGCCTCCATACGATTTCGTCACCTCAACCAGCTCAAGAAACGCCATCCGCTTTTCTCCCCTTTCCTCTTTTTCTATTCCATCGTAATCCATTTTTGTAAACACCATCTGAACTTATTTTTTGATTTATGTAAATATTTTTTGAATAAAAAAAGAAGCTCTGCCAACGCAGAGCATCCTGTCACAGATTTGTAATCTTTTGGATCATCTGTTTTCCCTGTTGATACAAACATCAGCGTGATATTAACGAACGCCCTTCATGAGCCGCTGAATGCTCGGGGCGAGCAAAAACAAGATGACGCTTAACACAACCGCCGCACCGCCGATCGTGCCGAAATAGGCCGTTTCGTTTTCCGGCGTATAGAAGCGGACGAGCTGGGCGTTGATCGCTTGCGCGGCGGCGTTCGATAAAAACCAAAGGCTCATCGTTTGCGCTGAGAAGGCCGCAGGCGCAAGTTTCGTCGTCGCCGACAGGCCGACCGGCGACAGGCAAAGTTCACCAAGCACGACGATGAAATAGCTTAACACAAGCCAGATCGGATGGACGAGCCCTCCGCCGCTTAAATGGCCCGGCACGAGAATGACGATGAACGACAGGCCGGCAAACAACAAGCCGAGCGCGAATTTTTGCGGGATCGTCGGCTGCCGTTTACCGAGCTTCACCCACATCCATGCGAACACCGGAGCCAAAATGATAATAAATAACGGGTTCAGCGACTGGAACCATGCAGGCGACAAGTGGATGCCTGCTACATCCAACTGCGTCCGCTTGTCCGCATAGTTCGCCAAAATTGTCGATCCTTGTTCTTGAATCGCCCAAAACATCGCTGAAGCGACGAACAACGGAATGTAAGCGATCACGCGCGACCGCTCCTCCGCCGTCGTTTTCGGGCTGCGGTACATGACGACAAAATAGATGATCGGGATGATGATTCCTAAGATGCCGACAAGGGAAATAAACGTTTCCACAGTGAACCAACCGTTCGGAATCAAGATGGCTAGCAGCACGGCAATCACGACCGCCCCTACGGCCATGATGGAAGCCGCTTTTTTCTTTTCCGCTGGCGTCAATGGATTCGGCACATACGTCCCGGCCAACCCGAGGTTTTTCTTTCTTGTCGCGATGAAGACAATCAATCCGAGAAACATCCCGACGGCCGCAAGTCCGAAGCCAAGGTGGAAGTTGTACTTCATCCCGGCAGTTCCAACAACAAGCGGAGCCAAAAAGGCGCCAAGGTTAATCCCCATGTAAAAAATGCTAAATCCGGCGTCGCGGCGGTCATCGCCAGGCTTGTACATATCGCCGACAATGCTCGAAACGTTCGGTTTCAACAACCCGGTTCCCAAGACGATGAGCGCCATCGACACAAACAGCGCCGTCACCCCGCCCGGAATCGCCAGGGCGATATGACCAGCCATAATGAGAAGGCCGCCGTAAAAGACCGCGCGCGACGTGCCAAACACCCGGTCAGCAAGCCAGCCGCCAATGATTCCGGACATGTACACAAGCGCCCCATAAATCGACATAATCGCAAGCGCCAGATGCTCATCAAGCCCGAGCCCGCCTTTCGATACTTCGTAATACATGTAGTACACTAAAATGGCGCGCATGCCGTAGTACGAAAAACGCTCCCAAAACTCGGTGAAAAAGAGCGTAAACAGCCCTTTCGGATGGCCGAAAAAGCCGCGCTGGGGAACGCTGGCAGCGATTTGTTGCTTGTCAATGGGTGACATAACCACTACCTACCTCCTTTAAATTCTTTTAATATAATAATTCATTATGTTTATATTGTCAAAAAAATTTTGTATGATTTATAGTAAGGTAAATAAAACAATAATATTAAGAAAAATAATATTATTTAAATAAAAATTCCAAAAAATATTTCTCCCTTTCCGTTTTCTTCGTTATCGGAAAAAACCTTTTTCCGCTTTTCGTTGACATGTATAATCAATGGCAGGGAATCGTCGTTTCCCCAACAGCACCATTTCCTCTTTTCCATCTCATCTGCATCTTTGTGTTCACCGCAATTGGTACATGAATCGACGCTTCTTTTAAGGAAAAAGATATCGTGCCCGTCCCCGTGCAAAATGTGTTATACTGATCATGACACATAAAATGAAGGGGGATGTGGGGATGCTATACCCGTATAACGGAAAACGTCCGAATGTTCATGAAACCGCATTCATTGCCCCGGGAGCCTATTTGATCGGAGACGTCACCGTCGGTCCGGAATCGACCATTTGGTTCAATGCCGTGCTGCGCGGCGATGAAGGACCGATTACGATCGGCGCTCGAACGAGCATTCAAGACAATACGACCTGCCATTTGTACGAAGGGTCGCCGCTCATTGTTGAAGATGAAGTGACGGTCGGGCATAATGTGATCCTTCACGGCTGCACGATCCGCCGGCGCTCGATCATCGGCATGGGGTCGACGATTTTGGATGGGGCCGAAATCGGTGAAGAATGCATCATCGGCGCCAACACGTTGATTCCGTCCGGCAAAAAGATTCCGCCCCGCTCACTCGTCATTGGCTCGCCTGGAAAAGTGGTGCGTGAACTGACGGACAAAGACCTTGAGCTCATCCAGCTGTCGATTGATACATACGTGCAAAAAGGAAAAGAGTATCGCGAACAGCTGGCCAATCATCGGTAATAACGCCTTGAACGCTCTCCCACCTACGCTAAACGCTTAAAGGTGGGAGATTCTTGAGAACACCCGCCTCACAGCAAGCTGTTAACCAAGCCATCCCCGCCCACTTCAAGTGGGGGGGCTTCTCGGCGCGAGATGATCAAAACAAAATCATCAGAGAACAGATGGTTGCACGAAAAAACGATATTCGCGGCCATCTGTTCGTACAGCTTTTAAAAGAAAAAGAGCCAGCCAGAGGGCATGGCTCTTCGTTTATGATTCATCCGTGTTTTGCACAATCATCTTCCACACTCGAAAAACCGTTTCAATGCGGCGAGGCGGTGTTTTCCGAACTTGCTTTCTGTTTCATTGGCAAAAGATGAATGATTCCTGATCTCAATGCTTCTACCGCTTCTAACAAACATTCGTTGCTGCTTGGGTGCGGACAAAAAGGGAATTTCATGTCTTCCTCTCGCGCCGCTAGAAATTCATCACTTTTTCGATGGCATGCAAAACGCGCGCTGGCGTTGGCAAATAATCGTCTTCATAAGCGAAAAACGGCACAGGAACGTCAAATCCCGTCACCCGTTCGACCGGCGCTTTTTGATAGAAAAACGAAGTATCGTTGATGACAGCGAGAATATCATTGGCCAATCCACCCGTCGCATGCGCTTCCTGAACGATCACGGTTCTCCCTGTCTTTTGCACCGACTCGGCGATGATGTCCTTGTCAAGCGGGTAAAGCGTACGCAAGTCGATGACATCGGCATCAATCCCTTTTTTCTTCGCTTCTTCCGCCGCCTTTATGGCGACCGGCACCATGGCTCCCCATGCAATGACGGTCACGTCGTCCCCTTCACGTAGTTTTTTCCCTTTGCCAATTTCAATCGTATATTTTCCTTCCGGAACGTCTTCGCGAAACGCACGATAACTGCGCATCGGTTCTAAGAAGAGAACAGGGTCCGGGTCTTCAATCGCGGCGATGAGCAACCCTTTGGCGTCATACGGCGACGCGGGACAGACGACTTTGATGCCTGGCATATGGGTAAACAGCGCTTCCGTGCTGTCCGAATGAATTTCCGGGGCCCGCACGCCCGCGCCGTACGGGGCGCGAATGACCAAGGGCACGGTAAAATGCCCTCTCGTCCGCGCACGCATGCGTGCCGCATGGGTCATGATTTGTTCATAGGCTGGATAGATAAAACCTAAAAACTGAATTTCTACGACAGGACGAAATCCACCAAGCGCCATTCCAATCGCTGCACCAGTAAATCCTGCCTCGCTTAACGGCGTGTCCATCACCCTCTCCTCGCCAAATTCCTCCAGCAATCCTTCGGTGGCGCGAAACACACCGCCATTTTTTCCAATATCTTCCCCGAGCAGGATGACATCTTCACGCTCTTTTAGCATGGTACGAAGCGCATCATTGACCGCTTGCACGATGGTGAGCGATTTGACGCCTACTTTGGTGATCATCTTTCCATCCCCCGCTTCCACTGAAGATACGCTTCTTTCTGCTCCGCAATCGTCCATGTCGGTTGGGCGAACACAAAGTCAAACATGTCAGATACATTCGCTTTTGGATAGCTCTCCATTTCCACAACCGCCTGCTCGATTTCGGCGTTCACTTCCTCTTGCACTTGATTCGCCCACTTTTCATCCCACCAGCCTTCCCGCTGCATCAACCGCTCGACCCGCTTAATCGGATCGGTTGTTTCGCGCCGTTTTTGGCTTTCCTCCTGGTCGCGGTATCTGGACGGGTCATCGGACGTCGTATGGGCGCCATAACGCCATGTCACCGCTTCGATTAACGTCGGCCCCCCTCCGTTTCTCGCCCGCTCGAGCGCTTCAGTTGTTTTGAAATACACGGCAAACACGTCATTTCCATCGATGCGAAGGCCGGGAATATCGTACGCCAACGCTTTTTGCGCGATCGTTTTTGTCTTCATCTGACGGGTGATCGGAACGGAAATTGCATATTGGTTGTTTTGGTTGAAAAAGACGACAGGCGCGTTGAAAACGCTCGCGAAATTCAATCCCTCATGGAAATCTCCTTCTGATGTCGCCCCATCACCGAAGTACACAATCACCGCATTTTTCGTCCCCTTCCATTTTTCGGCGCACGCCGCCCCCGCTGCATGAGGGAGTTGCGTGGCAATCGGAACGCTCGGCGGAACGATTTTTTTCCCTTCAGGTGGAACACACCCTTCCGTCCGCCCTTTCCAGTATAAAAGCGTTTGCGTTAAGGAACGGCCGAACGTCATCATCGCCCCATGATCGCGGTAGGTCGGAAACATCCAATCACCGTCGTTGAGTGCAAGCGCGCTTCCGACTTGACACGCCTCTTGCCCTTCGTACGGCACATACGTCCCGATGCGCCCTTGCCGCTGCAGGCTGACACATTTTCGGTCAACCATTCTCGTGCGAATCAGATGGCGGTACATCGTCATCGTCAATTCTTTCGTGATTTGTTCACGATATTCAGGCTGCACGATCGCTCCTTCTTCATTCAATACTTGCACCATCGGAAAATCGAGTTCCATATCATATTCCTCCTCTCCATGGTGTCGAATGGCCGATCCATCAGCCTAGTACCGCACGATCGCTTGCGAGCTGTTCCCCGCGAATGCGTTGGAATTCTGCGAGCAACTTTTCTACCGTTAAGCGTTTCTTTTCATTCTCATCCACTTCGAAAATGATCTGCCCTTTATCCATCATGATGAGGCGGTTTCCTAAATCGATGGCCTGCTGCATATGATGGGTGACCATCAAGGTCGTCAATCGATATCGCTCCACAATCTCTTTTGTTAAGTTGGTGATCAACTCCGCTCTGGCTGGATCGAGAGCCGCTGTATGTTCATCGAGCAGCAAAATGGCAGGTTCGGTGAACGTCGCCATAAGCAAAGACAACGCCTGCCGCTCTCCGCCCGAGAGCAAGCCGACTTTCGCCTGAAGACGGTTTTCTAAACCGAGATGAAGGGTGGAGAGCAACTCGCGAAACTCATCGCGCCGTTTTTTCGTCACTCCGCGGCGGAGCGTGCGCTTTTGATTGCGTGTATACGCCATCGCCAAATTCTCCTCAATCGTCATGTTTGGCGCCGTTCCGGCCATCGGATCTTGAAACACCCTTCCGATATAGCGGGAGCGGACGTATTCCGGCATCATGGTGACATCTTGACCGTCAATCCAAATCGTTCCTTCATCAGGAAACAATACTCCTGAAATTATATTCATCAAGGTCGATTTGCCTGCTCCGTTGCTGCCGATCACAGTGACAAAATCGCCTTTTCGAAGCGTTAAATGAATGTTTTGGAGCGCGATCTTTTCGTCAGGCGTTCCCTCGTGAAACACTTTATAAATCCCTTTTAACTGCAACATCCGCCTCACCCTTTCCCGTTGCGGCAACGGCCATCACCTGCGCTCGATTCCGTCTTTTTTCTTCTTTGCGTTTTTTCTCTTTTTGTTGACGAACCATTTGCGGAACAACGAGCGCCAAAATGACAATGCATGCCGTAATGAGCTTCACATCCCCTGTTTCGAGAAATTGGACGCGCAAAGCGAGACTCACAACAATGCGGTAAATGATCGCACCGCCGATCACGGCAAGTGTGGCTCGCGCGATCGTTTTCGTTCCAAATACCGCTTCGCCGATAATCACAGAAGCCAGACCGATAATGATCATGCCAATTCCCATCCCGACATCGGCAAACGCGCCGTACTGGGCAACAAGCGCCCCCGAGAACGCGACCATGGCATTGGAAAGGCCCAACCCGAAGACAATGAGCAAATTGGTGTTCGCCGACAGGCTGCGAATCATGCGCGGATTATCGCCCGTCGCCCGAATCGCAAGCCCCATTTCCGTCTGTAAAAACCAGTCTGTGAACCATTTAAACAAAAGAGCAAGCAACGTCATCGACAGGAGAATTCCCCATGTTTTCGCCGCGGCCGAGTCAAGTCCGATTTTCGTCCCCCATTCTTGAATGGTTGTAAAGACGGTCTTTTGATTTAAAAGAGGTACATTCGAACGCCCCATGATGCGAAGATTGATCGAATAAAGCGCAATCATCATTAAAATGCCCGACAAAAGCGGATTGACCTTCCCTGCTGTATGAAGAAGCCCGGTCATACACCCGGCAGCGAATCCAACGAAAAGCGCTAGACACGTCGCCATAAACGGATTGATCCCGTTGACAATCAACGTCGCCGCCACAGCAGCTCCTGTCACAAAGCTGCCGTCCACGGTTAAATCAGGGAAATCCAACACACGAAACGACAAATACACTCCCAGCGCCATAATGGCGTAAATCAGTCCCGATTCCACTGCTCCCGTGATGGACGCCAGCAACAGCACTCATCCTTTCATTCGATGTATTCCGCCATTTGATCCCATTCAGGCTTCAGTTTGATTCCTTGTTTTTCCGCTGCTTGTTTATTGATCACCAATTTTAATTTTTTCGGATATTCTGGTTTGATCTCTGATGGTTTGGCTTCTCCTTTTAAAATGGCGACTGCCATTTGCCCCGCTTGATAGCCGATATCGTAGTAATCAAACCCATACGCCGCAAAACAGCCTCGTTTTAATGAATCGAGCTCTCCCGTAAAAACAGGGATTTTTTTCTCGTTGGCAACGCTGACAACCGATTCAATGGCAGATACAACGGTGTTGTCCGTCACGATGTAAAACACATCTGCCTTGCCAACTAACGACTCTGCCGCCTGTTTCACCTCGGCTGTGGTCGAAACGGAGGCTTCCACCAACTTCAAATCCGTATGTTTCGCCGCTTCCTTCACTTTTTCAATTTGCGCCAACGAGTTTTGTTCGCCCGCGTTATAAATAAGCCCAACGGTTTTGGCATCCGTTTGCTCATCGATGAATTGAATCGTTTTGCGAATCGCATCGGGATGGCTGTCCGTTGTTCCCGTGATGTTTTCCCCTGCCTTGTCCATCGATGGAACTAAACCGGCGCCGACCGGATCCGTCACGGATGTAAACACAATGGGAATGTCTTTCGTCGCATTGAGCGCACTTTGCGCGCTCGGAGTCGAGTTGGCAAAAATAAGGTCAACCCCATCCGATACAAAGTTATTGGCGATCGTTTGGCTGTTATTCATGTCGCCTTGGGCATTTTGGATATTGTACCGAACATTTTTCCCCTCTTTAAATCCCCCGTCTTCGAGCGCCTTTTTAAATCCATTGAAGGCAGCATCTAACGATGGATGTTGAATGATTTGGGTGACGCCAATCGTAAACGTTTTCTGCTTTCCATCTTCTTTCGCACCGTTCGTCGCGGCCTTCTCTTCTCCCCCACAGCCTGAGAGCGCCAAAACTCCGAAAACGACCGGTATCGCGAATCGTTTGATCGCTTGTTTCATGAATGATTCCTCCTCGCCTCTTTGATCGCTGCTTTCCAAAAGGATTTTTCTCTGAATTAAAAAATAAGGTATTATATTACGTATTTTCAGACATTTTTTCATATGGATAGACTCGGCATTAACGTCGAATATCCCACTTCGGCCGCTTTTGGTGCGTGAAAAAATGATTGCGGCGTTTGCGTTTCTCGAGCCGCTCTTCGCAAAATTGATCGGCTGCCTCGATCGTCGTTATTCCTTCCGATTCAGCCCGCGCATAAATGGCGAGCAGCGTATCATAAATCGCTTTCGTTTTCGCCAACACCCGCTCTTTGTTCGCTCCGTACAGTTCATCGGCCACTTGAATGAGGCCGCCGGCGTTGACGATATAATCGGGGGCATACATGATGCCCTTTTCTTTCAACATACGGGCGTGGCGTTTGTCAGCCAGCTGATTGTTCGCCGAACCGACGACCGCTTTCACTCGCAGCTCGGCGATCGTTTCATCGTTGATGACGCCGCCAAATGCGCACGGGACGAACACATCGGCTTCGACGCGATAAATATCCGTTCCGTTCACCGGCTTGACGGACGCCCCGATTTGCTTGCCGTACGCCACGACCTCTTTGACTGCCGCTTCGTTCAAATCGCACACATACAGATCCGCCCCTTCTTCAAGCAAACGAAGCGCCACTTTTTTTCCGACTTTTCCGAGCCCTTGCACCGCATACGTTTTGCCATGCAAATGCTTGCTGCCAAACACAACATCGTTCGTCGCCTGAATGCCGTAAACAACGCCCTCGGCGGTCGGCACGGATGAGTCGCCGCTTCCGCCATACGCTTCCGGAACGCCGACGATGCAATTCGTCTCTTTCAGCGCGTGCACAAAATCGTCCGGCGTCGTCCCCATATCCGTGCCCGTGTAAAACCGGCCGCCTAATGACTCCACGAACTGGCCGAAAGCGCGAAACAATTCCGGCGATTTGTCTTTGCGCGGATCGCCGATGATCACCGCCTTGCCGCCGCCAAAATCGACATCGGCAGCCAAGCATTTATACGTCATCCCTTTCGACAGCCGAAGCGCATCGGCGAGCGCCTCTTCCGTCGTGGCATACGGATGCATCCGACAGCCGCCGAGCGCCGGCCCAAGAGCCGTGCTATGAATGGCGATGATCGCCCTTAGGCCGGTCGCTTCATCGAGACAAAACACCACCTGTTCATGTTCACGCATTTGGAAAAACAAATCCAATCTTTGTGACATGTTTGGCGATAGCATGACATTCATCGCTTCCCCTCTCCTTTGCTTTACTGCTTGAAAGCGTTTTCAAGTTAATATAACAAAAAATATTATTACGTTATAATAACGTTATACTATTTTTATAGTAACGATGTTGGTTACCCGTGTCAACCCTCTGCCACCCCATTTTTCATCGCCAAAAAAAGACGCCGTTTGACAGGCGTCTTTCGTACATCAGCGAAACAGTTCGGATAATGATTGCCACTGCGTTTTCGCTTCCGTCATCATTTGTTCAAACAGCTCGGCCACCGTTGGCACGTCGTCGATCAAACCGGCGATTTGCCCCGCGTTGATAAATCCTTCATGGAAATCGCCGAGGAGGGCGCCGCGGCGATGACGATCCTCCGATGTATATTCTTGAAACTGCTCGAGCGGCATGCCTTGCTGTTCATACTCAAGCAGCTTCTCGGCATACGGCGTGCGCATGACGCGGCGGATGCGCCCGACCGAACGGCCGACAATGACCGTTTCATTTTCCTTTGCCTCGACAAGCCGTCGTTTATACGCTTCATGAAACGGAGCTTCCTTCGTTGCCACAAGCCTTGTGCCGAGCTGCACCCCTTGGGCGCCGAGAGCCAACGCGGCAAGCAGCCCGCGCCCATCGCCGATGCCGCCGGCAGCGATGACAGGAATGCGGACGGCGCTGACGACTTGCGGGATGAGCGTCATCGTCGTCAGCTCGAGCGGCGAGTTGATTCCCGCCGCCTCATACCCCTCAGCGACGACGAGATCCGCTCCAGCCGCTTCCGCTTTTTTCGCTTGGCTGACCGAAGCGACGACGACGATCACCTTGATGCCATGTTCCGCAAAACGTGGAATCCACGGCGCCGGATTACCGGCGGAAAGCGAAACGACCGGTACTTGATGTTTGATGACAAGCTCGGCGATCTCCGCGGCGTGCGGCGTCACCTGCAACGGGATGTTCACAGCAAACGGACGGTTGGTGCGCCGCTTCGTTTCAATAATCAGCGCCTCCACCTCATCGGGCGTCATCGTTCCGGCTCCGATCGTTCCAAGCCCCCCCGCTTCCGATACGGCGCTCGCCAGCTCGGCGTTGCTGATGTTGCCCATCCCCCCTTGAATGATCGGATAACGAAGATTGAGCAAACGGCAAATATCATTCATTATATTCACACCCCGTGAAAAATACGTTATATATAAACGATACCATATTTTTTAGAAGATGCGAATGGTTGATTTATATAACGAAGAAAAAACGAACACCAATTAAACCGTATGAATTTCCTTTGAAGCCTATTTTCACCAGTGAAGACTGCCGTAAGTCAACACCGCGCCCCACAGCGATGAAAAATCGACAACGATTGGTGGGCGTCCACACCAATGATGATCGTTTGGACGACAACATGCTTCTTCCACGTTGCCGTACCGAACGTTCCATGAACGTCAAACAGGATGCACAGCTGTTGTTGCGCCGTGCATCCCGGTTCATTCCACCGATATCTCTTCCTCTTCTTTTTTGTCAAGCTCTGCCCCTTCTTGAAACACCGCTTCAAAGAAACGGCTGGCCGGTGCCGCGAGTTGTTGATAATAGTCGTTGAACAAGGCGGCCGCATGGCTTCCCATCCACTCATTCGGCAACAGCTCTTCCGGCAAGCCGGGGTCGATGAACAAAAATTTTCGGTATTCATGGACGAGCTTCGTCCGCTCGACAAAACATTCCGCGTCCGACATTTCGCCGCGCTCGATTTTATGTTTGTCAATGACATATTTTTGGCTGTAGACGGCAATAAACTGCTCGTATTTTTGGTTGATCTCTTCTAAGTTCCAGCACTTTTCCACAAGCTGCTTATTCGTATGCGGTCCATCGTATTCGGCAAGAAAGAAGTCGACATACGGGCGGATGTCATACTTGTCGATCAAGTCGTACACTTGTTGCTCCAAATTATTCGGTGAAATCCAGCAGCTGTTGGAAATCGTGCCGAACCCGCTCCAAACAAGCTCCTTTCGCAGTTCATCGCGCAAATGCCGCTTATCCTCAGGAATCGTATAGATGAGAATGCGCCATTTCCCGTCCCAATGCTCGGGGCGCGTTTTGTAAATGCGCCGCGCCGCTTCTTCCATCCGCTTGACGCCGCGTTCCGTGAGCGAATAGTAGCTTTTATTGCCGCGTTTTTCCGCGCGAATCCAGCCTTGTTTGCTCATGCGCGACACCGCCGCCCGCACCGCCTGGTCGTTATGGCCGAACTCGCGGAGGAGGCGGATTAGGCTCCCGATCCAAATTTCACCGCCGTAATGGCGGATGTAGTCGCCGTAAATCGTAAAGATCATTGAGCGTGTGTTCATTGTGAATGGACTCCCTGTATCTTGTTTTCGAAATATAATCGTAACAAACTTTTATCACGCTGGCAAGACGGACGAAAAAACAAAAGGAATAAAAAAGAGCCGCACCGCTAAAAAAGCAGGCGGCTCTCAACGGCATGCAAACATGCGGCCGCAGCTTCGGCAGCTTCATCAACTTAGGCAGACGTCATTCAACCAGACCGGCTGTATGACGGGCCGTCGTCTGAACATAACCATCCTTTCCGCCGAACGAAGACAAGGCGCTCTCACCGTTCGTCCGCGTTTTTCACAATCGTCGCGATTCCTTGGCCGACGCCGATGCACATCGTTGCCAAGCCATAGGTGACGCCGCGTTTTCGCATTTCGTAAATCAATGTCGTCAAAATGCGGGCGCCGCTCGCGCCAAGCGGATGGCCAAGGGCAATCGCTCCCCCGTTGACGTTCACTTTCGCCCGATCGAGCTCAAGCTGCCGGATGCATTCCAGCGCTTGCGAGGCAAACGCCTCGTTCAGCTCGACAAGTCCGATGTCGTCAAGCGACAACCCTGCGCGGCGCAACGCTTTGCGTGTCGCAAAAATCGGGCCTATCCCCATCACCGCCGGTTCGACGCCGGCGACAGCCGAAGTGACATAAACCGCCAGCGGCTTGAGGCCGAGTTCCTTCGCCTTCTCTGCGCTCATGACTAGCAGCGCCGCCGCCCCGTCGTTGACGCCGGAAGAGTTGCCGGCCGTCACCGTGCCGTTTTCAAACAATGGGGGCAGCTTCGCCAGTTTCTCAAGCGTCGTATCCGGACGCGGATGCTCGTCTTTATCGACGACAACGCGGTTGCCTTTTCGATCGTGATAAACGACCGGCACGAGTTCATCCGCAAACCGATTCGTTTCGATCGCTTGTTTCGCTTTCATTTGGCTTTCGTAAGCAAACTCATCTTGCGCCTCGCGCGTAATGCCGAATCGCTTCGCCACATTTTCCGCCGTTTGCGGCATGCTGTCGGTGCCATACATTTCGTGCATTTTCGGATTGATAAAGCGCCAACCGATCGTTGTGTCATACATCTCGATGTTGCCGCGCGGAAAATCGCTTGACGGTTTGGCCATGACAAACGGGGCGCGCGTCATGCTTTCCACGCCGCCGGCGATCATGATATCGGCCTCATTGGCCAAAATCGCCCGCGCCGCATAATTGACCGCATCAAGCCCTGAACCGCACAGCCGATTGACCGTCACCCCTGCGACCTCAATCGGCAGCCCGGCCAACAGCGCCGCCATGCGGGCGACGTTTCGGTTGTCCTCGCCGGCTTGGTTGGCGTTTCCAAAGACAACGTCATCAATTTGCTCGACCGGCACATTCGGATTTCGCTCGATGAGCGCTCGAATGACAACAGCCGCCAAATCATCCGGCCTGACTTCTTTTAGCGCGCCCTTGTAGCGGCCAATCGGTGTGCGCACCGCATCCACAATCACGACTTCTCTGCCCATGTTCTCTCCCTTCCTTTTCTAGCGAATCAGCTGTTTTCCCGATTCGTATAGTCATAGACGCCGCGGCCGGTTTTGCGGCCAAGCCGCCCCGCTTTGACGTATTGCTCCAAAAGCGGCGCCGGGCGGTATTTTTCTCCGAGTTTTTCGTGCAAATATTTTAAGTTGTTCAATCTCGTATCAAGCCCAACTAAATCCGCAAGCTCAAACGGCCCCATCGGGAAATTGAGGCCGAGCTTGATCGCCTTGTCGATCTCTTCGGGCGTCCCGACCCCTTCTTGCAGCATGTAAAACGCTTCATTGCCGACAAGGGCGCTGATCCGGCTCGTGACAAATCCAGGAAATTCATTGACAACCACTGTCTCTTTTCCCATTCGCTCGGCCGCTTCTTTCGCCACTTGCGCCGTTTCGTCGCTCGTCTCAAGGCCACGGATGATTTCCACAAGCTTCATTTTATGAACCGGATTGAAAAAATGCATGGCGATCACCCGCTCCGGCCGCTTCGTGAACGAACCGATTTCGGTCGGACTCATGGTGGATGTATTCGTCGCAAAATAGCACGACGCCGGCGCATGGGCGTCAATCGTCTCGAACACTTGCTTTTTCCATTCAAGCTTTTCCGGCACCGCCTCGATCACCAAATCGGCATCGCGCACAGCGGCCGCCAAATCAAGTGAATACGACAGGCGCGCCTCGGCTTCTTGCCGCTCGCTGTCGGTCAATTTCCCTCGAGCGACCGCCTGTTCAAAAATCGAAGCAATCTCCTTCTGGGCGCTCTCCAATTGTTCTTGCTTAATGTCCACTAAGGTCGTCTGGAACCCGCCGACAGCGCCGACATACGCAATGCCTCTCCCCATCACGCCGCTGCCGACGACAACAAGGCGTTCGATCATCGTCTTCCCCCTCTCCTGCTTTCGCATATGACGGCTGATGCATCAAGCCGGCGTTCCTTTCGCCAAGCAGCGGACGCCGTCAAATGAATGGGCACCCCATCACGAGCGACGGGGTGCTCGGCAAACGAGCGGGCGTGTCTCTCCACGCTTGCCCGAATTCGCTCTTGCCTTCAAGGGCGGCAAACTGAACGTTGCTTCCAAGGACGCGACCCGCTCTCGTATGTTGGCAAACGCCAAACGGCAAAAGCCCTTAGACGCCAAACGGATTAAGCGGACGCGGACCGTAATACGACAGCACGCTTTTCGTTTCTGTGTACAAATCAAGCGCCTCGACAGACAGCTCACGCCCAAATCCGGACTGTTTGTAGCCGCCAAACGGCGTGCCTGGGAAAGCGGAGAATGGGCTGTTGACCATGACAATGCCGGAACGCAGCTGCTTCGCTACACGAACGGCGCGGCCATGATCTTTCGTCCAAATCGCGGCGGCCAGTCCATAGTCGCTGTCGTTCGCCAATTCAATGGCTTCGGCTTCATCGCGGAATTTCATCACGACGACAACCGGTCCGAAAATTTCTTCACGAACCGCTTTCATTTGATGGTTCACGTTCGTCAAAATCGTCGGCTCATACCAGTAACCGTTTTCAAACCCAGCGACAACCGCCTCTTTTCCCCCGGCGGCGACCGTCGCTCCGTCGGCGACAGCCGATTGCACGTATTCGTCAATCACTTCCAGCTGCCCGCGGCTGATGATCGCCCCAACATGCGTGCCGGCATCAAACGGGTCGCCGAGTTTCAGCTGCTTCGTTTTGGCCACGAACGCTTCCATAAACGCGTCATAGATGCTTTCATGCACATACAAGCGGGAACGCGCCTCGCACGATTGGCCGCTGTTGTAGAAAATGCCGAACAATGAGCCGGCGACAGCGGCTTCTAAATCAGCGTCCGCAAACACAAGGCTTGGCGATTTGCCCCCCAGCTCGAGCGTCACCCGTTTTAATGTTTTCGACGCCTTCTCCATAATTTCCTTCCCCACCGGCGTCGATCCGGTAAACGCCACTTTGTCGACGAGCGGATGTTCGACCAAATAGTCCCCAACTTCCGCTCCGGCGCCCGTCACCACATTGACGACCCCTTCCGGCACGCCGGCCTCATGGCAAATTTCCGCCAGCACAAGGCAGGTGAGCGGCGTCAGCGACGCCGGTTTAACGACGACCGAGCATCCAGCGGCAATGGCAGGCGCGATTTTCCAAGCCGCCATCATGAGCGGATAGTTCCAAGGAATGATTTGGGCGCACACACCGACAGGCTCTTTTTCCGTATAGTTGTGAAACGCGCCCGGCATCGGGTTGACCGCCCCGCGGTGCCCAATGATCGCCCCGGCGAAAAATTCAAAGTCTTCAATCGCCTGCATCACTTGTCCTTGGGCAGCTGACAGCGCTTTGCCGGTATTCAAAATTTCCAATTCCACCAATTCATTGAAACGTTCGCGCATGATGGATGCAATTTGATACAAGATGCGCGCCCGCTTTTGCACCGGAAAATGACGCCATTTCCCACGGTCAAACGCTTGCCTTGCCGCCTGCACCGCCCGTTCGGCGTCCTCGCGCGTCCCTTTGGCGACGCGGGCGACCGGTTCGCCAGTGGCCGGATTGATCACTTCAAACGTCTCTCCCGAAGCGCTTTCCACCCGCTCCCCGTTCACAATCAAATGATAGAAATCGCGTTTGGTCGGCATCGGTTCCATTTTCTTTTGTTTCACAGTCGCCATCGTTTCATCCCCCTTGCTTAGTTTCCTCGGAATAATGGTTTTCGTTTTTCAAAGAACGCCTTGACGCCTTCGCGGTGGTCGGATGTCAATCCCGCAATGCGCTGGCATTCCGCTTCCCGTTCCAAGTAGCGGTCAAACGTTGTTTCCTCGCCTTCGCGAAGCAGCCGTTTGATGAGTCCAATCGCCTTCGTCGGCATGGCAGCGAGCCGCTCGACAAACTGCTTTACTTCCTCCTCCCAATCAGAGAGAGGAATCACCTTTGTCGCCAGCCCGAGCGCAGCTGCTTCCTCGGCGGTCACTTTTTCCCCGAGCACCGCAAGCTCAAGCGCCTTCGCCCTCCCGACAAGACGCGGCAAATAGTAGAGATGGCCCGCGTCCGGCACAAGACCGACGTGAATAAACGCGGGAGCGAAACTCGCCTTTTCCGAGAGAAGCCGGAAATCACACGCCAGCGCCAAGCTCATGCCCGCGCCGGCCGCCGCCCCGTTCACCGCCGCGACAACCGGTTTTTCAAGATGATGAAGCGTTTTCATCATCGGCGCGTATCGGGAGCGCAGCACGTCGCCATGGTCCATTTCTTCCGTCACGCCGCTCAAATCTTCCCCCGCACAAAACGCCCGGCCGGCGCCTGTGATCACCACGCAGCGGACGTTTGGATCCGCCCCTGCTTGTTTGAGCGCTTTCGTCACTTCCGCATTCATCTGCTCCGTAAACGCATTGAGCTGATCCGGACGGTTGAGCGTCAGCCAGGCCACTTGCCCCTTTACTTCATACCGGATCGTTTCGTACATAAAGCGCCCCCCTTATTTTCCTTGGAAGCGCGGCTTTCGTTTTTCGAGGAAGGCCGCCATCCCTTCTTTTTGGTCTTCCGAGGCGAACAATAGGTAAAAGTTTTTTCGCTCAAATTGCATGCCTTCATAGAGCGGATAGTCGACCGCTTTTTGCACCGCCTCTTTGATCAGCCGAAGAGCCAACGGCGGCTGTTGGGCGAGCCGCCCGGCCAACCGCATCGTTTCTTCCATTAAAAGCTCCGGGCTGACGACGCGGTTGACAATCCCCAGCTGCTCGGCTTCTTTTGCCGACATACGCGCCCCAGTCCAAAGCCACTCGAGCGCCCGCTTCGGACCGATGAGCTTTGTCAGCCGCTGCGTGCCTCCCGCACCTGGCATGACGCCAAGGTTCACTTCTGGAAAGCCAAATTCGGCCGCCGACGACGCGACAATCAAGTCGCACGAAAGCGCCAGCTCAAAACCTCCCCCTAGCGCCAACCCGTTCACAGCGGCGATCATCGGCGTTTTCACGATGGACAGGCGATCCCAATCGGCAAACTGGTTCAGCCACTCAAGACGAATGGGGTCATCTTTTGCCATCTCTTGAATATCCGCCCCAGCCGCAAACGCCCGTCCACGCCCGGTCAACACAATGACACGCACCTTCTCATTCCGATCAAACGCTTCCACTGCCGCAACGATTTCCGCCACCATTTGACGGCTCAGCGCATTCAATACATCAGGACGGGCGAGCTCGATGATGCCGACCGCTCCCTCTTGACGCGCCGCAATGGAAACAAACTCACTCATGTTCCACTTCCTCACCGACCATAAAGGTGACGAGGTCGCCGGCAAATGACATGACATCTTTTGCCGATGCCTTCGCTTCTTTCGTTTTCATCGCCTCTTGAAACGCCTCTTGACTATCGTAATACATTTCACACAACAAATAATACTCGCTTTCCGTCCCCATCGGCGTGCCGGTAATTTTCGTCACTGTGATTTTGCGCAGGCCCGGAATTTTTTCCGTCAGCGGCACATGCGTTCCGTAATAATGAGCGTCGAATTGCTCTTTATCTTTCGGCTGTTTGTACAAAGCGATCATTTTAAACATGGCGAACATCTCCTCTCCCTTTTCTTATCGTGAAACCAATACAGGCTTCATCGCTTCAAACGGATTTTTGCATTGTTTGCAATAGAAAATGCTGCGGCAGGCGGTCGGGCCAAACAAATTTTCCATGACAGTCCGCTCCGCCCCGCAATATGGACACGCCACTTGCCATGCCCCTGACGGCATTTGCCGCGGCGGAGGAGCGATGCCAAACTGCTTCAGCCGCTCACGTCCGGCTTCGCTGATCCGGTCGGACGTCCACGGCGGATGGCGGAGAAACTCAACCGTCACCGCCGAGGCCCCTGCTTGCTTCACCGCTTCCTCAACCCGCGTGCGGATGATATCAAGCGCCGGACACCCGAGAAACGTCGGCAGCAGACAGACCGAGACCGCTCCATCCCGAACGTCAACCTGTTCCACCATCCCAAGATCGACAATGCTAATCGAATGAATTTCTGGGTCTTTCACCGTTTCTAACGCTTTCCAAACCTCTTCATTTGTCATGGTTCTCCCTCACATTTTCCAACCCGCTGCCGTTTTTCCCGCTTTGGCTGCCTGGCGCCGCCAATGTTGCATCGTTTTGCTTCTTCAACAAACACTTCGCCGTCACAAAGAGGCGTCATGCCCAACGCCGCACGTTGGCCAACAGCGGCGCCGGCATCACCAGACCGCATGCGGGACGGCGCGGTATACTTCTGACAACGTCGCCAGCGCTTCGTCCAAATCCGGCGTATGTTCGCCGTTGCGGCCGTTGCCATGTTTCATGCCAAACGGCATCGGCCAATCAAGCCCCACTTCGGCAAACGCCGGCGCCAGCGCGGCAATCGTGTTTTCCGTCAGCACCTTTTCCTCATCAATCAGCCCCCACCGCACCATTTCCGTTCCTTTCGCCCCGAGCGTCAATACGCCGGCAAAATCCACCGCCACGTCTTGGATGGCTTTCGTCATTCGCGTCCGCGCTTCACCCGGGGCATTCGTCAGCTGGACAAACCACGTATGCCAATGAAGCAAATGGTAGTGCAGCTCCACTTGAATTTTCGCCGCCACCTCGGCCAACGGCGTATACACACTTTTTGTCAATGATTCAAGACGGATGCGCTTCGCCTGTGTATAAAAGTACTGGCGAACAACGGTGAATGCCCAGTCATAGCGAGGCTCGCGCAAATAATGCCCCGGGCCGTTTACCCGTTCGAGCAGCACCGCGTTGCGCCGGGCCGCAGCCGGGCGGGCGTGCGCCAGTTCGTCGGCTGATCCACAGCCAAGATCTTCAAGCAGCTGATAATACATGGCCGCATGCCCCATCGTGTCCTGGCTGATAGAAGAAAACGCGATGTCCTCCTCGATATGCGGCGCCAACCCAAGCCATTCCGAGCCGCGGTAGGCCAGCAAAAAATCATCATCGGCAAGCTGAAACAACAGCTCGACAAGCGCTTCCTGACCATCGGGATGAAAATGGACTTGTGTTTTGCTCATCGCTGAATCTCGCCTTTCCATGACAAAATTTCCTTCTCATCAAATGCCTCTTGTTCATATTTGCGCCATCGTTTCTTCACATCCCCATATCCCCGCGTCAGACGATAATCTTTGTTGTCAAGCCGTTTGAGCGCCGCTTTTTCCTCTTCGTTGATCCGCCGGATATAATCCCGCCTCACAACCCAAAGGTCGGAAACCGGCTCGCGGCGCATAAAGTTCTCCTGCGCCATCACGAGCGCGATCTCCTCATTAGGGGCAAGCAAACTGAATTGATGCTGCATCGGTGCATCCGGCGCTTTGCGGCTGAACACTTCAAACACTTGATAAAATCCTTGTTCTTTTCCCGCCATGGCCATCCCTCCTCATCCAGCCGTCCGGACCGCGCCAAGCGCCTCACGCACCCACGCATTTTGCTTGTACGCCGTCCGCCGAAGCTCAAGCCGCTCCTGCGACTTCGGTCCGTTGTTGCGGATGATTTCTTTAAACCGCTCCCAATCCGGCTGCCGGTAAATCCATTGGCCCTTCTCTTTGTCAAAATGCATGGTCTCATCAGGAATCTTCAGTCCGAGCGCCCAAATGCGCGGCACGTATTTCGTGAAAAAGTCTTGACGCAGCTGCTCGTTCGTTTTCGTGCGGATGCGGTATTTGATCGTGATGTCTTGCTTCGAGGTTCCTGTCGTATCGGCCGTCGGCGGACCGAAAAACATAAGCAGCGCCTCCCACCAACGGTTGAGCGCCTCTTGGAGCATCTCTTTTTGCTCCTTCGTCCCTTCGGCGAGCGCCAAAATAATCGACTCGCCGTGCTGGGCGTGAAACACCTCCTCGGCGCAAATGCGCTTCAGCGCCCGCGCATACGGTCCGTACGAGGCATCGAGCATGTTCGTCTGCGTCATAATCGCTGCTCCGTCGACGAGCCAGCCGATCAACCCGGCATCCGCCCATGTCGGCGCCGCCATATGAAAGACATTGTGAAACTTCAACCGTTCGTTCAATAAATCTTCGAGAATATCTTCCCGCGTTTTGCCGAGAGGGGCCATCAAATCTTCCGCCACCCGCAGCAGCAACTGGCCGTGCCCCATTTCATCCTGCACTTTCGCCATAATGCCGAGCTTGCGGCGCAGCGACGGCGCTTTCGGCACCCATTCTTTTTCCGGAAGCGCTCCCATAATTTCGCTCACCGCATGCATGGCAATGAGCTTGATGAGCGCCGTCCGATATTCGTCAGGCATCCAGTCATCGGCTTCGATCTTCTCTCCCGCCTCGATGCGCTGCATAAACCGTTCATGCTTTTCTTGTTCCGACAGGCGGGTGAACATCATCATCGCTGCCATCCTCCATCCCCTCTATTAAAAATTTATTATATAACGTTTATTTAACGTTATTATATTTAAACGTTATAAAAATAGCAACTATTTTTCTCGCTTTTTTACACGGGATTCTCTTGTTTGCGGCGGTCAATAACGCGCACTGCTTTCCCTTCTGAGCGCGGGAGCGTTTTGGGAGGATGAAGACGAACGCCAATGGAAATCAAGCAATGCGTTTTTAACAACGACTGGATGCGCCGAACAAGCTCAATCGCTGCCCCGCTTTGCAAATCACCGCCAACCTGATTGTAAAAATATTCCGTCACCTCGGCATGCAATTCAAGCGCTTCGAGACGCCCGTGAAGAAACCGATGCAGCTGATAGTGCGGAGCCAGTTCCGAGACGCGAAGCAGATGGTGCTCAATTTCCGATGGAAACACATTGACGCCGCGGATGATGATCATGTCGTCAACCCGCCCTTTGACCCGCGACATGCGCGCCGTCGTCCGCCCGCAAGCACAACGCTCTCTCGTCACGGAAGCGATATCGCCTGTCCGGTAGCGGATGACCGGGAACGCCTCTTTCGTCAAGCTCGTAAAAACAAGCTCTCCTTCTTCCCCTTCCGCCACCGGCTCGAGCGTTTTCGGGTCGATCACTTCGACAAGGAAATGGTCCTCGGCGATATGGAGGCCGTTTTGCGCTTCATGGCACTCCATCGCCACCCCCGGGCCGATCACTTCACTCAGTCCGTAAATATCACATGCCTTCATATCAAACGTCTCTTCAAGCGTGCGCCGCATTTCCTCGGACCACGGTTCCGCACCGAAGATGCCGTATTTCAGCGATGTTTGCCGCGGATCTTTGCCCAGTTCTTTCATCCGCTCGGCAATGTTCAATACATAGGACGGCGTGGCGCAAATGACGGTCGGCTGAAAGTCTTCAATGATCATCACTTGCCGGTCGGTGTTGCCTCCGGATACCGGCACCGTCACCGCCCCAAGCCGCTCGCTGCCATAATGCAGCCCGAGCCCGCCGGTAAACAGCCCGTATCCATAAGCGTTGTGAATCACATCTCCCGGTTTCCCGCCGGCGATGACAATCGCCCGCGCCACAATGTCGGCCCAGCGCTCAATGTCCTGCTTCGTGTAAGCGACCACCGTCGGTTTGCCGCTTGTGCCGCTTGATGCGTGTACACGGACGCATTGGGAAAGATCCACCGCAAGCAAGCCAAACGGATAATGATCCCGCAAATCCCGCTTTGTCGTAAACGGGAGCTTGCGTACATCCTCAAGCGTGCGAATATCGTCCGGCTTCACTCCCTTTTCATCAAACCGTTGCCGGTAAAACGGCACCCGCTCATACACACGCTCCGCCGTCGCCCGCAGCCGCTCAAGCTGGAGAGCCTCAAGCTCGCTGCGTGCAGCCGTCTCAATGTCATGCAACATCATCGTTTCCGCCCCCTCTATTAAAGCGCTTTCAAATAATGATAAACATATAACGTTATATAAACGTTATATGTGTAAACTATTATATTTAATTTTAAAATAGGTTAAATATTTTAAAATGTCAATACTCTTTTTTGAGGGCCAAGAAGAGGACGGATGGCAGTTTGGGCTTTTAGATTGTTTCTGCTGATAGGAAAGTTTGGAAATGAAAAAAGAAGGCAGCGCTCATGCTGATGGAGCGCCACCTTCCTTGATCCTATTTCGCCTAAATTTTCATAATCCCCCCCGTGCTCGCCGATGTGACGTGTTTCGAGTAGCGGGCGAGATACCCGGTTTTCACTTTTGGTTCAAAGCCTTTCCAGTTCGCTTTCCGGCGTTCGAGCTCTTCATCGGACAGCTTGACGTTGATCGTTCGTTTCACCGTATCGATCTCGATGATATCGCCGTCTTGGATGAAAGCGATCGGTCCGCCTTCCGCCGCTTCCGGTGAAACGTGGCCGACGGACAAGCCGCGCGAGGCGCCGGAGAAGCGGCCGTCGGTGACAAGCGCTACCTTCGTACCGAGCCCCATGCCGACGATTTGCGACGTTGGCGCAAGCATTTCCGGCATCCCTGGGCCGCCTTTTGGTCCTTCGTAGCGGATGACGACGACATGACCCGGCTTGATTTTGCCGCTGGCGATGCCTTCAAGCGCCTCTTCCTGCGAATCAAACACGATCGCCGGACCTTCATGGCGCGTGATGCCGCCTTGGACCGCGCCGGTTTTGATGACGGCGCCGTCCGGCGCTAAGTTGCCGAACAAAATGGCGAGCCCGCCCGTTTCCGAATACGGGTTGTCAATCGGGCGGATGACATCGTAGTTTTTCACTTCGCAGCCGGCGATGTTTTCACCGAGTGTTTTGCCGGTGACGGTCAGCGTATCTAAATGAAGCGTGCCTTCTTTTTTCGCCAGCTCGTTCAACACCGCCGAGACGCCGCCGGCTTCGTGCAAATCCTCGATGTAATGGACATCCGACGCCGGCGCGAGTTTGGCCAAATGCG
The DNA here is from genome assembly GCF_022341265.1 of Geobacillus sp. YHL. Classification (NCBI taxonomy): domain Bacteria; kingdom Bacillati; phylum Bacillota; class Bacilli; order Caryophanales; family Anoxybacillaceae; genus Geobacillus; species Geobacillus sp. YHL. Next base: position 41,168 of record NZ_JAEIGB010000012.1, read on the forward strand.
GCACCCGCGCGGCGATTTCGTTGATGCGCTCAAGCGAGTAGTCGATGCCGGCTTCGTTGGCGATCGCGAGCGTATGCAGCACCGTATTCGTCGAGCCGCCGAGCGCCATATCGAGCGCGAACGCGTTGTCGATCGCTTTTTCCGTTACGATGTCGCGCGGTTTGATGTCATGTTCGATCAAATACATCAGCTGCTTTGCCGATTGGCGGACAAGCTCTTTGCGCGCTGGGTCAACCGCCAAAATGGTGCCGTTGCCTGGCAAAGCGAGCCCGAGCGCTTCAGCGAGACAGTTCATGGAGTTGGCCGTAAACATGCCCGAACACGATCCGCACGTCGGACAGCCGTAGCGTTCGAGTTCTTCGAGCCCTTTCTCATCGAGCGTTCCGCCTAAATACGCCCCGACCCCTTCAAACACGGACGAGAGCGAAATTTTCCGCCCATCCTTCGTTACGCCGGCTTTCATCGGTCCGCCGCTGACGAAAATCGTCGGGATGTTGAGCCGCATCGCCGCCATCATCATCCCTGGCGTAATTTTGTCGCAGTTCGGAATGCATACCATGCCGTCAAACCAGTGCGCCGAGATGACCGTTTCGATCGAATCAGCGATGATTTCCCGGCTCGGAAGCGAATAGCGCATCCCGATATGCCCCATGGCGATGCCGTCATCAACGCCGATCGTGTTCATTTCAAACGGCACGCCGCCTGCTTCGCGAATCGCTTCTTTCACGATTCTCCCAAACTCTTGCAAGTGAACGTGCCCCGGAATAATGTCGATGTACGAATTGACAACCGCGATGAACGGTTTGTCAAAATCCTCATCTTTCACCCCGGCCGCCCGCAGCAAACTCCGGTGCGGGGCGCGGTCAAATCCTTTTTTGATCATGTCGCTGCGCCGCTTTTTCATATTCTGGTCCCTCCATCGTGCAGATTGCTAGGTTGCTAGTATTGTACCACTTTTTCTAATAAAAAGACAATTATCTTTATTCTGAATGCGTTTTCATGATCTACTCTGCGAAAATGAGTCAGAAAAATCAGCCGCTCCTCTTGACAACCGGAGCATTTGGCGTCATAATTTCTTACAAATTATAAATCGCAAGTCTATCCTTGACAATGAAACAACGAGAACGGCACGGGATTAGTAAACCGAGGGAACGCGCCAGAGAGTGGAACCCACAGGCTGGAAGGTTCCTCGCGGGAAGCCGGTTGAACCTGCCCTAGACGGCCGCTTATGCAAACATAAGCCGCACGCCTGCGTTACAGGCCAGAGGTGGGCGCTTTGTGCGCCAAAAAAGGTGGTACCGCGGAACGCTTTTCCGTCCTTTTGCAAAAAAGGAGGAAAAGCGTTTTTTATTGGCCGGCCGCTTCGCAGAGCGGCTAGGCGATCCAACTCATGCCATTCAACACGCAAAGGAGGGAGGAACGCGATGAAACGGCAGCGCGTGGTGGTCAAAATCGGCAGCAGCTCGCTCACCGATCCGAAAGGCGGCCTTTGCCATGACAAACTGTTCGATCACGTTGAGGCGATCGCTTATCTCAAACAGCTCGGCCATGACGTCATTCTCATCACGTCCGGCGCTGTCGCCGCCGGGTTCGGGCCGCTCGGCTACCCGGCGCGGCCGACGACGATCGCCGGCAAACAGGCCGCGGCTGCCGTCGGGCAAAGTTTGCTCATGCAGGCGTACAGCTCGGCGTTCGCCCAATTCGGCTTTACGGCCGCTCAGCTGTTGTTGACGCGCAGCGACTTTTACAGCCGCGAGCGGTTCCGCAACTTGTTTGCCACAATCACCACACTGCTTGAGAACGGCGCCGTGCCGATCATTAATGAAAACGACTCCGTTTCCATCGAAGAATTGACATTTGGCGACAATGACATGCTTTCGGCGCTTGTCGCCGGCTTTTTGCACGCTGATGCGCTCATTTTGCTTACGGACATTAACGGGTTGTATGACGCCAATCCGAAAACGAATCCGCAGGCGAAAAAATACGCCTTTTTGCCGGAAATCACCGATGAGATGATCGAAGCCGCCGGCGGCAGCGGCTCGGCGGTCGGCACCGGCGGCATGCGCTCGAAGCTTCTCGCGGCTCGAAAAGCACTTTCGTTTGGCGTCAGCGTGTTCATCGGCACGGGAAGCGGCCGAGAAAAACTGGCTGATATTTTAGCTGGAAAAGGAGACGGCACGTACATCGGCGTTCCGTTTCCGAAACAAATGCAAATGCGCAAACAATGGATTGCCTATCATGCTCCTGTCGCCGGCATGATCACGGTCGACAGCGGGGCTGAAGAAGCGTTGCTTATGCGTGGGAAAAGTTTGCTCCCTGCTGGCGTCACAGCGGTTTCCGGCGATTTTCACGCCATGGATGTCGTTGATGTCGTCAATGAAAAAGGAATCACGATCGGACGCGGCCAAGTGTATTACGCCGCCGCCGATTTGAAAAAAGTGAAAGGGCGGCCGAGCGAAGAGGCCCGGCAATACTCTTACCTTCACCGCCCAGAAGTCATCCACCGCGACAATTGGGTCACGTTGCGAAAGGAGAGTGTATCGAAATGAGCGAACTGCTCGAAAAAGCCGAACGGTTGAAAACGGCGTCACAAACGTTAGCCATGCTGTCTACGAAAGAAAAAAACGCAGCATTGGAACAGATCGCCAAAGCCATCGACCGCGAACGCGCCTTCATTTTGCAAGAAAACGAGAAAGATATGGCCCAAGGCCGCGAACAAGGGCTGTCGCCGGCTTTGCTTGACCGGCTCCAACTCACCAATGAACGCCTGGACCAAATCATCGACGGCGTCCGCCAAGTCGCCTCGCTGCCTGACCCGGTCGGAGAAATCATCGCAGAGTGGACGCGGCCGAACGGGCTCCGCATCCAAACGGTGCGCGTGCCGCTTGGGGTCATTGGCATGGTGTACGAAGCGCGCCCGAACGTGACGGTCGATGCGGCGAGCCTTTGCTTGAAAACGGGCAACGCGGTTTTGCTTCGCGGCAGCACATCAGCGCTTCATTCGAACAAAGCGCTCGTTCGCGTCATGAAAGAAGCGCTCCGCACGACGACCGTTCCGGAAACGGCGATTGAACTGCTCGAAGACACGAGCCGGGAAACGGCGCAGCGTATGTTCCGTCTCAACAACTACTTGGATGTGCTCATCCCGCGCGGCGGAGCCGGGCTCATCCGCTCGGTCGTCGAAAACGCCACCGTGCCGGTGCTTGAGACCGGCGTCGGCAACTGTCATATTTTCGTCGATGAATCAGCCGAGCGGCAAATGGCCATCGAGATCGTCCTAAACGCCAAACTGCAGCGCCCATCGGTCTGCAATGCCGTCGAAACGGTGCTCATCCATGAGCGTTGGCCATATGCCGCCGACTTGCTTGAGACGCTTCACGCCCGCGGCGTCGAATTGCGCGGCGACCAACGTCTTGCCTCCGCCTATCCGTTTATCAGCGAGGCAACAGAAGATGACTGGTATACGGAATATTTGGCGCCGATTTTAGCGGTCAAACTGGTCGCCGATGTCGACGAGGCGATTGGCCATATCCGCCGCTACGGGACGAAGCACTCGGAAGCGATCATCACGGAAAACGAGGTGAACGTCCGCCGCTTTTTCCAGGCGGTCGACGCGGCGGTCTTGTACCATAACGCCTCAACCCGCTTCACGGACGGCGAACAGTTCGGCTACGGGGCGGAAATCGGCATCAGCACGCAAAAGCTGCACGCCCGCGGGCCGATGGGGCTTGTCGCCATCACGACGACAAAATCGCTCGTGTACGGGACGGGGCAAATTCGAACCGTGTAACCAAGGGCGGGAAGCGGGACCCCCGCCCCTGCGCTCCCGTCCTTTTGACGCATACAACGATTAGGAAAGAAGGGGGGCCACGATGCCGTTCATTGATTTTCGCAGCGATACCGTGACCAAACTGACGCCAGAGATGCGCCGGGCGATGTCGGAAGCCGAAGTCGGCGACGACGTATACGGCGAAGATCCGACCCTCAATCGTTTAGAAGCGTTGGCGGCCAAAATGCTTGGAAAAGAAGACGCCTTGTTCGTCACGAGCGGCACGCAAGGAAATCAAGTCGCCATCTTGACGCATTGCCGCCCGGGGTTTCTGTGAAAATGTCGCACCGACGAGCCATGATTTTCACCCTGAGTGGAGAGCGGACCGCGGCTCATGGACCTTTCCGTGAAAATCCCATGCGGGAAGCGATGATGTTCGTCTCCGGGTGGAGGGCAAACCGTTGCTCGTGAGCCCTTTCTGTGAAAATCCCTGGCCGGCAATCCATGGTTTTCATCCCCAGGTAGAGGGCAAGACGTCGCCTATAGATTTGTTTCTGTCAACGTTCGCTTCGCGGTGCCGCAAACACCCAACAGCGGCTGCCGATGAAATTCACCGCCATGCCCATGATCGTGGCCGCACCTTTCGCGAGCCAAAGCGGTCCAAGCCGTTCGGCCGCCAACAAGACAACAAGCGACACCCCAAGCGACAGCCCGTTGACCGCAAGAAACCGAAGCAATTCCCCAATATTCGCCCTTTGCTTCATTTGAAACGTCCAGCGCCGATTCCAAACGTAGCTGTTCGCCACCCCGGCGCCATAAGACACGACCTGAGCGATGGCCGTGGGAACGCCCGCGGCGGTGAGCAGAAAAAAGACAGCGAAGTCGACCATCGTATTGCCCACCCCGACGACGGCAAACCGCCATATGGCTTGTTTTTCTTTACGGAAGGTAGGAAGGCTTTCGTTCATGTCTCATTCCGACTCCCCATGTTTCATTGATAATATATAGAGGCCGCTCTTTCACTTCATCGTAAATGCGGCCGATGTATTCACCGGTAATTCCAAGCATCGTCATCGTCGCTCCGTTGCAAAACAGCATGACTATCAAAAGCGATGCCCATCCGGCCACGGTCGAATGGGTGAACCATTTCAAGTACAATACCGCCATCATGCCGACCACACTTGCCGCCGACAAAGCAAACCCAAGCCAGCTCGCCAATTTGAGCGGCTTATGCGAAAAAGACGTAATGCCGTCTACCGAAAAACGAATCATCTTCTTAAGTGGATACTTTGTCTCCCCAGCCAGCCGCGGCTCTCGCTCGTATTCCACCGCTATGTGCCGAAAACCGACCCAGCTGACAAGCCCCCGGACAAAACGATTTCGCTCTCGCATATAGCGTAACTGATTACACACTTTACGGTCAATGAGACGAAAATCGCCGGCATCAGCGGGAATGTCGATCTCGGTCGCCGCCCGCAGCAAGCGATAGAACACATACGCTGTCCATCGCTTGAACAACGTCTCCCCCTTCCGCTTGACGCGCCGAGCATAGACAACATCATACCCTTCTTTCCAACGCGCAATCATGTCCAAAATCAGTTCAGGAGGATCTTGCAAGTCGGCGTCAATGATGATGACAGCCTGGCCAGAGGCGTAATCCATTCCTGCTGTAATCGCGATTTGATGGCCGAAATTGCGGGAGAAGTCAATGTACTTCACCGTTTCATCTTTCACGGCCAGTTCCCTCAAGATATCGAGCGTCCCATCGGTGCTGCCGTCATTAACAAACAACAATTCATACGGCTCACCCGTTTGCTCCAGCACCGTTTTCAGCCGTCGGTACGTCTCACGGATCACGAGCGCTTCATTATAGACAGGAATAATGACAGAATAGGTCGCCATCGATTTCCCTCCTTGCTTCTATGGATTTCTTCGGCTACGAAGCTGATCAACCGCCAATGATCAGCTCGAATCAGCTTCATTTATTTTAATGGAGAATCCCATAAAAAACGCTTTTCTACGAATATCCTAGTTTTGAAAAACAGCGATGGATGTCGTCCGTTTTTCTCGCACCTTCTATCCGTTGTATACGTAGAGCGTCATTTCTCTGCGCTCCGCTCCACCGTCGAGGGCCTTTTGTCCGCCATTCCATTCTGAAAATGGAACTTCTTTGCAATGTGTTTGAATCCATTGAACAAGCTCATGATTTCCTCGCCCTTCACCGGAAAGGAGAAAATACTTCACCTCACCGTTGCGAGCCATTTCCTCTAGCTTCTTCGGCGTCAGTACGGGATCCGTTCCGCCGAATCCGCCCATCGCCATCACCGCTCGATCGGTGTGAAGCATCAACTCCGCCGCTTCGGTCGCACGGATGGTGGCTGCTAAATATTTGGCTTCACCCACATGCTGCTCCAAATAGGACACTAACGATGTCAACAAGTGAGAAGTTTGCCACCGCCTTGCCCCATCGCCGGGTTGTCCCGTCTCTCCTCTCAGCAAACGCTCCTCTTGTCCATCCGGCATCCCGGCTGTCGGCATGGGCGCGCCTCTGTCTCGTTGTAAATCTGGTCCAGCGTATGGAATGGTGCTGTTTGTCCCATATAGCACTGGCGTCAGCGACCAATAGGCCGGCAATGCCAGCACGCCAATCAGCGCAGCTCGATAGACGATCCGCCTCCCATGCTCGCGGCCTTCCATCGCGAACCAAAGGCAAACCATTCCAAGGCCGTAAAATCCGACAGCAAGCGGCCATACCGGGGAGAACGAAGCACGGTATTGCCAGGCTGTCCATACTTCAAACGCATACGTCGCCACCAAGGCAGCCGGGAACAACCACATCGTCCGCCGTCCGCTGCACGCCAACAAGGCCAACATCGCGCCGCCCGCTCCCACTAATACCGCTATAGCCGGCGCCAGCATACTTAAATAATAGCGGTGATAAAATCCGGCAATGCTAAAAAATACGAGCATCGGACCAAGCCAGGCGAACCAAAAAAGCAAAAATTGATGAAACGCGGTCATCTGCCGGCGTCGCCATACGTCCATTCCCAAGCCGATCGCTACGACGGCTGCAAACGGCAACAGCCAGCTCGCCTGCCCGGCAAGCGGCAGTTGAAACAAACGAAGGACGCCCGGGTCACCAATCTCGCCCCGCCCAATGCCATCCATCCCACCGCCAGGCACAGATGGCGGACTTTGTGGTTGGCTGCCTACCGTTGGCGGCGCCTCTTCTGACCAATCCGGAAACACCGTTCCCGCTTTGCCGTTGAACGGTGGCTTGTCATCAACAGGTGGCTGCGCGTTGCCGTTAACATTCGCCCTCCCCTTTCCACCACCCGGTCCAGCTTCCCCGGTCAACCGCTCAATTCCGTTATATCCGAGCGCCAACTCCAATACGGAATTCGTCTGACTGCCCCCGATATACGGACGCTTGTCAGCAGGAATCAGCGCCACCACAGCCGCATACGAAAGCGAAACCGAAAGCAGCACGATCGTCGCCGCCAGCAAATATCCCACCCGTTTTTTCCACGGCATCCTCCCAGCCAGCCAGTAAAATAAGTAAAACGCCGGGAGCACCATGTACGCTTGCAACATTTTCATATTGAATCCGATGCCGACGACCGCAAAACTGCCAACCAGCCACGTCCATCGTTGCGTCATCACCGCCTTCATCAGCATCCAAGTCGCCAGGAGCAATGTCAACACCAATACGGCATCAATATTGTTCGTCCGCGCCACAGCGACGAACACCGGGGTGCAAGAAAAGACGAAACTTGCCCACCGCGCCGCTGTCTGTCCGGCCCACGGCTGGACGATGACATAAATCATCCATGTGGACGCAATCCCCGCCGCCGCTTCCGGAAGCAAAACACTCCAATCACTAACGCCAAACAGCTTCACGCTGAGCGCCTGCAACCAAAGAGCGACTGGGGGCTTATCAACGGTAATAAATCCCTCTGGATCGAGGGCGGCAAAGAAAAACGCCTTCCAGCTTGCCGCCATGCTTTTCGCCGCTGCTGTGTAATAGACATTGGAACCGCTGTTTCCTATTTGATAGAGATGCAAAAAAGCCGACCAGACCATGATCGCGATGATCCATCCATCCGATGTCCATTGTTTTTTCTTCATGGACTCTCCCTTTCCCTCGTTTTCTTTGTTTCCTACTAAGGGGAAAGCAGTAATGCCCCTTAACTGACGAGATGACATGAAACGAGAAGTCGATACCACACAAGTTTTTTTCAATTTGAAAAACAAGGTGGTGATACAACATGCTTCTTATCATCACCCATCTTCTATGGTTACGTTACATAGTGTTGGTGAAAGTTTGGTGAAAAAATGAAACGAGCGGACTAGATTTTCATTTTCCCGATGCCGGCCATGTGCTATGATCAGAGTAAAGGAGCATTCCCGTTAGGAGCTTTTCCGGGGACTTGATCAAAAAAAGCCCTCTTGGTATGATGCAGGGGTGTCGATGTCAACCAAAAGTCGACCCTACCACCATACCAAGGAGGACTTCAGATGAATTGTACACAAAATCATAAACTCGATCAAGTCACCGAACAAACGCTTGTCGTGGGAATCGATATCGCGAAACGAACCCACTACGCCTGCTTCGTGGATGACCGGGGGCGTGTGCTTCGCAAATCGTTCCCGATCTTCCAGTCGAAAGAAGGGTTTCGGCAGCTGCATAAAGCGATTCAGGAGGCGATGCAAACGTTCGGGAAGCTGAAGGTGATCGTCGGGGTGGAACCGACCGGGCACTACTGGTTGAACCTGGCCTACTTCCTCGAGGAGCACGGGATCCCGTTGGTGATGGTCAACCCGGCGCATGTGTGCCGGTCGAAAGAACTCGATGACAACCTGCCGACGAAACATGACGCCAAAGACGCCCTGGTCATCGCCAGACTGGTGAAAGACGGACGATTCCTCGTCCCCCGGCTGCTGCACGAGATCGAAGCCGATTTGCGCGTTGGGAGCACGCTCAAAGAGAAGCTCCGCAAGGAACAGACGGCGGTGAAAAACGCGATCGTCCGCTGGACTGATCGGTATTTTCCGGAGTTTGGGACGGTGTTTCGCGACTTGGGCAAAACGGCGCTTGCGGTGCTGGAGTGGACGCCGTTTCCGGCCGATATGGCGGGTCGGACCGCCGAGGAGCTCATCGAGGTGCACCGGCAAAGCGAAGGGTTGAAATGCCCGCAGAAGGCCAAAATTCAGGCGTTGATCGACGCCGCGAAGGACTCGATTGGGGTGACGGAGGGGGCGACGATGGCCCGATTTGAGATCGCCGCGCTCGTCCGCCGATACCGCCAATTGGAGGCTGACATCGCAGCGTTGGACGCCGAGTTGAAGGCATTGGTTCAAACGACGATGGAATATCAATGGCTGAAAACGGTCGACGGGTTGGGAGACGCCACGATCATCGATCTGCTGGCGGAGATTGGCAGCTTCGCCCATTATCGGGACCCGCGTCAATTGGTGAAGTTGGCGGGCCTGACGCTCAAGGAGAATTCCTCCGGCCAGCGCAAAGGGCAAAAGCAGATCTCCAAACGAGGACGGAAACGGCTGCGATCGGTGCTGTTTCGGGCGATGATTCCGCTGATCCGGCACAACGAGGCGTTTCGCGAGCTGCATGAGTATTACACGACCCGCCCCGTCAATCCGCTGACCGGAAAGCAGTCCATCGTCGCAGTATGCCGGAAGCTGTTGAATGTGCTGTTTGCGATTTGTACGAAGAAACAAGCCTTTGACGCCGAGCGAATGAAGCAGGACGTCTTGTCCTAGGTGCACCGGGCGGCCTAAGGCCTCCCCCTGCAAACGGAAGAATCGTTGGACAACAGGATGACACCGGAGAAGCTGGCGTGATCGGATCCATTCGACCTTGAGTCCCCAAAGGAGCTTGGCCGGCCTCCGCCTGATGACGAGACCGAACGAGGGAATGTTGGCGCCAAGACGCCCGGAGACATGGGAGGGTTCGTCCTCATCAGCGACGCGGAGATCCAAGGGTGCATCGAATACGCTTCCTCCCACGGAAGGAAAATATCCCCAGCCGTGGCCGCGGAGCGCACCCTAGGTCTGTAAGATATCCACAAAACTGAAAAAGGATGTAAGGGATTTTGTCGAAAAATATTTTTTGGACACCCCTGAGGGGCCGAAAAGCCTTGATAGATCAACATTTCTAGAGGGAGGTGAAACTCATGGAAGGAGAAACGATCGTGCAGCAAATTCTAAAGGCGCTTGACCTGCATTCCGGTCAACTCCGTCAACAAATGAAGGAAATGGAAGATCGATTGCGCGTCGAAATCCAAGATACAGAAAACCGATTGCGTGCCGAAATCCAAGATACAGAAAATCGATTGCGCGCCGAGATTCAGGATACAGAAAATCGGCTGTATGCCAAAATCCGCGAGACGGAAGACCGGTTGCACCAAAAGCTTTTAGATCTGGAAAAACGCACGGATGCTCGATTTGAGCGCTTGGAAACGAAAATGAACTATTGGCGCCTTGAATGGTCGGAAACGCAGGAAACGGTTGACTTCCTCGCCCGCAAAACCCTCCAACATGAACGAAAACTCCGTTCCCGGGCTGGACAAAACGAAATCTCCTAAAAACGAAAAAGAAACAAGCCAACCGGCCGCCAGCATGTTTTTGCTTGAGGGCCGGTTGAACTTTTGTCTCCTGTTTGCCGAATTCTTTTTTGGACAGACGACCGCCTTGAAGGATCATCGTTATGGCTTCAGCCACCAAAGCCAATACGGCGCCGACAGAAGCAGCACCGCCAAGACAATATATACATAAAACCAGCGGAACGCCCTTTCCTCCATCTTCCCACTCTCCCTCACACCCGGTATCTTCCTTATAACAAAAGGAGCGCTTGTCCGGCAAGAACAAACAGGCATTTCTGCCCAAAAAAGAAAAGAAACGCAGGGTCGTTCGTCTTCCCTCCGCTCCCTGAACGCGACCCAACGTCCGATCCCCGGACACGAAACAGGCCTCTCTGATGGCTTCCGAAAACGAGTCCGCCCATCACTCACATCCACACCCTTGCCGATCAAGAACGCGAGACTGAACGCAAGGCGAGGACAAGCGGATCCGGCTCCCCCGAACCGCTTTGGCCGCGTCCGCAAAACCTGCTATGGGAAAAACCGCGATAACGGCGCTGCATTCCTCGTTCCATCACCAGCTTTCGATGCGGCCATCAAACACGAAAAGGCAAGCTCCCAACAAGAGCCTGCCTTTTCGCCATGACCATCTATCGATTTGGTTCATATACATCCCACGTCCATTTGATCGACTCGACGATTTGCTCGGCCGCCTGTTCGGCTTCAAGCTCATTCAACACCACGCGGGAATGATGGAGGGCGTAAGCCGACTGCCGCTGGAAAAACAGCTGCTCCACCTCTTCCAACGTTTTGTTTTTCAGCACCGGGCGGCTGTCGACAATGAGCGGCAGCCGTTCCTCTTTCCAATAATCCCATGACAAGTCAAGGAAAAAGACGATGCCATGAGCGAGGCATGCGCGCCGCACCTCCTCCTGCAAATACGCGCCGCCGCCAAGCGAAAGGATTTTCAACCTTGTATTTGTGCATAAATCGACGATGAGTTCCCGTTCCACCTTTCGAAAATACGCTTCTCCTTTTTGCGCGAAAAGCTCCGGAATCGACATCCCTTGCCGCCGCTCGATTTCCGCGTCGACATCGATAAAATCGCGGTACAGCTTTTTCGCCACCAGCTGCCCGATCGTTGTTTTCCCCGCTCCCATAAAGCCGATTAAAATGATGTTCCGCTCGCGGAGCGGGATGGTGGTTTGCCTCTCCACGTTCCCTCACTCCCTTTTCAATCGCTCTTTCTAGATGACTGCCGGATGACGAGCTCTGGATGCAAAATCGTCCGTTTCGGCTCGCTGTCATCCCCTTTCATGCGTTCATGCAACCGCCGCGCCGCGCACGCACCGATCTTTTCTGGGAACGCGGCCACCGTCGTTAACGGTGGTTGAAACAACGCTGACTCTTGAATGTTGTCAAATCCCACGACCGCGATATCGCGTCCCGGAACGATTCCTTCCTCTTTTAAGCCGAGCATCGCCCCGAAGGCGACAACATCGTTATAACAAAAGAGCGCTGTCGGCGGGTTCGGTTGTTGCAAAACTCGTTTCGCCGCCATCCGCCCGCCCTGCCTTGTTGTCGCCGACGGCACAAGCAGCGCGTCATCCACCTCGATGCCTGCGGCACGCAACGCCTCGCCGTATCCCCTTTGGCGCGCCTTCCATACGGACGACTGCGGAGAACCGCCAATAAAGGCAATGCGGCGATGACCCTGATCGAGCAAATGCTCAGTCGCCATCCGCCCGCCGGCCACATTATCGATTCCGATATAATCAAACTGTCCAGCCGGAAGTTCATCACGAGCAAACAACACGACTGGAATATCCCATTGCCGCAGCCGCTCAACCATCTCGGTCGAACACCCCGGAACCGGGCTCATGATGACGCCGCCAACCCGATGCTCAAGCATCGTCGATAGTAATGCATCTTGTTTTTCCGGCCGGTCAAACGTCGTGCCTAAAATGACGGTATATCCTTCCTGATCAAGCGCCTCGTGGACGCCGACAAGCAGTTCGGAAAAAAACGGGTTGTCAAGTTCCGTAATAATCAACCCGACGGTGGAAGAGCGCTGCGAGCGCAAATTGGCGGCTACACGGTCATACACGTAGCCTAATTCTTTCATCGATCGAAGCACTTTTTCCCGTGTTTCTTTCGAAATATTCGAACTCCCACGAACAACAAGCGAGGCTGTCGCCCGCGACACGCCGGCATGCTTGGCCACTTGTTCGAGCGTCACACGGGAGCGCTTTTTATCCGACACGGTTCGAATCACCTGCTTTACCGTTGCTTTAACCTACTAAAAGTATAAACGGTTGCTGCAAACAGTGTCAACGCACAGCGCCGGCTGGGCAGGAAAAAGGCGCCTCATCGTTCGTTATCCAAACAACGCAAAAAAAAAGCCCGGCGATCTCCAAACGAGAAGCCGAGAGTCAACTGCCCGCCGCATGAACTACCCGCCACCTACGCTTTGCTGAGAGGCGGGGGCTTCAAGCGACTTGTGCATGTTCGCTGAACGGCAAGCCACACAAAAACCCTTTATGCTTCCCCGCGTTCCGAAGGTGTCCGTTCTAACCATCTATTTATCATATTGGTTGGCTATCGTCCCCCCCCGAAATTCATCTCCCACTTTCACTTTGTTTCGAAGTGGGAGACTTCTTTCGGAACGTTAAATAATCTCTTTTTCTCTTAACTTCTGAATGTCCTCCTCGGACAGGCCAAGCATTGTCTGCAAAATCTCTTCCGTATGCTCCCCTAAATCGGGCGCAATACGGCGCACCGCGCCCGGCGTTTTTTCAAATTTCGGCACGATGCCGGGCACTTTAATTTTGCCAAGGCGCGGATGGGCGACTTCAATGATGTTTTCCCGTGCTTGATAGTGCGGATGCTCAAAAATGTCTTTAATGCTTAAAATCGGACTGACCGGCACCCCATGCTCATCCAAAATGCGGAGCAGTTCATCGCGCGGCTTGGTGCGGATCCAGTCGGCGACGATGCCGTTTGTTTCTTCATGATGGGCGAGGCGCCGTTCATTCGTACAAAACTTCTCATTGGTCAACAAATCTTCGCGGCCCATCGCTTTCGCCAGCCGTTCGAACGTCGAATCGGTGCTCGTCACCAACACGACCCAATGCCCGTCCTTTGTCATAAACGTGCCGGCCGGGCTCGAATGCCCGGACAATCCCGGCGACCGCTCGCGCACTTTGCCCAACTGGTCATATTCAGCGATCAAAAATTCCATCATGCGGAATACCGATTCGTAAAGGCCGATATCGACCATTTGCCCTTCCCCATCGGGGTGAACATCGCGGTAATAAATGGCGGTCACCGCTGCAAAGGCGACATAAATGCCGGTAATGTAGTCAGTTAACGAAAACGATGGGCTGACCGGTGGACGGTCCGGATACCCTTGCAAATACGTAAACCCGCTGAACGCCGTCGCTGGCGTGCCAAACCCGGCTTTTTCGCGAAACGGCCCCGTTTGTCCGTAACCAGAGACGCGAATCATGACCAAATTCGGATTGATTTGTTTCAGCTCTTCATATCCGCCTCCCCATTTTTCCAACGTGCCAGGGCGGAAGTTTTCAATGACAATATCGACGTGGCGGACAAGTTGTTTGAAAATGTTCATTCCTTCTTCTTTGCGCAAATCCAACGTGAGCGACCGTTTATTGCGCGCCAACCCCGGCCAGCGAAGCGGTTCTCCATCCTTAAACGGCCCGACATGGCGCAAGGTGTCCCCTTTCCCCGGCAACTCCACTTTAATGACATCGGCGCCAAAATCGCCGAGCAATACCGCACCGAACGGCGCCGCGATCATCGTTGAAACATCGAGCACTTTGACACCCTCCAACGGCAAACGACCCATGATGCTCTCCTCCCCCAAAGTCCAATTATTGGCTGTATTTCATGATGACCGACAATACATCTCTGACTTCTTCAATGGGAATTTGCCCCGGAGCTGAGCTTTGTTGGCCAACGGCAAACGTGACGGCCGAACCGAACAATCCCCCGACCAAACGAGTGATGGCGCCCAATCCTCCCATCGACATCGTAATGAGTGGGATCTCCAACCCCTGCCGCGCCTCCTCGGTCGCTTGCAACAAGGCAAGAACGTCTTGTCGCGATGTTGGCATGACCGCCACTTTGGCGATATCGGCACCATGTTGCTCAGCTTGGCGCATTTTGGCGACAAGTTCTTCCTTAGATGGCGTACAATCAAAATTATGATAGGACAAAACGAGACGCACTCCATAGCAGCGGGTCAGCTGACGGACAGCGGGGACATAGGGCTCATGGGCAAGCTCGTAATCAAGCAAATCGATCGCGCCGCTTTGGCACACTGTTTCAAACAACCGCAGCTTTTCCTCTTCTGTCAAGGAAATCGGTCGGCCGCCCTCCAGTTCGGAACGAACCGTAAACAAAATCGGGATGTCTCCGGCGATCGCCCGCATCTCTCTCGCCGTTGCCGCCACTTGCTGTTCGTCATGAATCGCCTGGAAAAAGTCCGCACGCCATTCAATCAGATGCGGCTTTTTCGCGCTGATTTGCCTTGTTTCCTCTAACACTTGCCCCGCATCCGCTCCAACGACCGGGGCGCAAATGCACGGCTCGTCTCCCCCAATCAAGACATTGCGCACACGGACGGCGCGTTTTGAAATCGCCATATGCTCTTCCCCCTTATGGTCGATAACCTAGTTTTTCTGAAATCGCTTGCGCTCCTTCTTTCACGATCGTTTCGAACTTCTCGAGCACGTCCGGCGTAAATCGATGCGTCGGCCCGGAGATGGACAAGCAGGCGCTAACTTCCCCACGGATATTGAAAATCGGCGCCGCAACGGCCGCAGAGCCGACTTCCCGTTCATCGATGCTAGACGCAACGCCGCGCTCCCGAATCACCTCAAGCTCCGCCGCTAGACGAGCCAAGCGTTCCTTTGTCGGCACTTGCGCGAAAATTCGCTCTTGAAAGGCGGGCGATTGGTATGCCAACAATACTTTTCCTCCCGCGCCCGCCCAAAGCGGCAGCCGCTCGCCGATTCTCACCATATGGCGCAGCGCCTGAAGCCCCTCGCACTGTTCGACGCAAACGCGGGCATCTTGTTCCAGCACGTATAAGTTCACCGTCTCCCGCGTCTCGTCGCGCAGCCGCTCCATCACAGGCCGCGCGATTTCCCGCACTTTAATCGATTTGCCGGCAATATATCCTAAATAGTACAATCCTTGTCCAAGACGGTACTTTAACGTCTCCGGATCTTTGACGACCAAGCGGTTTTGCTCCAGCGTAGCGAGCAGGCGCGTTGTCGTTGATTTGGCCAGCGAAATTTTTTTCGCAATTTCGGTGAGCGATAACGCTTGTTCCTCCAGGGTGAAACAATATAAGATGTCAATGGCCCGTTGCACCGTGCGCAAGCTCGTCTCATGTTTCTTTTCTTCCGTCAACTCGTTCATTGTCCCTCCTTTCTTCATTGTTCCGACAAATGGAATTTAATTTCTATCAGTGGAACTCTATTTTCATTTTAGCATCTTGTCTCATCGCTATTCAAGCATTTTTCACTTTTCTTTACATTTTCGATTTCAGAGGAAATATAGCTAGACAACGACGCTCCGCAAATGGAGAAGGTTTATGCAGCTTGACCTTCCCGATCTTCGAGAATCAGCGATTGAGAAGAAATGCCGCTTTTTGCCGAACTCTTCTTTTGACATCCATAAGTTCCCGCCCCATTGATTTTCATGACTCATCGCATAAATAGTTCAAATTTTTCAGCAAGTTATAGACAAAAGAAAGTGAAATTTGTTATAATCCATTCAAGAGTTCCATTGATAGAAAATGAATTACATAGAACGGAACAAAGAGAAGGAGGGACGAACGACAAGACTTTCGGCTTCACTGTAAAAGGAAGACAAACAACGTTGTCAAACCGTTTAGCCCAACACTTGCTATGGAACCATCATTTCTCATAAATCTCACGTCCATTTTTTTCACTAAGAACTGTATACGTTTTCCTACTAAGAACCAAACAAGGATGGTGAATGACCATGAAGAAAAAACGACGTTGGGCGATTGCATTTTTGATCGCCTTAGGAGTCATTATCAACTATTTTGATCGCATTAACATGTCGGTCGGCATTCAGCCGCTGTCGAAAGAATTCAGCCTAACGCCCGGACAGCTTGGCATTTTGTTGTCAGCCTTTGCTTGGTCGTACGCCATTTTGCAAATTCCAGCCGGCGTTATTCTCGATAAAATCGGCGTCAAATGGGTGACGCGCGTTGGAACGATCATTTGGACGGCGGCGTGTTTCTTGACCGCCATCGCCAGCGGACAAGGGCTTGTCATGTTATCGCGCGTCTTGTTGGGCATCGGGGAAGCTCCGTATTTCCCGTCAGCCGCCAAAGCGGTCGGTCAATGGTTCCCGCGTCATGAGCGAGCCACCGCGATTTCCCTTTATGACGCCCAATCAAAGCTGTCGAACGCCATCGGCACCCCGATTATCGCTTGGATCATCACCGAGTGGGGATGGCGGGCTGGATTTTATACGACCGCGGTGCTCAGCTTGATTTACGCCGTCATCTTCTGGGTGACATACCGCGACCCGCATGAAGACAAACGGCTGTCCAAAGAAGAGTACGATTACATCGTCCAAGGCGGGGCGCAAAAGTCGGACGAAACATCCGGAAACGTTTGGGAGACGATTCGGTATTTGCTGACGAAGAAAAAAGTGTGGGCGACATTGATCGGGTTTGCCGCCTACGGTTACTCATGGTTTTTGTTTCTCACGTGGCTGCCCGGCTATTTGGCGACGGAAATGCACATGTCGGTGTTGAAATCGGGCTGGTACGCCTCAATTCCATGGATCGTCGGCACGATTTCGGAAATCGTGATCGGCGGATGGCTCGTCGACCGGCTCATCAACAAAGGAGGCCATTCGACGCGCGTGCGAAAAACGTTTTTAGTCATCGGCATGCTGCTCGGACTGTCTGTCATCGGCGCCGCCTTTAC
Organism: Geobacillus sp. YHL; assembly: GCF_022341265.1. NCBI lineage: Bacteria > Bacillati > Bacillota > Bacilli > Caryophanales > Anoxybacillaceae > Geobacillus > Geobacillus sp. YHL. Next base: position 58,534 of record NZ_JAEIGB010000012.1, read on the forward strand.
GACAAATCCGAACATCGCGATTCTTTGCATTTCGATTGCACTCGGCGGCTTAGTCATCACATCATCGATCGCCTACAGCATTCCGACCTTTATTGCTCCTAAAGGAACTGTTGGAACATTAACCGGCCTTTTGACGTTCGGCAACAACTCGATGGCAATTGTCGCACCGATCGTCACCGGCTTTATCGTTCAAGCGACCGGCTCGTTTATGTACGCCTTTCTCGTCGCGGCGCTTATTTTGCTCGGCGGCATTTTCAGTTATATCTTTTTGCTAACCGATTTGGAGCCGATCGAGCCGATCCCAAAGCCTGAAGCAGCTCAAAGAACAGTCATCCCACACATCAAAGCGTGATAAACAAGCTAGGAGCGCCTTCACCCGAGCGATGAACAAGCCGGATGGAGGCGCTTTTTCATCAGTTCGCTGCCGAATGATGTGAGATTGCACTAGCCACATTCAAAACAATGGTCCGAAGCCTCGACAGCGGCTCTCGGACCTACCTTTTCTCGCAATGACTTCTGTCCTTCCAAGATCAAGTTTGCATCAATGCCCCGCAAACCACCCAAGCGGCACGGTCACAAGAGACGGGAAGAAAATCAACAAAAGCAACAGGAGCGTTTCCACAAGCAAAAATGGCCAAACTCCTTTCATAATGTCTTCCATGCTGATTTTCCCGACCCCGCAGGCGACGTTCAGCACCGTGCCGACCGGCGGCGTGAGCAGCCCGATGCAGTTGTTCAGGATAAACAGCACCCCGAAGTACACCGGATCGATTCCCGCCTTTTCGATAATCGGCATCAACACCGGCGTCAAAATGAGCACCGTCGGCGTCAAGTCCATCGCTGTTCCGACCAATAGCACCAACGCGTTAATGGCCAAAAGCAGCGCCAGCGGATGATCGATGAGCGGCGCGAGCACGTCCGTGACGATCGCCGGAATGTTGGCGACTGTAATGAGCCAGGCCGACACCATGGCGGCGGCCACCAAAAACATGACGACGCTTGTCGTTTTCGCCGCGGCCACGAGCACGTGGAACAAGTCTTTCACTTTCAGCTCGCGGTAAATGCACAGACCGACAAACAACGCGTAAAACGCGGCCACGACCGCCGCCTCGGTCGGCGTAAACACCCCTCCGCGCAGCCCGCCGACGATGATCACCGGCAGCAGCAGCGCCCAAAACGCCTCGCGGGTCGCCCGCCAAATCTCTTTCGCCGACTGACGTGGAAGCACTTCCACTTGATCTCTTCGGGTCACCCACCACCAGCAGATGGCCAGTGAAATGCCAAGCAAAATCCCGGGAACAATGCCGGCCATAAACAGCTTCGTGATCGACACGCCGCTTGTGACCCCGAAAATGATCATCGGGATGCTCGGCGGGATGATCGGGGCGATGATGCCGCCGGCAGCGATAAGGCCGGCTGACCGGTTGCGGTTGTACCCAGCTTTGACCATCATCGGGATGAGAATCGCCCCAAGCGCCGCTGTATCGGCCACCGCCGACCCCGACAACCCGGCGAACAACACGCTCGCGATGATCGCCACATACCCGAGCCCACCGCGGATATGACCGACAAGCGCCATCGCAAAGCGAATGATCCGTTTCGAAATGCCCCCGGCGTTCATGAGCTCCCCGGCGAGGATAAAGAACGGAATCGCCATCAGCGGAAAGCTGTCTGCGCCGCTGATCAAGTTTTGCGCGATGATTTGCGTATCAAAAATGTCCAAATAAAACATCAAGGCGACGCCGCTGACCAAGAGCGCAAACGCGATCGGCATCCCGAGCGCCATGACCCCTAACAGCGACCCGATAAAAACGACCAACGCCATTTACCGCTCACCTCCAGCGGCGCCTTGCGTTCGCCCGTGCGCCCATTCTGCCGCTTCGTGCTCGACGGGAGCGGCCGTCATGATTTCTTCTTCCGATTCTTTCATTCTCGTCAGCTCCTCAATCGCCCCGGGGCGAAACAGCGCCTGATACAAATGGTACAAAATAATGAGGCCCATGCCGATGCTCACGACAAGCCCGGTCCCATAAATGAACGCCATCGGCAGCCCGGTGGCCGGGGCTTTGCTTTCCAATCCGCTCATTGTCATCTTCCAGCTTCCATCCAAAAGCAAATAGAGAACATACAGCACGATCGCATTGCTGATGACAAACACGACGCGCTTGGCGCCGGTCGGCAGCTTCCGCACCAATGTATCGATGCCTAGATGGTCATGGTCTTTCAAAGCACCGACCGCGCCTAAAAACGACATCCAAATGAACAGAAAGCGCGACATTTCTTCCGACCACGTGATGCCGGAGTTAAATGCGTAGCGGAGCACGACGTTGCCGAATACAAGAATGGACATAAACGCGAGGCAGAACGCCATTAAGGCGTTCAGCGCCTTCTCCAGTACGGCTCCGATCCTTTTCATCGCTGTCCCCTCCAAGTCTGCAAGAATGGAAGAACTCTTAAGGGGTGGACTCCCCTTAAGAGCCGGCTTTGCCATTCGGTTATTTTCCTGCGTTAACCAATTCGTTCACGAGATCTTGGCCGAATTTCGGCGCGTATTTTTGATAGATGGGCTGCACTTTTTCGACAAATTTTTGCCTCTCCTCCGGAGAGAGTTCGGTAATGACCATGCCTTGCTGTTTCAAATAGTCGAACATTTTCTCATCTTCTTCTTGGTTGAGCTTGCGCTGATAGTCTCTCGCTTCTTCCGCGGCTTTTTTGATGATGTCTTTTTCCTTGTCCGTCAACGTGTCCCAAAACTTTTTGCTGATGAGCAACGGACTTGCGTTGTAGACGTGGCCGGTTTTCGTCAAATATTTTTGCACTTCGTAAAACTTATTGATCGCTACATTTCCAACCGGGTTTTCTTGCCCGTCCACCACGTGCTGCTCCAAAGCGGTGAACAGCTCCGTAAATGCCATCGGCACCGGTGTGGCGCCCAACTCTTTCCACAAATCAATATGAAGGTCATTTTCCAACGTCCGAATTTTCAACCCTTTAATGTCGTCGACGCTCTTGACTTCCCGCTTATTGTTCGTCAAATGGCGGAAGCCGTTTTCCCAATAGTTCAAGCCGATCACGCCGACAGACGGCAAATCGTTGAGCAAGTCTTGGCCGATTTTCCCATCCAGCACTTTGTAAGCAGTTTCCCGGTCTTTGAATAAAAATGGCAAGTCTAGCACCCCGATGCGCGGAGCGAATGAAGCGATCGGACCGGTCGACATCGTCGATCCTTGAATCGTACCCATCTTCAGCGCTTCAAACACAGCTACATCTCCCCCGAGCTGGCCATCCGGATACACTTCCACTTTGATCGAGCCGTTTGTTTCTTTTTCCACGATTTCCGCAAATTTGTACAATCCTTTTGTCAACGAACGATCCTTCGATGTCGCAACGGCCATTTTCATCACTTTCGGTTCGGTTTTCTTCGCCGCGCCGCCCCCTTGCGGCTCGGACTTCGATGAGCACCCCGCAATTACGAACAGGCAGGCCAACAACAACACCAACATCTTCTTCATTACGTTTTCCCCCTTCTTTCTTCTATAGATGGACTGTATAAGTGCAACGGTTGATGCAGCCGAACGGATCGGGCTGGCATCGTTGTATGTTGAACCCGCATTCCGTTTTGCCGCGGACCGCCCTGTTTCTCTCGGCCGCAGCCAGCCATGCGAGAAACAACCAAATGAGCAAACCATTTATTTCTAACAATGGAATTAATATATAAAATTTTCTGATAGTTAAGAATATCCATATGGCAGCCTCCCGTATCGGAAGCGCTGCCATATTTCTCTGTTGACTAGTCACGCCGATAGATCGCTTTGCGTTGCAATATGACGGGCAAAATAGTCTTTCGCCGACTGCAGGCAGCGGCGCGCATGTTCTTCGTAGCCGAGCTCCTTGACACGCTTGATGTTCGGCAGCTCGATCGAGCAGGGAATTTCCGGGATGCGGCGGACAATGCCGGCAATGTCGATCCCGCCTTCGCCGACATACAGCCGCTCTTCGCGGAGAATTCTCGTCATCTCTTCTTTTGACGCCGGAATTTCGCCCGGCGCGTCGCAAAGATGGAGAAAATGGAACCACTCCCGCGGCACGGCCTCCAACGCTTCCGGCGAATCACCGGCGCGGTGGAAATGGTGCAAATCAATCATAACGCCAGCATTGTCTTTCTTTACCGTCTTTAACACATCGATGACTCCGGCCAAATTCGTCACTGCCGCAATCGGCACGTATTCCAGATCAACGGTCAGCCCATATGGCTTCGCCAGTTCACACAGCTCGGCAAACCGCTCGATGTAAGCACTGCGGTCGGCCGTCCAAATGCTGCTTAGGACGTGGCGGCCGCCCAGTTCAGCCGCCACTTCCAAAGCGGGTTCATACCGTTTTGGATCCGTATCAGCGTCAATACGGGCCAGTTCGATATCCAGCAGCTTGACGCCGGTGTCCCGCAACGCCGCTTTCGTCTCACGCAACAGCTGTGGATTTTCCGCCAACGCATAGTTCGGTTCTCCCGGAAGCCCCATGTAGATGATCCGGAAACTGACGTAATCATACCCTGCCCGGGCGGCAATGTGCGCCATCTCCGGCGGCGGACAGCCGAGCACCGTCAAATGGGCCAAGGAAAACGTTCTAGCCATATCTTCCCCCTCCCCCCGATCTTGAAGGTTTCTCCTTACCGCTCCACCGCAACATGGTGAACACGTTTGCCTGGGGAATAGATGTCCATAATATTCCAGTGGCCGGACGTCGGCGTCGGGACGTTGATCATTTCCACATCGATGACAAACGGTTTGTTCGCTTGGATGGCTCGCTCGAGCGCCGGTTTAAACTCTTCCGCCGAGCGGATTTTCACTCCTTCAACGCCGTATGCCCGGGCAATGGCTGCATAATCCGGCGAATACGGCTTACCGTCCTTTTGGAACACCGTCCCGTGCGTCGTGCCAAAATGCGCCTTCTCGAGCCCGGCGATCGTGCCAAAGGCGTAGTTGTTCATAATGACCCAAACAACGGCGATATTTTCCTCGGCGGCTGTCGCCAACACCGCCGGGTTTTGGCCAAATCCGCCATCTCCAACGAGAGACACGACGACGCGGTCCGGGCAGGCAATTTTCGCCCCGAGCGCGGCCGGAGCGCCAAAGCCCATCGTCGCATAACCGCCTGGCGTCAAAATCGTTCCTGCACCATACGCTGGGAACTGTTGGCCGACCCCGTTTTTGTTCCAGCCGACATCGGTCGTGATGATCGCATCTTTCGGCAGCACTTCCCGCACCTCATGCAAAATGCGTTCCGGACGCATCGGATAGCTGTCGTCTTGAATGTGCGGCGCGTTTTGCCGCCGGAATTCCTCCTTATAGTTAGCGATGCGTTCTTTCAGCACCTCGTCCGTCCGCCCCTGCGGCACGGTTTGTCTCGCCACACGGTTTAGAACCGTAAGCGCCTGCTTGACATCAGCGACGATGCCGAGCTCCGTCGGGTAGTTGCGCCCGATTTCATTCGGATCGATATCAATATGAATGAGCTTCGTTTCCGGAATGTTGAACGTATACTCCGATTCCCATGAACTGCAATCGGCTTCGGAAAATCTCGTTCCCAACGCCAAAATAACATCCGCGTTGCGGCACATGTCATTGACGAATTTCGTCCCCCAAAACCCGCTCATGCCCAGCGTCAGCGGATGGTCATCCGGCAGCGCCCCTTTGCCCATCAGCGTGTGCGCAACGGGGAGATCGAAATGTTCGACAAACGTTTTCAATTCTTCCGCCGCATCCGCCAGCATAATCCCGCCGCCGACGTATACAAGCGGACGTTCCGCCTGCATCAGCTTCTCAATGATCCGTTTCGCCGTTTCATCGTCAATCGACGGTTTGTGCAACGTTTTCGTATGCCGCTTTTGCTTTTCAAACAGCGCTACATCCACTTCTTTGGAGAAAATGTCCATCGGCACAGAGACAAGCACCGGCCCTGGGCGACCGCTCTCCGCCAGCTGGAATGCTTTTTCTAAAATCTCTGGGAACAAGTCCGGCCGATCAACTCGCCATGCCCGCTTCACAAACGGACGATAAATTTCATACTGCGACGCATCGGCGTGCAAGTTGATCTCCTGGTGCGGATGCTTTCCATAATAGTGGCTCGGCACATCGCCGGCGATGACGACCATTGGAATGGAATCAAGCGCCGCATTGGCGACGCCTGTCGCCGCATTCGTCAGCCCCGGGCCAACGTGGCAGAGAACGACAGCCGTTTCCTTTTTCGCCCGCGCATAGCCGTCAGCCATATGGGCGGCAATTTGTTCGTGGCGGACGTTGACGAACTTGATCGAGCTATGCTCGAGCGCTGCCAACACGGCGATGTTCGTATGGCCGCAAAGCCCAAAAATATGTGTGACGCCACGGTCTTCTAAATACCGCACGAGTTGTTCAGCCACTTGTTTTTTCATTGTTCTTCCCCCTCTCGAAAGCTTAAGACGACTTTGCCGGCATTGCCGGATGACGCCAACTCATACGCCTGCTCATAGTCGCAGACGGGGAAAATGCGGGAAATGACCCGTTCGATCGGATGCGGCATCGTCCGCAAATAATGAATCGCTTGCAAATAGTCATCCGGGAAGCGATAGATGATCGAGCCATGCACAGTCACTTCATTGCGAACGAGGCGCACGACCGGAAACGTCGCTTCATTCGCGAAACCGATCAACACAAGGTGACCACCTGGGGCGACAAGCTCGACCGCCTGCTCCACTGCCTCACGCGTTCCCGCCGCCTCGATCACGACATCGAACGTTTCCCCCGAAAGTCCAGCGGGCGCAAGCGTACGGATGTCGGCCATCGCTTTCACCGTCTCAAGCTTCAACGGATTCACATCGACCGCCGTCACATCCGCTCCGAAATGGCGGGCGAGGACGGCCGCCATCATCCCTTCATTGCCACATCCGATCACCGCTACGCGCATGGTGGGTTCGATCCGCGCTTTGCTCAAGGCATGCACGACAACGGCGAACGGTTCGACGAGCACCGCCTTTTCATCCGAGAGATCATCCGGAACAGGAAGCACGTACTTGGATGAGATGACGAATTCCTGCGAAAACCCGCCGTCCGTGTTGATGCCAAGCGATTGTTTATGGCGGCAGATGTTCGTCAACCCTTTTTGGCACAAGTCGCACGCGCCGCAATACGTGTTCGGCAGCACAACGACCCGCGTCCCGATGTCGTAGGCGGCTTGTTCGCCCTTCTCAATGATGACGCCGACGAGCTCATGCCCAGCGCGAACGGGATAGTTCGCGTGCGGAAGTTTTCCTTTCAACACCCCAAGATCCGACCCACAAATTCCGCCATAGATGAGCTTGATCTTCACCTCATCCCCTTGAGGAGAACGGACGGTCTCGAGGCGCCGCAGTTCTAATTCATTTGGCTTTGCCACATAAAGCGCTAACATGTTGCCACCACCTATCATCACTGTGGAAACTGCCATACAATCATCTTCATTTCCGTCATTTCCTCAATCGCATACCGCGGACCTTCACGGCCGATGCCGCTGTTTTTCACACCGCCGTACGGCCAATGATCCAACCGGAAATTCGAGGTGCCGTTAATGACAACTCCACCGACCTCAAGCGCCTCCGCCACTTGATAGACGATGTCCATCCGGTTCGTAAACAGCCCGGCTTGCAGGCCAAAGGCGGAATCGTTCGTCTCGGCGATCGCTTCGTCAATCGTCCGGTACGGGATGACGCTGACGACCGGGCCGAACACTTCTTCACAAACGACTTTGCTTCGCTTCGGCGGGTTGAAGAGCACCGTCGGCTCCACCGTCGCCCCGCGCCGTTTTCCGCCGCACACCAGCGTCGCGCCGGATGCGATGGCTTCATCAATCCAACTCATCACCCGATCCGCCGCCCGCTCATCGACCATGCAGCCGACATCCGTATCGGGCAAGAGCGGGTCGCCGACTTTCAACGCTTCCACTTCCTGTTTGAGCAACTCGGTGAACGGTCCAACGACCGACTCATGCACGTAAATGCGCTGAACGGAAATGCAGCTTTGCCCGGAGTTGCTGTAGCCGGTTTTCGCGCACAGGGCGGCCGCCCGTTTCAAATCGGCGTCTTCATGGACGATCGTCGCCGCATTGCCGCCAAGCTCCAGCAGCACTTTTTTCATGCCGGCCAACGCGCAAATGTTGCGGCTCGCCACGACGCCGCCAGTAAATGAAATGACGTTGACGCGGTCGTCTTTGACGATTTGCTGCCCGACCTCGGCGCCGCCAAGCACCATGTTGATGGCGCGCGGCGGAAGACCGGCCTCCAGCAGCAGCTTCAACAGCTCTGCCGCAATGAGCGGCGTCTGCGGCGCCGGTTTCAACACAACGGCGTTGCCCGCCGCAAACGCGGGTCCGACTTTATGGCAAATCAAATTGAGCGGAGCGTTGAACGGCGTAATCGCCGCCACGACGCCGACCGGCACGCGAAACGTCACTGCCACCGCTTTCGTCCCGCGCGCCGAGGCGTCGCCCGGGATCGTTTCCCCAAACAGACGCTTCGCTTCTTCAGCTGACTGCTCAAGCGTTTCAATGGAGCGGGACACTTCATCCAACGTGTTTTTCAGCGGCTTTCCAAGCTCTTCCGAAATCCAGCGGGCAAACGTTTCTTTCCGCTCCTCCAGCAGCATCGACGCCCTTTTTAAGATGCGCGCTCGCTCATAGGACGGAATTCTCGCGATCTCTTTTTTTGCTTCAAACGCACAGGCGAGCGCCCTGTCCACATCTTCCGGCGTCGCCAGCTGCTGTTCGCCGATCACTTCCCCGGTATACGGGTTTTTCACCGGCTCCGCCGCACGCGGTTCTTCGATCCATGTCCCGTTAATATACAGCTGTGCTTTTCTCATCTTGATCACCTACTTTTCCAAATGACGTTTGGCTGGTCCGGTATAGCGGACTAAATCATCGCGGTTCGGGCACGGTCCTTTGATCAGCACGCCGTTTTGCCACTCTTCAAACGCATGGGCGACAATGCCCATCCCGCGCGACAGAGCGAACACACCTTTCGCCGCCGCCGCCGGCACGCCGAGCTCGCACTGGATCGCCGCCGCCACCCCGTCGATGTTCATCGTCATCCGCTTCCCTTTCGTCTTCTCCAAATGGGAACGATACGCTTCGGCGATCGCTAAATACCGCCCGCTGATCTCCCCTTCTTCCACGAGTTCGCCCGCCAATGCATACAGCCGTCTGACGCGCGGGTCGTCATCATGAAGCTGATGGCCAAATCCCGGCAGCTTCCGCCCTTCACGGCGAAACTGTTCAAACCGCTCGCCGATCACATCGGCCATCGCACCTTCCCCGCCGCGGATTTCGATTTGCTCATTTGTCTCGTAAAACAGCGCCATCGCCTTCTCCACCGCTCCCCCGTGCACATCACCAAGTACGTTGATGCCCGTCGCCACACACGAGTTGAACGAAATGCCGCATGTCGCCGCCATGCGGGCCGCCGCAATCGACGGGGCGCGCGGGCCGTGATCCGCCCCGGCGACAAGGACGCTTTCCCATAACTTCGCCTTTTTCTCGCTCAATATCTCCCCGCATAATAAGAGGTACAACATTTGCGTGTACGACACATTGCCGATTAATTCCTCAATCGGATATCCGCGAATGAGAATTTCATTTTTGCGGACGTCGCTGATCGACGTCTCCCACCACGCCCCTCCATCGGCGTACATATCGAGCGCACTTCGCTGCTTCATCCGAGTCGATCCCCCTTTGCCGCTCTTTGTAGATCGATCTAAAAGAATGGAATTTTAGTAGATCGATCTAAAACAAAAGAATGAAGATTAGATCGATCTAAAAACCTCCAGAACAAATCTTCTTTGTTTCCATTTTTAAGCAGACGATCCCGAGCGCACCAACTAGGCACGCCTATTTATTAGATCGATCTAAAAAAGAAATGACAAACAATTCAATCGATTCAATCTCATTATATCGTTCTGCTGAAAACGCTGTCAACCTAAAAATCTTCTTTCTTTGAAAATAAAGAAGGAAACGACCCCACAACGCCATAGATATCAGCCGAAAAACAGCCGCTCCGCCAACAGCGCAATGCCGATTCCCACGGCCATATAACCGAGCGCAAACGGGACATTCCGCTTGCCGATCCGATACGGATTGTCCCCCAGCTCCTCCGCCAGCAAAGAAACAGAAATATTGTACGGGCTGTACATGACCGTCGCCAAACTGCAACAAATGAGCACAATCGACAACGGCACCGCCGGAACAAGCAGCCGCACCGGCTCAAGCAGCGGCATGAGCAGCGTCAAGCTGACCAACGGATGAAACCCAACAAACGACGTCGCGAAAAAATAAACGGCAATCATTCCATACAGCCAGACGGAATGTTCCGCCCCGACGCGAAACCAGCCTCCAAGCCCAGCGAGCAGCGGAGACCGGGCCAGCATCTCGACAAACAACCCGGCTCCTAAAAACATGAAAAAGTAGTTTCCCAATCCCTCTGTCCGCTCTTTCCAATGGCAGAGCGCCACCGTCGCATACCGCTTCACCCGGCGCACAAGCAGCGCCCATCCGAAACAAAACGGGACAAGCAATAAGACGATCGAAAACAAAAACCCTTTGCCAAGCCAACGCTGAACGAGCGACACGAGCACCGTAAACACGACGAGCACCACTAGCAGCTGGGCGGCCTTTTTCCCGATCGAAACCGCTGATTCCCGCCCCGCTTCCTCGCCGTTGTCCAATGGGATGGATCGATACGAAACAGCGGCCGTTCCCCAGTCGATCATCGCCATCGTAAAAGCCAGAAGCAGCAAAAACAGCGCCACTTCATAATAGTGCACACCGGTGAAATCAATCGTCGTGCTGATCATCACTTCCATCGGGCTCCACGTCAAACAAAGCGCATACGCCCGCAGCAAATTCCGAACATAAAACGACTCGGCCTTCCGTCCTCCTACATTTCGCAGCGCGGTGCGCAACGATTTGACAAGAAGCGGAATCGTGGCAATGTTCAAAAACAACCCAAGCAAATGACAAACGCTGAAACTGCGGCGGTACAGCGACGAAACGCCCCCGACGTTCCGCTTCAGCCATTCGCTCAAACTCTGATCATACCGCCCGACGCGAATAAGCGTATTCATGAACGGAAGCACAAAAAACAGCGCCAACAGCCCCAACACCCGTTCAAAATGCAAGACAAACGTCGGCCATGCATCGCCATAGAACAAAAACAATCCAACACCAAATGCAAAAAACAGAGCTCCCGACACCTGGTACACCCCGCGGGCGAAAAACGCGGACACAATAAACGCTGACAGCGCTGCAGCTCCCATAGCATAGTGAACGGGGGCCGTCTCGACAAACTGGGCCACCATATACAGCGCCACCGCCGCTGTATACACCGGCACCCGCCACATTCCAATCCAGTCTTGAATGCGATCGTGCGTCATTGTTCTCCCCTTTCGTTGCCATACGTTGAGATGATGATGCGACTGTTGTCCATAAGCGGCGAAAACGATTCCCCTCTCCGACAGCACACATTCACGTTTCAGCAGACGGGGCAAGCACCGGAAACCTGAGCTCCCCTCTACATCCAAAGCGATGTGGTGAACGTCCAATCGAAAAAAACGGGTGCCGCTACACCCGTTTCGCAAGCAGCCGCTCAAGCCCCGCCGCCACCCCATCTTCTTCGTGGGAGGACGTCACCATGTCGCAGATGGCTTTCAGCTCCGGCTCGGCATTGTCCATCGCCACGCGATAGCCTGCGACCTTAAACATCGACAAATCGTTATGGCTGTCGCCAAAGGCGACCGTGTCGCGCACATCGATGCCGTAATGGGCGGCGAGCTGTTTGAGCGCCTCGCCTTTTGTCGCCCGTTCGTTGTTCATCTCAATATTGTGCGGGTGCGACGAGGTGACCGTGACGCTACGGAGCGCGGCGAATCGCGACGCTGCATCACGCAGCCGCTCGCGGTCGAGGGCGAAAATCAGCAGCTTATACATCACCGTCTGCGGGTCGTCCCACACCGTGCGGATGTCATCGACATACATCACCCGCGCCTGCTGGAACTGCTTGTTCACGAGCCACTTCACCTCTGGCGCCGCATCGGCCATCCCGGAAGCGAGCGCCTCCCATTGGGCGCGGTTGTGCAGGCCGACATAGACCGCATCGCCCGTGTACGTCTCGCAATACAAATCGGACTGTTCGCGCACCCACTCAAGCGTCGGACGGACGATTGTCCGCTCGAGCGGCGCCTCGCTGATGACCGTGCCGTCTTCGAGCGAAACGACCGCGCCGTTTAAGCTGGCGATCGGGCAGATAATGCCCGCCTCGCGAAGCGGGGCGAGCGCGTCTTTGCGCGCCCTCCCTGTCACGACGGCGACGATGTGGCCCTGCGCCTGCGCTGCAGTGATGGCCGCCCGGTTTCGTTCACTGATTTTTCCTTCCCCGTTTAATAGCGTTCCGTCCATATCGAGTGCAATCAACATCTCTGATCCCTCTTTCTTTCGTCATGCCAAAAGCGGCTGGAAAAACGGTGTTCCGACAGAAGCAGGGGCTAGTGGAAAGTTGGAAATGTCCGCCCTCTTCTCTCCGCACGTCAGCGCCTGACTCCATCTGCTCTTGTTCTGCAACGCTTCCTTTTTATTCTGATAGCTGTCGGGTTCTTCGATCACAAACGGTGCGAACCATTGGCGCACTTCATCAGAACGAGGGGGATTTGTGCTCATCTTAACGCCCAGCTCACAAAAGTGGTGCTTGCCCTCCATTATAACAAACGAATGGAAAAATGGTGAAATGTTCTTCCTTCTCATAGTATAATAGATGAGAAAAATTCTCAACGAAAGCGAAGGGATCGATATGTGGATCGTGTATGCTTTGCTGGCGGCGGTGTTTGCGGCGCTGACATCGGTGCTGGCGAAAATCGGCATTGAAAACGTCAATTCCCATCTAGCGACCGCCATTCGCACCATTGTCGTGCTCGCGCTCGCATGGCTGATCGTCTGGATGACAGGCGCCCATCAAGGCGTCAAAGCGATCTCAACGAAAAGCTGGGTGTTTCTCTGCCTCTCAGGAGCAGCAACCGGATTGTCGTGGCTTTGTTTCTACAAAGCAATCCAAATCGGCGATGTCTCGCGCGTCACCGCCATTGACAAGTCGAGCTTGGTGCTGACGATTTTGTTTGCGGCGATGTTTCTCGGCGAACCGCTGTCCGCGAAAGTGGTGATCGGGGTGCTGCTCATTACCATCGGGACATTGATCATGATGTTTTAGCCAGCCGCCTTCTCAATCGTTTAGCCTGTTCTTCTCGAAATATTGCCGCCATACTCAATTTTGGCAGTTTTCCATCAAGCCTATAGACAGGACAATCCAAAAGATGTTATGATAAATTTTATAGTGACCTAGAGCTTTTCTCCGCCCTCCACATCATTTCGGCATAGAGGACAGCTTTTGGGATCACTTTATGAAATAAGGTCTTCGTTGCGACCAAGAGTGTGTGAATGGCTTCGCCGCTGCTTGTCAAACGGAGAGTAGTTTGAAAGGAGATCACTGAATGAATGATTTTCACCCGTTCGGCTGGTACGCGGCGAAAATGGCCCCGCATTTGCCGAAAAAAGCGTTTCAACCCGTGAAGTCCCGCTTGTTTGGAGGTTTGGCTTATGTAGGGCTCGTCATCGCCGGCATCCTCGCTGTGTCCCTTTTCCACCTCCATCCTGTATGGAACCTCCTCATCTCGGTTGTGCTTGGTTTCAGTTTTGCTGCGTTAGGATTTTTAGGACATGAAATTTTGCACGGCACCGTCGTCCGTACACCTTGGCTGCGCGATCTTCTCGGCGCAATCGCCTTTTGGCCGCTTTGCACCGGTCCGAAGTTGTGGAGAAAATGGCATAACGCCAGCCACCATGTGCATACCCAGCATGAAGAAAAAGACCCGGACGCGTGGCCAAGCATGGAGAAATTAGCGAAAAGCCGCCTGCTCTCTTGGGTATACCGCATCCCGTTTCCGATTCGCGCTTTTTTCGCCTTTAGCTCGTTGTCCGTGATGTTTACCCTTCACTCGATCCGGATGCTGTTTTACTTTTTCAAAGACTTTCGCCGGAAGAACCGCGCGGTTGTCCTGTTTCAATTTTTCTTGCCTTGGACGACATGGCTCGGGCTGTTATGGCTTGTCGGCTGGGAAAAATGGCTGTTCGCCTTTTTGCTTCCGCTGCTCGTCGCCAACACGATCGTCATGAGCTATATCTCAACAAACCACCGTCTCAATCCGTTAGTGCCGGTCAACGATCCGTTGGCGAACAGTTTGTCGGTCACCGTGCCAAAGTGGGTGGATATCCTCCACTTCCACTTTTCGCACCATACTGAACATCATCTCTTTCCTGCGATGAGCTCGAAGTACTACCCGCTCGTGAAAAAACACATCAAACAAATGTGGCCCGACCGCTACCACGAAATGCCGATGGGAAAAGCGTTGGCCGCCCTTTGGAAAACGCCGCGCGTCTACTACGAGCACAACGAGCTCATCGAGCCGAAGCAAGGCCATGTGTACGGCACGCTCGGCAATGGGTTGGATCCCGACCGGATTGTGCATCGCGAGCTGGAAACGGAAAAACAGCCGCGCGCAGCCAAAAAACGGGCAAAAACAAAAAAAGCAGCGGGGCAAGAGAATTTGTAGAAAGGATGGGCTTTGCGGCCGTCCGCCTCCTATGTGGATCAAATAGCGGCGAAGAGGGGAAAAGAGCGCTTTTCTTTCTGCAAACCCGCGTTTCCGTGTATGTGCGCACAACCAAAAGGTGCCCCGTCATGTGGGACACCTTTTTCCTTTTCACTGACGGCATTGGTCAATGCAAGCGACCAACCTTTTCTCAATATCTTCCGCGATTTCCTTCAACGCCGGCTCGTTCACCATGCCAACAAGCATTGTCGGCTTCGGCATGCCGATTTTCGTTGTGCCGTTCTCTTGATAGACGACGAGTTTGCACGGCAAAAAGTAACCGACCAACAAGTTTTCATTTAACACCCGAGCCGCTTCTTGCGGGTTGCACACTTCGAAAATGACCATCGGCGTGGAAAAATCAAGCCCCTTTTCTTGCAGCTTCTCGGTCACGCTGAACCGCCAGAGCACGCCAAACCCTTCTTGTTTCAAGTTCTCTTCCAAACGCTCGATCGTTTCGTCCATGCCTGTTGGCACGTCAACCGTGTAATGGAACATTGCTCCTTCTTCCCTTCGTGAAGATTTTCTCACTGTTTATCATGTCCAAATCGATCTGTAGAAAACAAAAGGCGAAACATGATCCGTTTTCGCCTTCACACATATCGGTTTCCCCTCGTTCATCGTCTTTCCATCGATCCACTCATAAAATATCCACCCAAATTTTCACCGCCGTCGCCAAAATCAACACGGCAAGGATGACTTGCAGCACTTTCGTGTTCATGTTTTGCCCCGCTTTCGCCCCCAGCGGAGAGGCAAGCAAGCTCGCGACGACCATGATGAGCGCCGGGATGTAATCGACTTGGCCGGTGGCGATTTTCCCGAACGTAGAGCCAATGGAGGAAATGAACGTAATGGCCAAAGACGTGGCGATCGTCATTCGCGTCGGGATTTTCAGGACAACGAGCATGACCGGCACAAGCAAAAACGCCCCCGCCGCCCCGACGATGCCGGACCCGACGCCGATCAGAAACGCCAAGGCGGCCGCCACCCCTTTGTTGAACGTCACTTGGTCAAGCGGAATGTCATCGATCCCTTTTTTCGGCACAAACATCATGATGGCCGCCAATGCCGCCAAGATGCCGTAAACGACGTTAATCGTTCCCTCGCTCATCAGCTTCGAGCCATAGCCGCCGACAAAACTGCCGACCAAAATGCTTATCCCCATATACAAAATGAGCGATTTATTCAAGTAACCGCTTTTTCGATACGCCCACACGCCGCCGATCGTGGCGAAAAACACTTGCACCGCACTGATCCCCGACACTTCATGGGCGCTGAACGCCGCCAGCCCAAACAACGGCGGAAGATACAGAAGCATTGGATATTTAATAATCGACCCGCCGATCCCCACCATCCCAGAAATAAACGAACCGACAAAACCGATTAAAAAGATGACAATGAGAAACGCGAGCGAAACATCCATCGACCATCCCTCCCTTTTGTTTTCAAAAGGGACGAGGCACGCCCCCGTCCCCTGCCAATCTGTGCCGCTTCTTTAGGCATGGGCATGATGCAGCGCGCAGCGGTTTGGGCCGATTTCAAGCTCCCGCTCTGTTTCAATATCAACGGTTTTGAGCCCGCGGTTGATGGCGACAATGTCTTCAAAGTTCGGCGGGGTTTCGGTATTGGCGCTTTGGATGACAAGATCGATAAATTCGTCTTTTGGTTTGTTTTGCATCATCTCATTGCGGGCGCGGATGCGGCCTAACGTATCGCCGACATACCCCTCCGCGTTGATTTCTTCATCTAAGCTCGCGTAGTGAGCCGGCAAGACGATCACATCATCCGCCATGGCTGCGACTTTTTCGTACACGGTGTCATACAAATCCGCCGCCCATTCCGCCACCTTGCCGCCGAGGTCCGGCCGCCCGAGACCGCCGACAAAAATCGTGTCACCCGAGAACAGCCATTTGCCGTTGACAAAGAACGAGACGCTGCCTGGCGTATGGCCTGGCGTTTTCACCGCCAACACTTCCAAATGAACGTTGGCAAAGTCGATCGTGTCATGCTGCTCTAGCGGCTCGAAATCAAACACCGCTCCCTCGCTTTTCATCAAGTAGTACGTTGCCCCCGTTCGTTCGGCCAGCGCCTTGCCGCCGGAAAGATGGTCGGCATGCAAGTGCGAGTCCACGATATGCGTGATCGTTACCCCTTCTTGTTGGGCGGCTTGTTCGTACACATCGATAAACCGCAACGGATCGACGACAAGCGCTTCGCTTCCAGAGATGACCATATACGACAGGCATCCTTTGCCGACGCGGATGAATTGGTAAATTTTCAACTGATCATCTTCGTATACTTTGGCTTGATGGAGATGCTCGCTCCACGCCTGCATCCCGCCAGCGAGCGTATAAACGTTGTCAAACCCGGCTTCCGTCAGCTGTTCGGCGACAAACGCCGCCGATCCGCCCTTCGCGCACACAACGACGATGTCTTGGTCTTTCGGAAGACGGTCGACAATCGAGTCAACCCCATCAATCAATTCAAAATACGGCACATTCAAATAGTCAAAGTTTTCCCCTTCGATTTTCCAATCGCGAAAATCGCTTTCGTTGCGGACGTCCAAGATGAACAGCGATTCTTTGTTTAACACCTTTTCCGTCATTTGTTGCACGGTCATTTCTTTCACCATATTAACATACCCCCCAATGTATATTTGATTGTTGAAAAAGGCCGCTCATTACGATTGAGCGGAATCAAGCGGCCCGTTCCATTGCGACATGCCTGGAATGACGTTGCGCACACGGTCAAATCCGTTTTCGGCCAGCTTTTGCGCGGCCAAATCGCTCCGCGTCCCTGTGCGGCACACGACGTAAATCGTTTTGTCTTTCGGAAGCTCGGCCATCCGATCTTCAAGCTCCCCAAGCGGAATCGAAACGGCGCCCGGGATATGGCCAAACGCATACTCCGCCGGTTCGCGGACATCCAAGACAAACGAATCAGGATCGTGAAGTTTTTCTTGCAATTGTTCATTCGATACGACATGAGGGAATGCCGTTTCTTTGCGTGTTTCACTTTCTGCTGCCTTGCGGATATAATGTTTCAAAACCCCATTTTCTTCAATTGTTCCTACATATTGATGCCCTGTGCTTTCCGCCCATGCTTTGATATCGGCTTTGGATCCCTTATCCGTCGCCTGCACTTCCAGCACTTGACCCGGTTGCAATTCATTGATCGCCTTTTTCGTTCGAACGATCGGCATCGGGCAGGACAGTCCTTTCGCATCAACGGTCATATCAACTTTAATCATGAACGAATCCCTCCTTACAGCTTATTCGACAGGCCCTTCCCAGGCGAGCATGCCGCCTGTCATGTTGATGACGCGGTAACCGCGGCTGTCAAGAAACTCCGCGGCACGGCCGCTGCGGCCGCCGGAACGGCAGACGAGAATGTATTCCTCATTTTTGTCCAATTCATGCATGCGAAACTCGATCAAACCGAGCGGAATATTGACCGCTCCTGGAATTTTGCCCGCAGCGACTTCCTCCGGCTCGCGCACATCGATGATATGAAGCGATTCTCCCGCGCGAAGCCGCTCTTCTACCTCTTTTGGCGTGATCGTTTTCATCATCATCCTCCTCTACTGCCAGGCGTTTAGGCCGCCTTTGACGTTCGTCACGTGCTGAAATCCCATTTTCTTTAACAGTCGGCTTGCTTTTTGGCTTCGCATCCCGCTTTGGCAAATGACAATCACTTCTTTCTCTTTCGATAGTTCGTGAGCACGGGCTGTCAATTCGTGCAGCGGGATGTTCCGAAACCCTGGCAGATGGTAAGACTGAAACTCCAAAGGGGTGCGCACATCAATATATTGCACCCCGGGTTCTTTCAACCGGCGTTTCAATTCCGCCGCCGTCATCATCCGCACCCCTTTCGGCGGGATGAAGCGGCTGGTGAGAAACCAGACAAGCAAAACAAACAGGATGATGTTGAGGATCATTTGCGACATAGGATTCCCTCATTTGATTAAATGAATAAGTTCACATTTCCTTCCGACGCATCAGCCAAATACGCGGCGACGCCAGCAAACTCAACGCCATCGATCAATTCCTCCGGCTTCAGCCCAAGCAAATCGACTGTCATTTGGCAAGCGACGAGTTTCACGCCTTGCTCCTTCGCCATCTCGATCAACTGCGGAAGCGGCATGGCGTTATGCTTTTTGATGACCTTTTTGATCAACTTCGGGCCGATGCCGGCAAAATTCATGCGCGACAGCCCCATGCGGTCCGCGCCGCGCGGCATCATCTTCGCGAACATCTTTTCAAGAAACCCTTTTTGCACTGGAACCGACGCCTCTTTCCGCAAGGCGTTCAGCCCCCAGAACGTATGAAAGATCGTCACGTCATGGTCGTAGGCAGCGGCGCCGTTGGCGATGATGTAAGCCGCCATCGCCTTGTCATAGTCGCCGCTGAACAAAATGATCGTCGTCTTTTTCTTCGGCTGTGTCATCTGGCTGCCTCCTTCCCTTCATACCTGTATGGGTATAAAAATGTGCACACATTATCCTTTTTGGATCCAGAACATCAACACACCGTTGTCTTCTTTCATCTCAAGCACCGTATGGCCGCTCGCTTTCGCCCATGCCGGCAAATCGTTTTTCGCCCCTTTATCGGTCGTTTGCACTTCCAGCACTTCTCCCGACTGCAATTCGTCCATCGCTTTTTTCGCTCTCACCACCGGCATCGGGCAAGCCAATCCTTTCGCATCCAATACTTTCGCTACGTTCATGAATGATGACCTCCTTCACAACAGATTTTTATTACAATTACCCCTATGGGTATATTACTACAAGAAAAAGAACGTTGTCAACACCTTTTTGTTGAGCAACGCATTAACGGCTTTTCACAAGCAGTTCCACTGCTTCTTTGACAAGACTGTCTGTGCTTTCCCCTTTTTCCATGCTTTCACGAAGACAATGTTCCAAATTGGTGCTGACGATGACGGCAATGGCGCGGTCAATGGCATTGCGCGCCGCCGACAGCTGGGAAACGACGCTCTTGCAGTCTTTCCCTTGTTCCATCATGCCAAGGACGCCTTTAATTTGTCCTTCAATCCGTTTTAAGCGGTTTTTGATCTCTTTGTTATATTCCATCGGCTCGTTCGCCCCCTTTCTTGACAATCGCAAGCCGTGATCGAATAGCTGTTCACCTCATAGCCATAGCGGCGCAACAGGCGGATGCCGACGTTTTTTTCGATGTCATCCTGAACGATGATATGAAGCGGCTTTGGCGGAATATCCCGCGCATGCCGTTTCAAATACGCCACCGGAATATGCAACGCTTGGCCAAATATGGAGCCGTTGCTTTCATTATAATCGCGCAAGTCAAGAAGAAGCAAGCCGTCCGGCACCTCTTCTACCGGAAGGCATGGGATATGTTTTACAGGATAGTAGCGTCGATACAACGCCACGGCGAAAAGAATGAGAAAGAAGAACAAAGTGGCGACGATCAACGATTCACCCCCTCTATTCACCTTATGCACGATCATTATATACCCTATATGGTATGATAGCAACAAGAAAGATTTTCCCCACCCGTTCGTTATTCCCAGCGAATCAAAAGACCATAGACAGCCGGGTGAAAACGGACAAGTTCCACGTTGCCCGCCTTTTGCTTCACATAGGAAAACAGTTCCTCCGACGGAATCCGCTCATGGAGCGGCGGCCCCATTTCGCTTTCCATCGTCTCCCATTCGATCAACAGAAACTGCCCGTTTGGCCTCATCACACGGCGAATTTCGTCAAGGGCGGCTTCTTTTTGTTCCACCTCATGAAAGACAAATGCCATGATCCCTTTGTCCACCGAATGCGAAGGCAAGGCGGTCGAAGCGACATCCGCCACCCGATATTCGATGTTGGTGACCGCTAGTTTCGCGGCTCGCTGTTTTAGCAATTCAATCATTTCTGGCTGCACATCGACCGCATACACTTTTCCGTTTGTCGCCTGCGCGAGAGGAATCGTGAAATAACCATTCCCGGCGCCAAGATCGACGACCGTGTCATCCGGTTTCACGGACAACATCGAAATGACCCGTTGCGGGTCGATCCATTCCTTGCGCTTCGGATCCAATAATCGTTCAGCATGTTCGTAATGAAAACGATGCCCTGTCATCTTTCTGCCTCCTATTCCATCACTGTGATCATAGTATAATACGCATGCTATCCGTTTTCAAACAACTTCCGAAAACACCGTCAACCCGCCGCAACCGAAAAAGAAAAAGCCGGCTTGAAGCAAACGCCGGCTTCCCTGGCTTTACCGAACGGCACAACGGTTTGGACCGATCTCCATCTCTCTCTGCTCTTCTTCTGTTGGATTGAGTTTCCCCATATTCGTCTGGCGAATTTCCCGATAGGCATTCGGCTGCGGCGGCAAGTTTTCGGTGACAGTGCGGCGAAACTCCTCATCACCTGAAATATTCAAACCGTGGTTCCGTTTATAAAGCACACCGAGCTGTTCGGCGACACCGCCGTCCTCATTCATTTCCTTCGGCCCCATATAGTGCGCCGGCAATACAATCAAATCATCTGCAAGCTGTTTGTAACGGCGGTAAAGCGTCTCCCGCAGATCATCGACCCAGTCTTGCGCTTTCCCAGCCAAATCCGGGCGCCCGATCGAGTCGATGAATAAAATATCACCCGTTAACAAATATTGATCGTCCACAATAAACGATGTGCTGCCGATCGTATGTCCCGGTGAATACAACGCTTCAATCACGACATGGCCGACGCGGATGCGGTCGCCATCTTGAATCGGTGTGTAGGTAAACGTCACCTCTTCCGCGTCTTTCGGTGGCAAGTAATACGTTGCACCCAGTTCTTTCGCCAACTTGCGCCCGCCAGAAATATGGTCGGCATGCAAGTGCGTATCGAGCACATGCTTGATTGTAATGCCGTGTTCGTTCGCAAAACGGACGTAAGCATCCGTCATGCGGTTCGTATCGATCAACGCCCCCTCGCCGTTCGATTCGACCAGATACGAGAGACACCCTTTGCCGAGGCGGACGAATTGGTAAATCGTTCCTCCGCTTTTCAGCTCGCCGATTTTCACTGGTTCCAAATGCTCGCTCCACGCCTTCATGCCACCTTCGATCGAATAAACGTCCGTATAGCCCGCCGCTTCCAACTGTTCTGCCACAAACTCCGACGAGCCGCCCTTCGCGCAAACGGCATAAATCGTTTTGCTTTTATCTTTTGGCAAACGGTCCAAATATGGTTCAATGCCATCCAACACTTCAAAATACGGAATATTGACGACCTCGACATGTCTCCCTTCAATCCGCCAGTCAGCAAAATCTTCGGGGTTGCGAGCGTCCACAATGAACAGCTCCTCACCGCGAATGATCTTATTGGCGATTTCTTTAACCGAAATCGTTTTTGCCAACGATATCCCCTCCTGATCTCATAGTTTCGTCAATGGTCCGTTATTCTCAACGATGATTCGCCTGATTCCACAATGCCATAATGGCATCCGGATCATACCCGAGCACCCAGCGGCCGTTAATCTCGATTTGCGGCACGCCCATTTGCCCGGTCGTTTCCACCAGCCTCCGCGCCGCTTCCGGATCGAGCTCGACATTCACTTCCTTAAACGGAATCCCTTGGGCGCGCAAAAAGTTTTTCGCCATGACACAATACGGGCATGTCGTTGTTGTATAGACAGTGACTTGTGCCATATTCTCCTTCCTCCTCTCCCTTATTAGAAGGCCAATGTAATATCGGCGTCTTTCGCAAACTGCAGGAACGTCGCCGCCCCCGCCACCTCAATACCATCGACGAATTGGTCTTTGTCAAGCCCCATGACATCCATCGTCATTTGGCAAGCGATCAGCTTCACACCCATCTCTTGCGCCATTTGAAGCAATTCGGCAATCGATGGAACGTTCGCTTTTTGGAACCCTTGTTGAAAGTGCTCTTTCCCTTCAGGAATCGGCAATTGTTTGTGCGCTTCTTTATGGATGAGATTCAACCCCTCAAACGTGAAAAACACCCCGACCTCCGCGTCTGCCGCCGCAGCAGCTGTCGCGATGTTGAAGACCTTGTAGGCATCAAACAACCCGCCGTTTGCTGCAATAATCGCCACTTTCATCGAAAACAACCTCCTTGAATCTTTTCGTAATTATGTTTGAGTACTTAACTCAATTCTATACATACATGTTGCCCAGACTTATACATATACATGTATGTGTATTACACTAACCATGTTATCGAATGCTTTTTCGTTTGTCAACAAAAAAGCAGCGTTGTTTTCGCTGCTTTTTCAGCGCATCCCCATATTCCCCTGTATCCAATTCCACAGTCACTCACGTTGATGCTCCAAAGAACCGTCCACCATAACCCCTATTGAGACACGAACTAAGGCGATGGCTATAAACACTTTCCTTACGAACGGTAAAGAAAACAGCCACCTGTTTTCTTTACTTCTTGCCCATATTACTTCGTTCCATTTTCACATCACCATCAACACTACTTCGCACGATTCATTACACTTTGATTACTGTAAAAAACTTCCTTAGGAGCCACGGCCCTGGCGCAAATCTTAACTTCAACTCCCATGCCCCAACGCCTGCAATCTGATATTGACGAGCCAATTTCATTTTCTGCCCCATGCTTCTGACATCTTCAAACCATACCTCATGGATATTTCCCAGCTCATCCTTATACCGGAAAAACGGCGATTCATATTCAAATGAATACTGAATGGGCGATTGATACCGCATAGCAGTTAAAACCGCCTCTTGGTTGGAGAGAGCATCCGCCAATGTCCCAGGCTGGTACGGAATGATCCAATCGTATCCATATAACGGGAGTCCGAGCAAAATTTTTTTTCGGGGCACACGCTCGATAGCAAATTGAAGAGCGGATTTCACCTCATTAATCGGAGCGACTGGACCTGGCTCACTTGTTAAATGGTGCCAATCGTATGCCATGATAAACATATAGTCGACGACCGCGCCAATGCCGCCGTAATCGTAGCCTTTGAGCCAAGGAATCTCCTCGCTTGTTTTCGCCGGAACGGCGATCGTCAAAACATATCCAGCCGGTTTTAACCGATCGCGTAGCTGACGCAAAAATCCAGTAAACAAATCACGATCCTCGCCGCGAATTTGCTCAAAGTCAATATTGACACCACCATAGCCCTTTCGTGATACTAAATAAAAGATGTTCTCAACCAAATTCGCTCTCGCTTCCGGATTGTTCAGCACTTGGCTTGCCAGTCTCGGACTAAACCCTTCCGATGTTAGATTCGTCACTACCGCAATGGGTGTGACACGGTTTTGCCATGCTGTTTCAATCGCTGCGGCGTCATCCTGCATCGTGACAATATCGCCATTGGGCGCGAAACGATATTCGAACAAAGCGATGTATGATGAATACGGAGCAAAATCCCGCACGAACATCCGATCTACGTTCGGTTCGCGGAGAATATAATAGGCTAACGTTATGGCTCGATACCAAGAAATATCAGGAATAGAAATTTTCATTCCTGGATACATTCTATACGGATTCACTGTCGGGTTGGCCGACCGCAACTGTTCGACCGTCACAAATGCTTTCCGTGCGATGGCGCTTAGCGTGTCCCCTAGCTGCACTGTATACGTATAGCTGGGAACAAGCAATGCTTGACCAGGAACAATATTCGTTTCAACTAAGCCATTGACAAGGCGCAGACTTTCCAGCGGATAATCGTATCGCCTGCTGATTGAAAAAAGCGTATCTCCAGGTTGAACAGTGTGAATAAACACGATCATCCCTCCATTGAATCAACAAAGCTTCGGCGCCGGTATGATAAATATATATGCTTATTGCCCGCAACCGCACCTTGTCTTGCCATCTTCTGCCCCCATCCATGTATGTACACTGTCCCCCCATTGCGGCACGTATGATGCCACTGAATCGTTTCTCCTCTTTTTTTCTTTTACTGGACATTGCCCCCCTTCTTCCTCTCTGTAAGGCAAGTGAGGGACGCCTTGTATCGCGGACTCCTCCTTGTATGTAATCTCCAGTACATCCTAGTATGGATTTGATTGAGCGAACCACGACAGTCAATTGCTGTTCTTTTGTTTTATTCTCATTTGCTTACGCGCTACTCTTAACCCTAAAACAGGGCAAAACAAAAAGCGGCAAACAAGCCGCTGGTTACAGCAAAGTGAAGAAATAGTAGCCAAACAATCCGGTGATCAGCAACAACAAGGACGCCAAAAACCAAATAAGCGGGCGTGACGGCCGGAACGTTTGTTCATTAATTTGTTTGGTCTTCATGACATAACTAATGGTGGAAAACACAATCGTGCAGATGGAAATGACCACGGCCAATGCTCCGATCAATTGGACAATGGCCGTGGACAATGCGTTGCTCGTTGATTTTTCATGCAAATTGATCATTAAAAAAGCAATTCCAATAATGGCAATCGAGGTGCGAATCCAGGCGAGAAACGTCCGCTCGTTCGCCAAGTGTTGCTGAATATATTTGGAATCCTCTGTCGTTTGCCGTTTTTCCTCTCTCATCATCTCTTCCCCTTTATATATCTACGCTGGTGTTTATTGGATCGATTCCATATAGTTCACAATCCAGTCATAACTCATCGGTCCAATCATTTTTTCCGTATGATCCCTTTCGAATCAATGAGATAGCTTGTCGGAACGCTTGAGCTTGGTATTGCCGGGATACCCCTCCTTTTTCATCAAGATATTGAACCAACATTTGTCCAATCACACTGGCCGTCGCTCCCATCAGCACAAAAATGATGCTAAACCCACCGATAAATGCAAGGGAGCGGATGAGAGGATCTCCCGTTTTCCAACTTGAATCCTGTCTTCCGCTATTGGAGTGCCTGTTAAATGGGCAAATAAGCAGGAACGAGCGGAAAAATGCAAGGAGAAAAGAAAGAAAATGTTCCTGCAACGAATGCGAAGATCATTGACATATGAATTGCCCCTTTTTCATTCAGGCGCATTTCAAGAAAAGAACAACACACTGTCAACCAACAGCAATCATATATACTTGAATTGTTCGCCTGAACCCGTCCAAACAACACACCAAAAATATCGACGTTGGCGGCCAACCAGGGAAGATGAAGTGGACATGGCGACTCACCTTTTAGGAAAGTTGCTGAGCTTTTCTTCCGAACGGGCATGACATCACTTTGTCACTGTTTCAAAGTCTCATCCATCCTCATATGTGAATAGACCCCTGCAAGAAAAGGCACCAAAGCCACGATCCCGATTGCCCATGTCACTCCTAATAAATCTGCTATTACCCCTGCAACGAGAGCCCCGAACGCATAACCGCTATCTCTCCAAAAACGATATACCCCCATGGATGACGCGCGCCAATTCGGTGATGCAACATCCCCGATCGCGGCTTGCAAAGTTGGGTAAACCATTGCTGTACCCAAACCTAAAAAAATCGCACCTAAAACCCATAAAGAAAAACTGTTAACGAATAAAAGAAACCAAAGAGAAAAGGCTTGTACCCACATTCCATAGGCAATTAGTTTTTTTCTTCCAATTTTATCACTCAATGCTCCCGTAAACAGCTGAAAAAATCCCCATGCCGCTGGATATATAGCCACTATTGTACCGATTTCACTCACACTTAATCCTACGGCAGAAAAATACAAAGGAAACAGCCCCCAAGCCATTCCATCTTTCAAATTTGTTGCCAATCCAGAAAAGCTAATACTGGAAAGATTTTTATCCTTCCATGTTGTCAAACTAAATATCTCTCTAGAGGATAAGTGATGATCCGCCGTTGTTGTGCCATTATCCCGAATTTGAATCTTTAGATGCTGTTCAGTATCCTTCACAATGGAAGATAATAAAATTCCAACAACAGCAATACCGATTCCTACATAAAACGGTTCCGGTCTTAATGAATAGAAAGAAGCAATATATCCTGATACCGCTGCCATGATGGCGACACCAGAGTACCCCGCGAATTCATTTAAACCTACTGCCGTTCCTCTTTGATTCGCTTTGGCAATGTCGATTTTCATATTCACCGTCATTGACCAAGTCAGTCCTTGGTTAATGCCCAATAAAATATTTGCCATTACAATGACCCACCACGCATGGGCGTAAATCGTAAGAATAGGCACAAAGAAACCAACAATCCAACCCAACAAAAGAACTCGTTTTCTGCCAAATTTATCAGCAATTTGACCTGCAAAATAATTTACGATCGCCTTAGAAAAACCAAAACTAATGATAAAAGAAAGAGCAGCACTTGTAGAAGCCAAACCAAACTGTTTCTCACTTAATAATGGCAGAACGGTTCGCTCAATCCCTACCATCGATCCAACAAACAAATTGATAACGACTAATAAAGTAAATTGAAACAAGTTTTCCACAATTCCAATTTTCCGTTCAACCAATGACTTTCACCTCTTTTGGTTAACAATACGTCAAGTTTTCCAGTTGCATTGAGCCTGTATCTCCGCTGTTCACTTGAACCCGTCCAAACAATCCGCCAAAACCAATACCCACCGACGCCGGCAACTAACCAAGCGAGCCAGCCCGTGCGAATTAACAAAGGCCCTACTGCTATGACATCGCTCATGTTCTATACTCCTACCATCGGAGACTTTCAGACGATGCATCATCTCTTATATAACTACCCCTATAGGTATATTAACGAGCTGTTTATATGTTGTCAATTTTGTGGGCAAAACGGTTTGTTTGAATAAAAAAACGCCTTGCCGTGTTGGGCAAGACGTTCTATTCTTTACTGTTTGACGACGGCGTATAACCGGTAGCCGCCATCTACATTGATCGCTCGAAATCCGTGCTGCCTCAAAATCCTAGCAGCGATATATCCGCGCAGCCCGACTTGGCACGTTACATAAATCGGTTTTTCTTTCGGAAGCTCATGCAAACGGTCACGCAATTCGTCCAGTGGAATGTGAATCGAACCGCGAATCATGCCGCGCGCCGTTTCTTCCGCCGTGCGAACATCGATCAACACGCCCCCTTCTTCCACAATCCGATCGATTTCATGCCACTGCACCGTCTCAACAAGCCCGTCCATGATGTTGGAAGCGACATATCCCACCATATTGACTGGATCTTTCGCCGAAGAGAACGGCGGTGCGTAGGCGAGCTCTAAATCCGGCAAATCTCGGACGGTCAATCCACCTTTGATTGCAGTGGCGATCACATCGATCCGTTTGTCGACTCCCTCTTTTCCGACCGCCTGCGCGCCGTAAATGCGCCCTGTCTCGCGATTGAAAATCAATTTGAACGTCATCGGCTCGGCGTTTGGATAATACCCAGCATGGCTGAGCGGGTGAATGTGCACGACTTCATACGAGATGCCGAGCGCCCGCAACATTTTTTCGTTAAGGCCTGTCGCCGCGACCGTTAGTTCAAACACTTTCGCAATCGATGTTCCCAACGTGCCGCTATATTTCACATCAAAGCCATGAATATGGTCTGCAACAAGCCGCCCTTGCCGGTTGGCCGGCCAGGCGAGCGGCACGAACGTTTCAAAACCATGAATATAATGTCTCACTTCCACCGCATCGCCAATGGCGTAAATCGACGGGTCGGACGTCTGCAAATGTTCATTCACTTTGATCGTACCGCGAACCCCTAATTCCAAACCGGCTTCCTTGGCTAAGCGGCTTTCCGGCTCGACACCGATGGCCAAAATGATCATATCCGTTTCGATCGCACGTCCGCTCGTCAAAACAACACAGCGGCCGCGCTCTTCTATCGCTTGCACCCCGTCTTCTAGCAAAAGCTCCACTCCATGTTCCCTTATATGGTCATGAACCATAGCAGCCATTTCATAATCCACCGATGCCATCACTTGATTGGACCGTTCGACCAAAGTCACCTTGATGCCGCGTCGGACTAAATTTTCCACCATTTCCACCCCGATAAACCCGCCGCCGATCACGACAGCGCGCCGCGGTTTTTGTTCGTCAATATACGTTTTAATGCGGTCTGTATCTGGCACCGTGCGCAACGTAAACAACACTTCCGCCTCTTCGATTCCCGGAATCGGCGGCACAATCGGCTTCGCTCCCGGCGATAAAATGAGAACATCGTATGTTTCTTCGTACTCTTCCCCCGTCTTTACATTCCGAACAGAAACGGTTTTGCGGTCGCGATGAATGGCTGTCACTTCGTTCAACGGACGGACATCCAACCGGAACCGTTTAGACATCCCTTCTGCGGTTTGCACGAGCAGCTTGTTCCGTTCCTCAATCACACCCCCGATATAATAAGGCAGGCCGCAGTTGGCAAACGAAATGTATTCGCCGCGCTCAAACAGGACAATGTGATCTTCTTCACTTAATCGGCGAAGGCGCGCAGCTGCTGTCGCTCCTCCTGCCACTCCGCCGACAATGACGATTTTTCTCATCTTCATCGTTCCTCCCTTGAAAAATGATGTTGTTTCATCCATCCCCTTATGGAAAGTTTTTGCAACCGATACTTTTCACCAACATATACCCCTATATGTATAATAACAGCCACAAAGACCGTTCACAGTGATATTTATCACATTTTTGCCCGTTTTCCCGATCTTCTTCATTCTTAAAAGGTTGGTGATTTAACGAAAAATGCGGCTCAAAAATGGCGTTTCTCAAATTGAGAAGCCTTGTAAACCCTGCTCCTCTCTTTAATCGAGAACCATCGATTTAGGGGAAATGATTGTTTCTTCACCGTCCTTCTAAACACAAACCGAAAAACATCATTGGCACAGCGCCCACCGCACCACCAAAACGCCTGCTCAACAAATTGCGCCGCACCGATCCAATCGATTCGATCATTCATTGTCGGTGCAAAGCCAACAGCTGCAACACCGTTTGTTCTTTCGGTCCACAAGTTGCGGTCTCGATTCGATGGACGATAGCCCCATTTTTCATAAATACAATGACATCCCCGACATCTGCGGCCACATCCATCATATGTGTCGAAAAAATAATGATCGTCCCCTCATTTTTTCTCTGTTTCAATATATCGATAAACCGATCAACCCAAAACGGATCGAGACCGTTTGTCGGCTCATCAAGAAGCAATAACGCCGGATTTCCTAATAACGCCTGACCGAACAACAACCGCTGCCGCATTCCTTTTGATAAATGCTTGATCCATTCCATTTTTTGCGCTTCCAATCCTATGTCGTGAAGCGTTTCTTCCACCTGTTCTCGCGTGACTTTTCGCAATGATGCATAAAACGAAAGAAATTCCCAAACGGTCACCATGGGGGGCGCATGGAACTCATCCGGCATGTATCCGATGTGCGAAATGTATTGCTTTCGATTCATCCGCAAGGAAACACCGTGAAGTGTGACCGTTCCATCTGTCGGCGGCAAAATGCCCGCTAAAAATGTTGTTTCGCAGCACGATGCGATTCGAAAACATGACATGAATGCCATAGCGGGCATTGTAAATGTGATTGCCGCTTAGTACGTTGTTATGGCTGTTTTCCATGTAAATTCCGTCTTTTACTCGCTCAATCGCCGTATAATGAATCACGTTTTGCGTCGATTCCCATAGATCAATGCCATTGCCGCTTTTCCCGCCTTGAACAGTGCAGTGAACAATGGTTGTATGATGCGCGTGATCAAGCTTGACACCTTGCTGATTCGTCAACACGCGCACACCGTCAATCGTATGATCATGTCCGGTTATGTAAATCGCCGGCATATCAGGCGCATCACCACATTGCACCACACGAATATTTTTGAGCACAACATGCCGGCCGTATATCGCAATGACAGGAGACTTGCGGCACGAACGAATCGTCACCTCCCCAATCCCTTCCAACGCAAGTGGTTTCGATAATACGATCGCTTCATCATAGACGCCGCTCGCTAGCCTCACCACCCCATACTCCGGCGCTTCGTCGATGCGGGCTTGAACGGTTTCTTCCGCACGCGCCGGCAACGGAAAGACAAGGAGCAGCAATAGGACAAGCAGCCAATGATCTGCAGTGTGAGTAAAATATTTGTGGGTGACATTCCGAAATGATCCCCGACGAGGGTTGCGAACTTTTGTTCGCGACGCTCGTCGGGGCCACCAAGCGAA
>NZ_JAEIGB010000013.1:0-80082 GCF_022341265.1 Geobacillus sp. YHL
TCTCTCCTTTCGAATGTTGGGTGGCACTTTCATTCTACTGGAGATCCGCCAGCAAGGGCTATTTTTATGCTTGATCAAGTTTATCTAGCACCACGGGTTCTATTATATAACAGGGAAGCGAAAACAACGGATCTTTTTTAACGAAAAGAGATGGCAAGAAAAAACCGTATGCCCCGGCTGAAGAAGGGGATACGGTTCCATCACCGCTGACGGTATTCCAACCGGCGAGATAATAACGACAGCGAATAGTTGACGATAAAGTACATGAACGCCACAAGAATGAAGATCGGGATGACAAAATTGACGTTGCGGCCGTTAATGATTTGCGCATGGTTCATCAATTCCGGCAAGGAAATGACAATGGCCAGCGACGTATCTTTCAATAAGGAAATAAACTGGCTGACGATCGGCGGCACCATGCGCCGCAATGCTTGCGGCAAAATGATGTACCATAGCGTCTGCCCATACGTAAGCCCCGATGAGCGAGCCGCTTCGATTTGCCCTTTATCGATCGACTGCAGGCCGCTGCGGACGATTTCTGACAACATGGCCGATTCAAAAATGACCAAGGCCGAAATGGCGGCGTATAGTTTATCAAGCTTTAATCCGACTTCCGGAAGGGCGAAATACGTAAAGAAAATGATTAATAACAGCGGCAAATTCCGGATCGTTTCGACCAGCACGGCCAGCAATTGGGAAAGCACCGGGATTTTCGTATAGCGAATGACCCCGATGATAATGCCAAAGACAAAACTCAAGACAATCGAAATGAACGCCACTTCCAATGTGACGAGAAACCCTTGAAGCAAAAACTTCAAATGGGCGGGCGCGTAAGCACCGGCAAAATCCATCATTTGGCCTCCTTTCCTACCGCGCCTTGAGCAGCCGGCGCTCTAAGTAGCCGACGCCAAGGCTGAGCGGGATCGTTAAGACGAGGTAAAACAAGGCGACGAAAATATAAACGTCAAAGGTGACGAACGTTTTCGAGGAAATCAAGTCGCCGTAATACATTAAATCCAATCCGGCGATGACGCCAAGCACCGAAGAGTTTTTCACCAAGTTGATGAACTGGTTGCCAAGCGGCGGAATGACGATTTTCACCGCCTGCGGCAAGATGACGTAACGCATCGCCTGTAAGTAGGTCAACCCGGAGGAACGGGCCGCTTCCATTTGTCCTTTCGGAACGGCTTGAATGCCCGAGCGGATCGCTTCGGCGATAAAAGCAGCGGTATACACCATCAGTCCGAGCGTTCCGGCGGTAAACGAGTCAAAGCGAATGCCGACGGCGGGCAAGCCCATAAAAAAAACGAACACGATCAACACAAGCGGGATGTTGCGGATAAATTCCACGTATGCCGTTCCGACCCAATTGAGCGGGCGAATCGGGGCGATGCGGAAAATGGCGATGATGGTCCCTAAAGCCAAGCTGCCGATGAGGGCCAGCACGCTGGCCTTGATCGTATGGCCAAACCCTTGCATATACAAATCCCAATGTTCAACCAAAATGGAGAATCGTAGCAAGACGAAGCGCCTCCTTTCTTTGCGGAATCATAGCCCATCCTTTGGGCAAACAGGTGGGCGGATATTGTTCCGCCCACCGTTTCGCCTGTTATTGTTGCGGCTTTTTGCCGATCCATTTTTCGTAGATCTTATCGTATTCGCCGTTTTCTTTAATTTCTTTCAAGTATTCGTTGATGACTTGCAGCAGTTCTTTGTCTCCTTTGCGGACGGCGATGCCGTACGGTTCTTCGGTGAACGTTTCATCAAGGACGCGATAGTTCGGATCTTGTTTGGCCATCCCCCAAAGCAGCGCGTTGTCGGTCGTAAGCGCATCGCCTTGGCCGGCTTTCAATGCGGTAAACGCTTCCGCGTAGTTTTCAAATTCAAGCACGTTGACTTGCGGCGCGACTTTGCGGATGTTTTCCGCCGATGTCGATCCTTTCGCTGTCAGAACGGTCATGCCTTTTTTCAAGTCTTTCACGCTGTTGATCGGGCTGTCTTTTTTGACGAGCAGCGATTGCCCGGCCATAAAGTACACATCCGAGAAATCCACTTCTTTTTTCCGTTCCTCGGTGATCGTCATGGTGGCGATAATGGCGTCAATTTCCCCGTTGTTCAGCATCGGGATGCGCGTTTTGGACGTCACTTCTTTCAATTCAATTTTGTTTTCATCGCCGAGAATTTTTTTCGCCAACCCTTTGGCAATATCAATGTCAAATCCTTCGACTTTTCCGGTTTCCGGGTTTTTCAACCCGAATAAGTTCAAATCATATTTGACGCCAACGATGAGTTTGCCGCGTTGTTTAATTTTTTCAAGCGTATTGGTCGCTTTGGCGGTTTCCGACGATGTTCCGCCTTCTCCTTTGTCCGTTGTGCTGCAGCCCGTTAAAGCAACAGCGCTCAATAAGGCCGTCAAGGCGACGGCGATCCACCATTTCCATGCTTTCTTTCTCATGAACAAAACCCCCTTTGATTGACCGGAATTAATGGTTTAAAATGCGGCTTAAAAAGACGCGCGCCCGTTCTTCTTTCGGGGCCGCGAAAAACTCCTCAGGCGGCGCTTCCTCTAAAATGCGCCCTTGATCCATAAAGACGATGCGATCGGCCACCTCGCGGGCAAACCCCATCTCGTGGGTGACGACAACCATCGTCATCCCTTCTTTCGCCAGCTGCTTCATGACATCGAGCACTTCGCCGATCGTTTCCGGGTCAAGTGCTGATGTCGGCTCGTCAAACAGCATGATTTTCGGTTTCATCGCCAATCCGCGGGCGATGGCGACGCGCTGCTGCTGGCCGCCGGACAGCGCGGACGGATAGGCGTTCGCTTTGTCCGGAATGCCGACTTTCTCCAAGTAATACATGGCGATCTCGTTCGCTTCTTTTTCAGACATGCCGAGCACTTTGCGCGGCGCCAACGTGATGTTTTGCAAGACGGTCATGTGCGGGTATAAGTTGAAATGTTGAAACACCATGCCGATATTGCGCCGCAGTTCGTTAATGTTGATGTGTTTGTCGTTCACTTTGATGCCGTCTACGATCAATTCGCCGCTTGAGATCGTCTCGAGCCGGTTGATGCAGCGCACGAGCGTACTTTTGCCCGAACCGGATGGCCCGATAATGACGACGACTTCCCCTTGGTTGATCGTCAAGTTAATGTCTTTCAACACATGAAAATCGCCGTAGTATTTGTTGACTTGGTGGAAATAAATCAATAGCCCCCCTCCTTTGTGACAAATTTGTGAATGTTTTTCGAATTGATTGTAAATGCGCATCTACGAAAATCTACGGAAATCTACAAAAATTTTGTGAATCGATTGAAAAAGACGATGATGGACGCAAAGAAGGGGAAGTCATTTTTTGAATAGTAAGGCAAATCTCTTTGCAAATCAGCGATCGAGGATTATAATGAGGACATGAAGAATTTGGCATTGATTGCCGTCAAAAGGAGAGGGGAGCGAAGGTGAAGTATCGAAAACTCGGCCGCACGGGGCTGAAAGTCAGTGAGATTAGTTTAGGCAGCTGGCTTACATATGGAAATTCGGTGGAAAAAGAAATCGCGATCCGCGTCATTGACAAGGCGTACGAACTTGGCATCAACTCGTTTGACACAGCGAACGTCTACGCGCGCGGGGAAGCGGAAAAAATCGTCGGCGAGGCGCTGCGCAAATATCCGCGCGAATCGTATGTCATCGCGACGAAAGTGTTTTGGCCGATGGGCGACGGCCCGAACGACCGCGGCCTGTCGCGCAAGCATGTGTTTGAGCAGCTCCATGCGAGCTTAAAGCGGCTGCAACTGGATTATGTCGATATCTACTACTGCCACCGCTATGACAAAGAAACGCCGGTCGATGAGACGTTGCGTACGATCGATGATCTCGTCCGCCAAGGAAAAGTGCTGTATGTCGGCGTGAGCGAATGGACGGCCCAGCAAATTCAAGAGGCGCTCGGCGTGGCCGACCGCTACTTGCTCGATCGGATCGTCGTCAATCAGCCGCAATACAACATGTTTCACCGTTATATTGAAGAGGAAGTCATCCCGGTGTGCGAACAAAACGGCATCAGTCAAATCGTCTTTTCGCCGCTCGCCCAAGGGGTGCTGACCGGCAAATACAAACGAGGTCAAGCGTTGCCGGCTGACAGCCGCGCCGCTGATCCAAGAGCGAATACGTTTATCCAAGGATTGCTCAATGACGAAGTGTTAACGAAAGTGGAACAACTCGAAAAAATCGCGGCTGAGCTTGGCATTACGTTGTCCCAGCTTGCCCTCGCTTGGGTGCTGCGCCAGCCGAACGTCGCCAGCGCCTTAATCGGCGCCAGCCGCCCGGAACAAGTTGAAGAGAACGTCAAAGCGGTCGATGTCGCGTTAAGCGAAGAAGTGATTGAGAAGATTGAGGGGGTTTTGGCGTAAAAGAGGTGAGGGTGTCCCAAAAGGATCGGGACACCCTTTCTTATTTACTTTTACCGCATATAAGGTATAAAACAAATCATTAAGAAACAATATGTTGTGTTTTGTTTAAGGAAAATTACCCTTTTGGGTCAGCCCCATTTTTTGTCATTGGTACGTGTTTCCCTAGAAGGCTGGTGAAAATCAGCCATTTTTCCTAAATCAACGGTTCTCGAGTGAAGAGAAAGATAGCCTTTTATGGAGCTTTCTAATTTGAGAAATCCCATTGTTGAGCCGTATTTCCTGTTCAATCACCATCCTTCTACAGCATTTCCAAGGAAGGAACAGAAGGATTTTTTCACGCCAACGGCGAACGGTACGGAAAGAGGGAAGAACGAAAGGGGAATGGGGAATGGCGAGTGATTGCAGTGCTTTGCCAACCGTCGTTTGTCGCCAAACGTTGCAAGAAGTCATGCAACGGATGGCGGCTCGTGGGCTTGAGTCGGTGAACGTGATCGATGAGCATGGCCGGACGGTGGGGCGGTGCACGTGGCGGATGATGCTGCGGGCGGCGGCGGATGGGCTCGATCGTTCCATGCCGATAGGGGAAGTATTGATGGCATTTTCCGACAAGTGGGAAACGAAACAGGAAGGCGTCTGCGCTGCAATGCCAATGTCCGAAAGCGATTCCAAAGCAACGAATGAGCTCGAGCGACTGCGGCGTGAGTTGGAGGAAACGCGCCGTCTGGCTGAGACGATGAAAACGGTGCTGGATGCGGCGTACGAAGGGGTGGTTGTCGTCGATGAGGACGGCGTGGTTCGTGAAATCAACCGGGCGTATTGCCAGTTTCTCGGCATTCGCCAGGAAGAAGCGATCGGAAAACATGTGACGGAAGTGATCGAAAACACCCGTCTGCACATTTGTGTTCAATCGGGCATTCCAGAAAGAGGATATATTCAAAAAATTTACGGCCAGCCGATGGTTGTGCACCGCATCCCGATTTGGCGGGACGGCAAGGTGATCGGGGCGATCGGGATGCTTATTTTCCAAGGGGTATCGGAAGTATATGAAATTTTCCGGCGCCTGCAGGAGCTGTCGCGTGAGGCAAGACGGAAGGAGAAGAAAGAAGCGAAACCACAGGAGACGGCCGCCTCCGCCCCGAAAGGAATCGAGCGGATCATTGGCCGCCACCCGTCGATCGCCGCTGTGAAGCAGATGATTCGTCGGGCGGCGCGCGTGCCGTCGACGGTGCTCATTACCGGTGAAAGCGGAACGGGGAAAGAGGTGGTGGCGCGGGCGATCCATGAAGCTGGGCCGCATGCGGACGGACCGTTTGTCAGCGTGAATTGCGCCGCCATCCCTGAGTCGTTGTTGGAAGCGGAACTGTTCGGCTATGAAGATGGGGCGTTCACCGGTGCGAAAAAAGGGGGCAAGCCCGGCAAGTTTCAACTCGCCCATGGAGGGACGCTGTTTTTGGATGAAATCGGCGATATGCCGCTTGCCATGCAGGCGAAAATTTTGCGCGTCTTGGAAGAAAAGAAAGTGGAAAAAGTCGGCGGACTATACGAAACCAAGGTGGACGTGCGCATTATTGCCGCGACGAACAAGCCGCTCGAGGAGATGGTGCGGAATGGAACCTTTCGCGAAGATTTGTTTTATCGGTTGAATATCATTCGCATTCATCTTCCGCCATTGCGCGAGCGGAAAACGGATATTCCCGCGCTGTTGGCTTACCATATGGATCGGATGTGCCGGCAGTTTGGCGTCGCGTTGAAGTCGTTTACCAAAGAGGCCATGGAAGTGCTTGTCCACTATTCATGGCCGGGGAACGTCCGCGAGCTGGTCAACGTCGTCGAATGGCTGATCAGCATGGTCGAAGGGGAAAAAGTAGAACGCGAACACTTGCCGTCTTACTTGTCGACCGTTCAACCGGCAGCCTCGTCTTTGCCAAACGGTGGTGTGAAGATGGCTGATCGGTGGAAAGAAATGGTCTATCAATCGGAACGTGAGCGCATCGCTGCGGCGCTGGTGGCGGCGGGCGGCAACAAGGCGGAAGCGGCAAGGAGGCTCGGCATTCACCGCTCGACGTTATATGAGAAGCTGAAAAAATACGGATTGTAGGCAACGGCGGCAAAGCCGTTGTTTTTTGTTGCTCTGTTGGATAAGTGTCTGGTATTGTAGGAGAAATGTCTGCTTACTGTCGGTGAACGCGTTTTTGTTTCGAAACAGCCCCCTTATCATGGCGTCTTTTGTATGTTGGCACGGAATTTGCTTCATAAGGAAATGAAACCGTTGTCAAAAAAGGAGGGGAAACGATGTACGAATTGTTGGTGCCCAGCCGGGTTGTGTATGGGTGCAATACGTTCGCCGAAGTCGGCCCACAGGCAAAAGCGCTCGGGACGAAAGCGCTGATCGTCAGCGACCCGGTGATGGAGAAAATCGGCCTTGTCGCCCGTTGCGAGCAATACTTGCAACAGGTGGGGATGACGTTTGCCAAGTACACAGGGGTTGACACGGAGCCGACGGATGTCCATGTGAAGGAAGCGCTTGACGTCTGCCGGAGCGAGCAGTGCGATGTCATTATCGCTCTTGGCGGCGGCAGCAGCATCGACGCCGCCAAAGCGGTGGCGGTGATGATCACGAACGAAGGAACGATCAGCGACTATGTCGGCAATCAGAAACGGTTTACCGAAAAACCGCTGCCGCTCATTGCTATTCCGACAACAGCCGGAACGGGTTCAGAAGTGACGAAAGTGACGGTCATTATTGATACGAAGACAGACGTCAAAATGATGATTTCCCAGCCGGCGCTCCTTCCGGCCGTGGCGATCGTTGATCCGCTTCTCACCATCTCATGCCCGCCATCCGTTACCGCGGCAACCGGTGTCGATGCGCTTTGTCACGCGATCGAGGCGTATATTTCCCGACGCGCCCATCCGGTGACCGATGTGCTGGCGCTCTCTGCCATTGAGGCGATCATCGGCCATTTGCGCCGGGCGTACGAAAACGGCCAAGACATCGAAGCGCGGGAAAAAATGGCGATCGCGGCCATGAAGGCCGGCATGGCGTTCTCGAATGCCTCGGTAACACTTGTGCACGGCATGTCGCGGCCGATCGGAGCGCTCTTCCACGTGCCGCACGGCGTGTCCAATGCGATGCTGTTGCCAGGGGTGCTTGAATTCACAAAAGACAGCGCCACAGAACGGTTGGCGGTGATTGCCCAGCTCATCAACCCGCAGCTGAAGGACGTTTCCGATGCCGAAGCGGCCGATGCGCTTGTTGAAGAAGTGAAGCAGCTTTGCCGTGATTTGCACATCCCGAATATGAAAACATGGGGCATTGACAAAGCGGCATTCGACAAAGCGGTCGATAAAATGGCGGCTGATGCGCTGGCGAGCGGCAGTCCAGCGAATAACCCAAGAGTGCCGACCCATGGGGAAATTGTCGCGCTGTATCATATTTGTTACGACTATCAGTATGACACCAATACGGTCAGCCATTAAATGAAGCAACGGTCAAACGAGGGGGAAAAGTATGCTGGGGATGATTGGTTTATTGGCCTCATTGGGATTGTTGATTTTTTTGACAATGAGGGGGATCAATATCATTATTGCCGCGTTGATCAGTTCTGTTCTTGTTGCGCTGACAGGCGGATTAAACTTGGAAAAAGCTTTGATGGAAAGCTATATGACGGGCTTTACAGGCTATTTCGCCAGCTGGTTTCTTATCTTCTTAGCCGGGGCGATTTTTGGCAAAGTGATGGAGGACACCGGGTCAGCTGACTCCATCGCTCATTGGGTAAAAGAAAAGTTTGGCGCTAAACATGCTGTATTGGCGGTCGTTGCTGCCTGCGCCATTATGACATACGGCGGTGTCAGCTTGTTTGTCGTCGGCTTTTCTGTTTACCCGATCGCCGTGTCACTGTTCCGTCAGTCGAATACGCCGCATCGTTTTATTCCGGCCGCCATGGTGTTCGGTTCGGTTTCGTTCACAATGACATCTCCGTATTCACCGGAGATTCAAAACATCATTCCAACGCAATTTTTCCATACAACGCCGGGGGCTGGGGGATGGGTAGGCATTTTCGTCGGCGCAACGATTGCTGTGGCTGGTTCCCTCTATTTAACGCGTGTTGTCCAAAAAGCGAAACAAAACGGCGAAACGTTTTCCTTGCCATACCGAACCGGCGACGTTTCCGGTGCGGTGAGCGAAATTGCTGCTTCGCTCGAGCGCGGCGCTGGCCGTCCGCTGCCGAACATTGTTTGTGCCATCCTTCCGTTAGTGGCGGTGATTGTTTCATTAAACATTTTGGCAAAATTCATTTCTTCGACTTCAGCAGGGGTCTTGTCACTTGTCCTTGGTATTGTGCTTTGCTGGGTGTTAAATGCGAAATTCGTCCGCAAATTTTGGGAGGCCATGGCGTCCGGCGCCCAAGATGCGTTAGTCGCTGCCGCTAATACGTGCGCCGTCGTCGGCTTCGGAGCGGTGGCGAAAAATGTGCCGGCCTTTCAAAAAGCCGTTGATGTCCTTGTGAACATTCCTGGACCGGAACTGCTCGGATTGGGGTTGGCCGTCACGATTATTTGCGGCATGACCGGGTCGGCTTCCGGCGGTCTCGGTATTGCCTTGCCGATTTTGGCGCCGATTTATCTGGCGAAAGGGCTTGACCCCGGCGCCATGCATCGAGTGGCGGCACTTGCTTCCGGTGGCCTTGATTCGCTGCCGCACAACGGATACATTGTGACGACGATTCGCGCCGTCTGCCATGAAACGCACGAGCGGACGTATAAGCCGATATTCGTTCTGTCGGTTATCATTCCGCTTGCCGGCATGTTCTTAGCCATTCTCTTATACTCGATTTTCTAGAAAGGTGGTTTCATTCATGAGCTCTGTAACCGAAACAAAAACATTGAAAAATTTTATCGGCGGCCAATGGGTCGCCTCGACATCCGGAAAAGAAGAAGTCGTGCCGAACCCGGCAACGGGGGAGGTTCTAGCGAAAGTGCCGCTTTCCTCGCGCGAGGAGCTTGATGCAGCGGTGGCGGCCGCGAAAGAAGCGTTCCGCGAATGGCGCAAAGTCCCGGTTCCGCGCCGTGCCCGCATTTTGTTTCGCTATCAGCAGCTGTTGGTCGAACATTGGGACGAACTCGCTAGACTTGTGACGCTAGAAAATGGCAAAGTCTATGAGGACGCCTACGGTGAAGTGCAGCGCGGCATTGAATGCGTTGAGTTTGCGGCCGGGATTCCGACGCTCATGATGGGCCAACAGCTGCCGGATATCGCGACCGATATCGAATCGGGGATGTACCGCTACCCGCTCGGTGTCGTCGCCGGGATTACACCGTTTAACTTCCCGATGATGGTGCCGTGCTGGATGTTCCCGCTTGCCATCGCCTGCGGCAATACGTTCGTGCTGAAACCGTCTGAGCGGACGCCGCTGCTCGCCAACCGCTTGGCTGAGCTGTTTACTGAAGCCGGACTGCCTGCAGGAGTATTGAATATTGTCCATGGGGCACACGAGGTCGTGAACGGCATTTTAGAACATAAAGACATTAAAGCCGTTTCGTTCGTCGGCTCGCAGCCGGTTGCGGAGTACGTATACAAAACGGCCGCCGCCCACGGCAAGCGGGTGCAGGCGCTGGCTGGCGCGAAAAACCATTCGATTGTCATGCCGGACGCCGACCTCGATATGGCGGTGACGAACATCATCAACGCCGCGTTCGGTTCGGCGGGCGAGCGGTGCATGGCATGCTCGGTCGTCGTTGCAGTCGGCGATATCGCCGATGAGTTGGTCGAACGGCTCAAAGAAGCCGCCGACCGCATCCAAATTGGCAATGGGCTCGACGAAGGCGTCTTTTTAGGCCCGGTCATCCGCGAGTCGCATAAAGAGCGGACGATCAAATACATCGAAATCGGCGAAAAAGAGGGGGCGCTCCTTGTCCGCGACGGACGCCGCGACTCGGCGACAAGCAGAAAAGGCTATTTCATCGGTCCAACGATTTTTGACCATGTCAAACCAGGCATGGCGATTTGGACGGATGAAATTTTCGCCCCGGTCTTGTCGGTCGTCCGCGCCCGCGATCTGGACGAAGCGATTGAGATCGCCAACCGATCGGAATTTGCCAATGGCGCCTGCATCTACACCGACAGCGCCAAAGCGATCCGCCAGTTCCGCGAAGAAATCGACGCCGGCATGCTTGGCGTCAACGTCGCCGTCCCGGCGCCCATGGCGTTTTTCCCGTTCTCGGGCTACAAAAACTCGTTTTACGGCGACCTCCATGCCAACGGCCGCGACGGCGTCGAATTTTACACGAGAAAGAAAATGGTGACGGCGAGATATTAGTAAAATAGGCTGTAAGAGGGTGTCCCAAAAGGATCGGGACACCCTTTCTTATTACCGTATATAGACAATATGTTGTGTTTTGTTAAGGAAAATTACCCTTTTGGGTCAGTCCCCTTTTTATCACCTCGAACCGAGAAGGCCTCAACTTCCAAGCATGAGCGTAAGTGGGGGATGAACCGGCGTCTTCCACCAACGATCTTCCCCTTGCACCAAAAGAACAAAGGAAGGGCTTCGATTGCGATCTTTTTGAGGAAGCTCAACGGTGGGATGCACAGGGATGGCTTAGCTGACAGCTTACCGTATGTTAGGGTGTTCCCGAGAATCCCCTACTTCTCTACGTGAGCGCGGGTGGGGAGTGTTCAATTGAGTCGGTTTCATTTCTATCGTGTTGAGCGTGTAGTAAAAAATTTGGAAATGCTATTCGTTCCGTGACAGCATCCAAAAGGCGCGAAGTGTGATAGAATAAAATAAAAAAGGGTGTGAGTTCAATGGCCATGGACTACTTTCAGGTGAACTTGCCGAAAGAGTTTTTGCCCGCCATTAATGAATTGGAAGGCAACACAGTTGAGGCAAAAATAAAGCTTTCATTGGCGATTGGTTTGTTTGTTGGAAAACAGGTGACGCTGGCGAAAGCGGCTGAATTGGCAGGAAAATCCTTAGGGGAATTTATCGATGTATTGCGTTCGAAGGCGATTCCTTGGATGGAATATACGGAGGAACACATCAAAGATGATTGGGACACGGTGCAAAAATTGAGCAAAGAAAATAGGGATCACAATGAGTAGGGTTACGGTTAATTCTACACCGATTATAGGTCTGTCGATCGTTGGTCAATTGACTCTTTTGTCTGAACTATTTGATGAAGTATATGTTCCGGAAGCTGTCTATCAAGAAATTGTTCATAACCATGCCCCACGCCATTATGGAAAAGAGGAGCTCAAACGATTGGTCAGCGAGGGGGTGTTTAGGCTATACCATGTAAAAAATCGCAGCCTTGTTGAAAGTTTATATGGAAAATTCCATGCCGGGGAGTTAGAAGTTATTATTGGAGCGAAAGAACTTGGTGCTCAAGTCGTTGTGATTGATGAGCATGCTGCCAGATCATTGTCGAAACAATTCCTTTTACGGCCTATCGGTACAATCGGAGTTTTGATTCTGGGAAAGAAAAACAGGAAAATAGCGGAAGTCAAGCCGCTGTTAGACACTTTGCTTGAAAATGGATTTTATCTCTCCCAACGTCTTTATCGAGAGGCGTTGTCGTTGGCAGAAGAAATACCGTAACCCCGCCCGCCGCGCTCGGCTTTTCCTTTTTAAAACCTGTCAACAACCCCCTTGACAAAATCGCGTTTACTTATCATTGAAGGGCCGGTTGTAAGCGTTTTAAGATAAAGGTACAGTCAAGCCAAAAAGGAGGAACAGCTTTATGACGCATACAACCGGAAACGAAACAGGCTTCCGTGTGAAGATTCAGCGGTTTGGCGGTTATTTGAGCGGCATGATTATGCCGAATATCGGGGCGTTTATCGCCTGGGGGCTGATTACCGCCCTGTTTATCCCGACCGGCTGGCTGCCGAACGAGACGTTTGCGAAGCTCGTCGGTCCGATGATTACGTATTTGCTGCCGCTGTTGATTGGCTATACGGGCGGCAAAATGGTGTACGACGTCCGCGGCGGTGTCGTCGGGGCGACGGCGACGATGGGCGTGGTCGTCGGTTCGGAAATCCCGATGTTTTTAGGCGCGATGATCATGGGGCCGCTTGGCGGTTATGTGATCAAAAAGGTAGACGGGCTCTTCCAAGGAAAAGTGAAACAAGGGTTTGAGATGCTCGTCAACAACTTTTCGGCCGGGATCGTCGGCGGCGTGTTGACGCTGCTCGCCTTTAAAGGAGTCGGCCCGGTCATTTCTGTGATCAGTAAAACGTTAGCGGCAGGAGTGGAAAAAATCATTGATTGGCACTTGTTGCCGCTGGCGAACTTGTTCATCGAGCCGGGGAAAGTGCTGTTCTTGAACAATGCGATCAACCATGGAATTTTAAGCCCGCTTGGCGTCGAACAAGCGGCGAAAACCGGAAAATCGATTTTGTTCTTGTTGGAAACGAACCCTGGTCCAGGGTTGGGGATTTTGCTGGCGTATTGGCTGTTTGGCAAGGGGATGGCGAAACAATCGGCGCCGGGGGCAGTCATTATCCACTTCCTTGGCGGGATTCATGAAATTTACTTCCCGTACATTCTCATGCGACCGATTTTGATTTTGGCAGCCATGGCGGGCGGCGTGAGCGGCGTGTTCACGTTTACGGTGCTCCATGCCGGGCTGGTGGCGGTGCCGTCGCCGGGAAGCATTTTCGCCTTGCTGGCGATGACGCCGAAAGGGAATTATTTCGGCGTGCTAGCCGGCGTGTTCGTCGCTGCAGCGGTGTCGTTCCTCGTCGCTTCGATTTTCTTAAAAGCGGCGAAACAATCCGAAGAGGAAGAAGAGTTGACGAAAGCAACGGAAAAAATGGAACAGCTGAAAGGAAAAAAGAGCCAAGTGGCTGCCGCATTGCAACAGAAAGAAGCCGCTTCGGCAACTGTGGCCCAAGCGGTTCCTGGCCGCGTGAAGAAAATTGTGTTCGCGTGTGATGCGGGAATGGGCTCGAGCGCGATGGGAGCATCGATTTTGCGCAACAAAGTACAAAAGGCCGGGCTCGATATCGAAGTGACGAATACAGCGATCAACCAGCTTCCGGCCGACGCCGACATCGTCGTCACCCATCAAAACTTGACCGACCGGGCGAAGGCGAAGTTGCCCAATGCGTACCATGTATCGGTCGAAAACTTCTTAAACAGCCCGAAATACGATGAATTGATCGAGCAATTGAAAAAGAACGCGTAAATCGGCATGAGACGCAGGGGAAATGGCGTTCCCCCTGCGTTTTGCTTTGTGATTTCGCGTTTACCTCGACGGCTAGGGGCACTTTCCTCCGCTCCCATCCGCATGGATGTGCCCGACCGCGGTGAACTTCGTCAAACGACGAAAGAGAAAAATACATGCAAAATTAAAATCTGTCAACAATAACAATGACGAAAACGAAACATCTATTCATTGTCAAATCAAGAAAAAAGCCCTTACAATAAGGATGGAAGAGGCAAAGATTTATTTCAAAAATGTCAATAATGCTGTTCCGTGATGGGAGGTGAACGGCGATGTACGTATCGGCACGGGAGCGGAAGTTGCTTGAACGGTTGTTGGCGGACGATAGGGACATAACAGTCGGCGAATTGGCGGAGGAACTGAATGTCAGCGCCCGCACGGTTCATCGTGATTTGCAAGGTTTGGAATCGGTCTTCCGCCGCTATGGGCTTAAGCTCGC
Source organism: Geobacillus sp. YHL (assembly GCF_022341265.1). Lineage (NCBI taxonomy): Bacteria > Bacillati > Bacillota > Bacilli > Caryophanales > Anoxybacillaceae > Geobacillus > Geobacillus sp. YHL. The sequence goes on from NZ_JAEIGB010000013.1 coordinate 14,079, forward strand.
GAAAAGAGCAGGAGTCGGCATCCGCCTCGTCGGGGAAGAGGAAAAGAAGCAGGCGCTGGCCGCAGAGCTGTTTCGCCTTTCTCATCATGAATACACCCCCGAAGAGCGGCAGCTCATGATTTTAATTGCGCTGTTGGAAGCCAACGAGCCAGTGAAACTCGTCACATTGGCCCATGACTTGAACGTCACGGTCGCCACTGTCAGCTTGGATTTGGACAAATTGGAACAAACGGTAGAAGCGTACGGGCTTTCGCTCATCCGCAAGCGTGGATACGGGGTGGAGCTTGCCGGTTCGGAATCGGCGAAACGGCGCTTGATGAGCGACTTGTTGTTCCGCCATGTTGATGAACACGAATTTTTGGCATTGATGAAAGAGACGATCCAAAAACGGACGGACGCTCCGCTTGACACCGTGGCGGAGAAGCTGCTCGGGCTTGTGGACAGAAAAAAGCTCGCTGTCATTGAGCAGCAAATCGAGCAAGTGAAAGAAAAGCTTCCGTTTACGATGGCCGACAGTTCGTACATCGCCTTCGTCGTCCATTTGGCGCTCGCCATGGAGCGCATCAAGCGGGGAGAAGCGATCCACTTCGATCCGCGGGATCTGCAGGCGTTGCAAGCGACGAAAGAATATGAGATCGCGCATGAGCTCGCTGAATCGTTAGAAAAAGTCTTTGACGTTGACATCCCTAACGAAGAAGTCGGCTATATGACGATGCACTTGATGGGAGCGAAATGGCGCAGCCGTCAAGGAGCAATGATGGAAGAGCCAAGCTTGGCCGTCGGCATGAAGGCGCAACAACTCATCCGCTTTGTCAGTGATAAGCTCGGCGTTGATTTATCCGCCGACCGTACGTTATACGAAGACCTTGTCGTCCATTTAAAGCCGGCTCTGTATCGCCTCGAACACGGAATGGGGGTCGCCAATCCGCTGCTTGATCCAATCAAACAAGACTATGCGGAGCTGTTCGCCATTGTCGCAGATGGGGCGCGGCAGCTGTTTGGCGGCATTCCGATCCCGGATGAGGAGATTGGCTATTTGGTGCTCCATTTTGCGGCCGCGCTCATGCGGGAGAAAAAAGGCTGGCGGGTGTTAGTCATTTGTTCGAGCGGGCTTGGGACGGCGAAAATTTTAGCGACGAGGCTGAAAAAAGAGATTCCGGACATTGTTTCGCTGGAACAAGCTTCCGCGTTTGAATGGAAAGGAAAAGATGTCAGCGCGTACGATCTCGTCATCTCGACCGTGCCGCTTCCTGAGGAGTATGGGCCGCATATCGTCGTCAGCCCGATGCTGACCGAGGAGGAAGCGCGGAAGATTCGCGAGTGTTTAGAGCGAAAATCGGCCGCTGAAAAGCGGATGAGGAAAGAGTCAACCGCACGGCGAAACAGGCCAGCCATCGACACGATGAAGGCGGTTCGGCGCATCAGCGAGACGATCGTCCACATTTTGGACGGTTTTTCCCTCGAGGTGGTCAAGAGGCGCTCTGTTCATGAAATATTGACGGACGCGTGCCGCCGCCTCGAACGAAGTGGCGTCATTGTCGATGCCGATGTCGTCATCGAGGAGCTGCGGCGCCGCGAGTCGCTTGGCGGGCTTGGCGTCCCTGGCACGACGCTGGCGCTTTACCACGCTCGAAGCTTCGCTGTCCTTCGTCCGTCTCTGACGATGTACCGACTTGATTCGCCGCAAACGGTGGCGGGGATGGACGGGGAGCCGATGGAGATCAACACGGTCGTGTTGCTTCTCGGTCCTGCTGATGCGGATAAAGAGGTGCTTTCAGTATTAAGCCATGTGAGCACGTTGCTCGTAAAGAACGAGCAAAGCGCGGCCACGTTGGCTTATGGCGGCGAAGACGAAGTGTATTCGCTTATTAGCGGCCATTTGGAACAATTTTTCGATGATTATTGGATATCGATGAAGGAGTGACACGGATGTTGACCCATTCGATTTTAAACAAAGAAAACATTATGCTCAATGCGCAACCAAAAACGAAAGAAGAGGCGATCCGCCTCGCCGGCGAGGTGTTGGTCAAGCAAGGATATGTCGCCCCGGCATATGTTGATGCGATGCTTGAACGGGAAGAACTGACATCAACGTATATCGGCAACAACGTCGCCATTCCGCACGGAACGGAAGCGGCAAAAGCGCTCGTGAAACAGTCCGGCATTTCGATCGTGCAAGTTCCGGACGGCGTCGATTTTGGAGGCGGCAACATGGCCACGATCGTCATCGGCATTGCCGGCAAAGACGGGGAACATTTGGATATTCTTTCGAAACTCGCACTCGTCTGCGCCGAAGCAGACAATGTGGCCGCCATGGCGAACGCCAAAACGGCCGAGGAAATTCTTGCGCTGCTCCATGAGGTGAACGGCTGATGAGGGCCGTCCACTTTGGCGCCGGCAACATCGGCCGCGGCTTTATCGGCAGCCTGCTGGCGGCGTCGGGATATGACGTCGTGTTCGTTGATGTCAATGAACAAATCGTCCGTTTGCTGAAAGAGCGGGGGGAGTATCGCGTCATTGTTGCCGGCGAGCGGCGCGAAGAACAATGGGTGCGCGGCGTTTCGGCCCTGAACAGCCAAACGGAGCGGGAAGCGGTCATCGAGGCGATCGCAGACGCTGATTTGGTGACGACCGCGGTCGGCCCGCACATTTTGCCGGCTATTGCGCCAGTCATCGCCGCTGGGCTTGAGCGGCGCTTCACGGTTCATCAGAAGCCGCTTCATGTCATTGCCTGTGAAAACATGATCGGCGGCACGGAAACGCTGAAAACGCACGTCTTTGCCCATCTTTCCACGGCTGGGCAGCAGCTGGCAGATGAAAAAGTTGGTTTTCTCAACTGCGCGGTCGACCGCATCGTGCCGAATCAGACGAATGACGATCCACTCGCTGTCACGGTGGAACCGTTTTTCGAATGGACGATTGAAACGCGAAACGTCATCGGCACTGTTCCGCCGATTCAAGGGGCTCATTTTGTCGCTGACTTAGAGCCGTATATCGAGCGCAAATTGTTTACGGTCAATACCGGCCATGCGTTGGCCGCTTACTTAGGGTATCTGCGAAACTACAAAACCGTCCAGGAAGCGATGAACGATGAAGGTATTCGATTGAATGTCGAGCAAGCGCTCAGTGAGTCGGGAGCCGTCTTAGTGAAAAAGCACGGATGGCATGAGGAAGAGCACCGTTCCTATATCAAAACGACGATCGGGCGTTTCACCAACCCGTCCCTTTCCGACGATATCGTCCGCGTCGCCCGTTCGCCGATCCGCAAGCTCGGGCCGAACGACCGGCTCATCGCTCCGGCGACGCAATACTGCACACTATTTGGCAACGTTCCTGCTGGTCTCGCCAAAGGAATTGCCGCGCTGTTGCGCTTTGATGATGCGAGCGATGCAGAAGCCGCCGCTCTGCAACAAACGATCGCACACCACGGAATCGAAGGAGCGCTTCGGCAATACGCGGGGCTTGAGAGTGCGCACCCGCTTGTGGCCGCGGTGAGGGAAGAGTACGGGAGAATGGAGAAAAACAAAAGCTGACCGCCTTTCAAATGTCGTCGACCTCCAATCGTGCAAAAACCCCGGAGGATCGACGACAATATTTTTTTGCGTCAAAATCCTACAACCAACACGGCTCAACAGTATTGACAGAATTTTTGAAACGTGATATTCTGAAAACAGTCAAAAGGGGAAAAGCTTGATTTTATGCGAATGGTTTGGTTTTTATCGTACCTATGAGGGATTGAAACCTTTATTTAGTGAAAAAAACCAATCGTACAGGCGTTGTTTTTATCGTACCTATGAGGGATTGAAACATCTGTTCAACAGTTAAATCACGTGGTACAGGAATACGTTTTTATCGTACCTGTGGGGGACTGAAGCGCTATACAGTACGGTACAACTTTTTCTGTCCCCGATGCAGGATTTTCACCCCCTGCTTGCGAATGGATAGAATTGAACACGTTCAAAGAGGGGTGATGGAATGGCTATTGACCACGACCGGTTGTTTAAAGAACTGATCCAAACGTTCTTCGAAGAGTTTCTTCTCCTCTTTTTTCCCGACATGCATGAACACATTGATTTCAGCCATTTGTCCTTTCTGTCCGAAGAACTGTTTACCGATGTCACGGCAGGTGAAAAATACCGCGTCGATCTATTAGTCGAGACGAAGCTGAAAGGGGAGGATGGGCTGATCATCGTTCATGTGGAGAATCAAAGCTACGTGCAACCATCGTTTCCAGAGCGCATGTTTATCTATTTCAGCCGTTTGTTTGAAAAATACCGCACCCGCATCGTTCCGATCGCTGTCTTCAGCCATGACACCCTCCGCGAAGAACCGTCCGTGTTCTCAATCGAGTTTCCCTTTGGCGACGTGCTGCAGTTTCGCTTTTTCCCGGTGGAGTTGCGCAAGAAACATTGGAGAGACTATATCCGGCATGACAATCCGATTGCGGCTGCCCTCCTTGGCAAAATGGGGTATACTGAAAGTGAGAAAATTGAGTTGAAAAAAGAGTTTTTGCGCATGTTGGTGCGATTGGAGCTGGATGAAGCGAGGCAACGGCTCTTGTTGGGCTTTTTTGAAACGTATGTGAAGCTGTCGGAGGAGGAAGAGCAACAACTGCAAAGAGAGGTGAAGGAGATGGAAACGACAGAAAAAGAGAAAATGTTGGAGCTGATCATTTCCTATGAGCAAAGGGGAAGAAAACAGGGGTTGGAAGAAGGAATTAAACGCGGGATTGAACAAGGGATCAAACAGGGAATGAAACAAGGAATGAAGCAAGGAATGAAGCAAGGAATGAAGCAAGGAATGAAACAACTGATCCGCAACATGGCGCGCAAAGGAATGAAGGTGGAAGATATTGCTCGGTTGGTGGATCTTCCAGAGCAAGATGTTTGGGAATTGCTTGAAGAGCAGGGAAATTAAACACAAGAGGCGGCTATCTAACGAGGACGGTTGGCGGCGACAAAAGAGGCAGATGAAATCATTGATTCGTAAGTGATAGATTGTAAAAAAACGGATGATTGTCCTGTCGCATAAAATATGTACTGTACCAAAGTTTTATGTACCGTCTGCTTTGAAGGCTGGCGGTCTTTTTTTGTTTTGAGACTCCAGCGTTCCGCTAGGTGCTTGATATCAGGTCTGATTATACCTCCATGAACAAAATGCACAAAATTCATTTTATTTTCAAAAACTTCACGCTCATCCCGCGGCATGGTAAGGTTGTGATTGAAAACGTTATCAAAAAACAAGGGGGCAAGGGAGAAATGAAGAAAACGAAATGGTGGGGATTGCTCGCCGCAGGGATGATGACACTGGCTTTGGCGGCCTGTGGGGGCAATGAATCGGCGGGGTCGAAATCATCCGGTTCGAACTCTGGCTCATCGGCCTCAAACTATCCGACGAAGCCGATTACGATTGTCGCTCCGTCCGGAGCGGGCGGCGGTTGGGATTTAACGGCCCGCGCGATTACGAAGGTGTTGGATGAGACGGGGCTCGTCAAACAGACCATGACGGTTGAAAACAAACCAGGCGGCGGCGGGGCGGTCTTTATGGCCGAATACGCCACCCAAGATGTGAAAAACGATTACAAACTATTTGTCAACTCCCCGCCAATTATTATCAACAACTTGAAAAAAGAAGGGAACAGCCCGTTTGGCTACAAAGACACGACCCCGCTCGCCCAGTTGACGAAGGACTTTGGCGCGATTGTTGTGAAGGCGGATTCGAAATTTCAAACGTTAACCGACTTGCTTAATACCATTAAACAAGATCCGAAATCGGTCACGGTAGCCGGAGGATCGGCGCCAGGGTCGATGGACCACTTAGTAGCGATTTTGCCGATCTATAAGTCGGGCATCGATCCGAAATCAGTCAAGTATGTTTCGTACGATGGCGGCGGGGAAGCGATGGCTGCGCTGCTTGGCGGCAATGCCGATGTGATTGCAACGGATGCCTCTTCTGTTGGCGAATATCTCAAAGCCGGCAAAGTGCGGGTGTTGGCGGTTTCCGCTCCGGAACGCCTCGGCGGAGTGCTGAAAGACGTGCCGACGTTGAAAGAGCTTGGCATTGATGCGGAATTTACGATTTGGCGCGGCGTGTTCGGGCCGAAGGAAATGTCTTCGGAAGCAAAAGCGTTTTGGGAAGAGACATTGAAAAAACTGTCTGAGCATGAAAAATGGAAAGAAGAGCTGCAAAAGCAAGGCTGGGAAGCAGAGTACCGCAATTCCGAAGAGTTTACGAAATTTTTGCAAGAGCAAGAGCAGCAAGTCGGCGACCTGCTGAAGTCGCTTGGGATGCATAAATAACTCGAGGGGGAAGAGCATTCTTCCCCTTTTTCCAAAAGCGGGAGGGAAAGCGATGAACAAAACGGCTGACCGGATCGCGGCGGTGGCGTTTTTGGCTGTGGGCGCTTTGTTTATGGTGGAAAGTTTGCGCATATCGAAAAGCGCCTACGGCAGCGCTGTCGGGCCGAATGTGTTTCCGTTTTTGCTTGGACTTGTGTTGGTTTTATTAAGCATAAAACTGCTGTTTGAGACAAGAAATTATTCAGGCGCAACAGGGGAGAAACTGCCGCGGCAATATAAAAAGTTTCTTGTCATTTTCATCGCCGCCATTTTCTATGCGGCGTTGCTTGAAACGGTTGGGTATGTAATCACGACGTTTCTGTTTCTTGTTATCGGCTTTCAAACGATGGAAAGAGGGGCGCTATGGAAGTCGATCGCCATTGCGGCTGGCTTTTCGCTTGGCGTATATGGCCTTTATGTGAAGCTGCTGCAAGGAACATTGCCAAGCTGGCCGATTTGGTTCCAATGAAGGGAGGGGCATCATGAGCACACTATCGTTTTTGCTTGACGGATTTCAGACAGCGCTTCAGCCGCATAACTTGCTGTTTGCCTTTATCGGGGTGTTGATCGGCACAGCGGTCGGTGTGCTTCCTGGGATTGGCCCGATGAGCGGGGTGGCGTTGCTTATTCCGGTGACGGCGTCGATGACGTCCGGCCTTAGTCCGGAACAGGCGGCAGCGAGCTCGATTATTTTGCTCGCCGGCGTGTATTACGGGGCGATGTATGGCGGTTCGACGACATCGATTTTGTTAAATACGCCTGGGGAATCGTCATCGGTTGTCACAACGCTGGACGGCTATCAAATGGCCCGGCAAGGAAGGGCGGGGGCGGCGCTTGCCATTGCCGCGATCGGTTCCTTTGTCGCCGGAATTGTTTCGCTAATCGGCCTCGTCTTATTGGCCCAACCGTTGTCGAATGTGGCGCTGAAGTTCGGCCCGGCTGAATATTTTTCGCTCATGCTGCTCGGGTTGGCGGCGGTGAGCGGACTGGCTGGCAAATCGATGACGAAAGCATGGATCATGACAGTGTTCGGCTTGTTGCTTTCCACGATTGGGCTCGACAATGTTTCCGGCGTGGCTCGCTTTACGTACGACATTTCCTATTTATATGGAGGTCTCGAGTTTTTAACCGTAGCGGTCGGGCTATTTGCGTTAGGAGAGGTATTCAAGTCCATTCTCCATCATGAGACGAACGACGGGGACATCGCCAAAATCGGGCGCGTGTTGCCGACGAAAGCGGATTTGAAAGAAAGCGCGGGGCCGATCGCCCGTGGGTCGCTGCTCGGTTTTTTCATCGGGGTGCTGCCGGGAGCCGGGGCCACGTTGGCATCGTTTTTCTCCTATATTCTTGAAAAGAAAGTGAGCAAACATCCGGAAAAGTTCGGGCAAGGGACGATCGCCGGTGTGGCGGCGCCGGAGTCGGCGAACAACGGGGCTTCTGGGGGCGCAATGATTCCGCTTTTGACGCTGGGCATTCCTGGTTCAGGGACGACAGCGATCCTCATGGGTGCACTCATTATGTACAACGTCCAGCCAGGTCCACTGTTGTTCGATGAGCATCCAGCTGTCGCCTGGGGATTGATCGCCAGCATGTTTATCGGCAACGTCATGTTGCTCATTCTCAACATGCCGCTCGTCAAAGTGTTCGCGAAAATTATCCAGACGCCGACGAAATATTTGTTGCCGCTTATTATTGCCATTTCCGTGTTCGGTGTGTATGCGGTGCAAGTGACGACGTTTGATGTGTTCCTGTTGCTGGCGTTTGGTCTGCTTGGCTACTGGCTTGCAGAGCACGACTATCCATTGGCACCGCTTGTGTTGGGGCTTGTTCTCGGGCCGATGATCGAAAACAATATGCGCCGGGCGTTGACGGCATCAAACGGGGACTATCTCGTTTTCTTTGAAAAGCCGATTTCGCTCGTCTTGTTGGTCATTGCCTTTTTATGGATTGCCGTGCCGTTTGTCATGAAACTAAGAGGAAAATCGGTCGTCATCAACGAAGATATGTAATAATAGAAAGAAAGACGTTCCGCCTAACAGGCGGACTGTCTTTCTTTATTTGCTGTTTGGGGAGCGAGCCCTATGAAGCTTCAAACACGGTTAATGGTCATTATTTGTTCATTGTTGCTGCTGGTGATCGTGGTTTTAACGTTTTTGTTTCAGCATATGTTTGCGACGACGCTCAAACAACAAATTGGCATGCGAGCGCTGAATGTGGCCGAGACGGTCGCGTCGACTCCGCTCGTGCGCGAGGCGTTCCGCGACCCGAATCCGTCAGTGCGCTTGCAGCCGTTTGCCGAACATATTCGCCGAAAGACAGGGGCGGAGTACGTAGTGATTGGCAACCGTAAGGGAATCCGCTACGCTCACCCACTGCCAGATCGGATTGGAAAGCATATGGTAGGGGGCGACAACGGCGAAGTGCTGAAAGGCAAAGCGATTATTTCCGAGGCGGTCGGTTCGCTTGGTCCGGCGATCCGGGGAAAAGCGCCGATTTTTGATGAAAACGGACATGTGATCGGCATTGTTTCGGTTGGTTTTTTGCTAGAGGATATTCAGCGTACAGTATGGTCGTATCGTATGAAGATGTTTCTCTTCTCCGTTTTTGCCCTCTTTCTCGGAGCGGTGGGTGCAATGGCGATCGCCAGCACGGTGAAAAAATCGATTCATGGTCTTGAACCGGAAGAAATCGGTTTGCTCTACCAAGAAAAGCAGGCGATTTTAGAAGCGATTCGCGAAGGAATTGTGGCCATCAATCAAGAGGGAACGATTACAATGGTCAATCAAACCGCGTTGAAGTTGCTTGGGTATGAGAAGGAGCACAGTGTATTGGGAATGCCCATTTTGCGGCTCATTCCCCATTCTCGCTTGCCCGAAGTGATCCGAACAGGGCGGGCGGAATACGATGATGAGATGGTTTTAGGGAGAGAGACCGTCATTGCGAACCGAATTCCGATCAAAGACAAGCAAGGGCGCGTGATTGGAGCGGTATCGACGTTTCGCAACAAATCGGAGCTGTATCGCCTCACAAAAGAGCTGTCCCAGCTCCGGGTGTACGCGGATGCGCTGCGGGCGCAAACACATGAATTTTCCAATAAGCTGTATTTGATCTCTGGGTTGATTCAACTTGAGTCGTATGAAGAAGCGCTTGAGCTTATTACGAAAGAAACGAACTTACAACAAAATATGGCTCTTCACCACAAGTTGTACTTGAGATTTTAAGATAGGTATGCATAGGAAAAATAGAGGGTGCAAAAAATGCGAATGTTCCTGTATGGTAAAGGTGACCAAACCAACCCATTGGAGGAACATTCGCATGTATTCTCCGTTTATCAAAGAACTCATCGATTGACCAGACGTTTTGATTCAAAAGGTGCGAAAACGAAGAAGAACATTGGATTTTCGAACTTTCTCTGACGCTTTAGGATTTCAATCCAAAACTATTGTAAACCGCTTTCATTTGGTTTATAATAAAGCTAAACCGGTTTATGAAAACGCTTTTGAACTAAATCGATTTAGTCTGAAAGAGGGATCCCAGTTGAAAAAAGTAACGATGGCCGATGTCGCGAAGTTGGCCAACGTTTCGAAAAGCACGGTCTCGCAATACTTGAACAAACGCTATGAATATATGAGCGAGGAAACAAGAAAGCGCATCGCTCAAGCGATTGAGGAACTTGGCTATCAGCCAAACGTCATCGCCCGCAGCTTAAAGCAAAAGACGACAGCGACCATTGGCGTGATTGTGTTCAACATGCTTCATATGTTGACGACGCAAGTGCTGCACGCCATTGAAGAGGAATGCCAAAAGCGCGGGTTTCAAGTCATTGTCTGCAATTCCGGCGATGATCCGGATAAGGAAAAAACATATGTTGATACGCTGCTGGCGAAGCAAGTGGACGGGTTGATCGTGTTTCCAACAGGGAAGAACGAGGACGTCTATCGCCGTCTTGTCGAGGAACGGTTTCCACTTGTGTTTGTCGACCGGATGGTGCCGGGAGTGGAGGCAGACAGCGTGTTGCTTGATAATGCAGGTGCAGCGGAAATGGCGGTTCAGTATTTCGCTTCCCAGGGCCGCGATCGGATTGCGATTGTCACCCCGCCGCTTGTCTCTTACAACGTGCCGCGGATGGAGCGGTTGGAAGGGTTTCGGGCGGCTATGCGCAAAAGAGGACTGGACGTTGAAGATGGGAACATCATCGCCGCTGATCCGGACGCGCTGCCGGAAGTGTTGAAACAACGGTTTGCCGAACCGAAGCGGCCTAATGCCTTGTTTGCGATCAACGACTTGACGCTGATGGGGGTTTTGCGGTTTGTGAAAGACGCAGGGGTTCGTGTGCCGGATGAGGTGGCGATCATCAACATCGATGATGTGCCGTTTGCCGATATTTACACGCCGGCGCTGACAACCATCGCCCAGCCGACGTTTGCGATGGGGAAAAAAGCAGCTGAGCGCGTGTTTGAACAAATGAAAGCGAAAAAAGCCGACGGTCCGCGCGTATTTCGTTTCTCCCCGACATTGATGGAACGGACATCGATCAGGCGGGGGAAGGAATGAAGAAGGGAGGAGAAACGATGGCGATTCATGAGGACGTCGTCATTGGAATTGATATTGGAACGACAAGCACAAAAGCGGTTGTGTTTGACGGGCGGGGGAAGGTGCTGGCTTCTCACGCCGTCGACTATCCGATCATCCAGCCGCATCCGGGGTTTGCCGAGCAGGATCCCGATGAACTGTTCGCGGCAGTCATTCAAGCCGTCGGGGCGGTGACGATCCGCCATGGCATCCGCCCAGAGCAGGTGAAAGCGATTGGATTGAGTGCGGCGATGCACTCGATTATGGTGCTTGACGAGTCGGGGCGGCCGCTCACCCGCCTCCTCATCTGGGCGGACAACCGAAGCGTGGCTCAAACGGAGCGGCTGTGGAAAGAGCAAAACGGGCTTGCCATTTACCGGCGGACGGGGACGCCGATCCATCCGATGTCGCCGCTATCGAAATTGCTTTGGCTCAAGGAAGAGCAGCCGGACGTATTTCAGCAAGCACGGCGGTTTGTGTCGGTGAAAGATTACGTGTTGCACCGTCTGTATGGCGACTATGTCGCTGACCATTCCATGGCATCGGCGACGGGTTTATTCCGATTGGACACGCTCGATTGGGACGAGGAGGCGCTCGCCCTTGTCGGCATCCGCCGCGACCAGCTGCCGCGGCTCGTTCCCGCCACGCATATTATGACTGGCATGAAAAGAGAATGGGCGGAAAAAATGGGAGTCGCTCCGGATGTGCCTGTTGTCGTCGGAGCAAGCGACGGCGTGCTCGCCAACGTCGGCGTCGGGGCGGTGCTCCCAGGTGAAGCGGCCATCACGATCGGAACGAGCGGGGCGGTGCGGACGATTGCGGCAAAACCGACGACCGATGAAAAAGGGCGGACGTTTTGTTATGCGTTGACGCCCGGCTATTGGGTCGTCGGCGGACCGACGAACAACGGCGGCATTTTGCTTCGCTGGCTGCGCGACGAGTTCGGCGCCCACGAGCGGGAAGTGGCGAAAAAGCTCGGCATGGATCCGTATGACTTGTTGACGAAATACGCGGAACGCGTCCCGCCGGGGGCGGAAGGGCTTGTGTTTTTGCCGTTTTTGTCGGGCGAGCGGGCGCCGTACTGGAATGCGAACGCGCGTGGGACGTTTTTTGGCCTTGGCCTTCATCATAAGCGCGAGCATTTCATCCGCGCTGTCATGGAAGGCGTCTGCTTCAGCATTCTCTCGGTCGCTTTAGCCATTCGCGATGTCACGGGGCCGATGTCGGAAATCCGCGTCTCGGGCGGATTCGCCAAGTCGCCGTTTTGGCGGCAAATGCTTTCTGATATGCTCGGCAAACCGCTCATCGTGCCGCAGACGCACGAGGCGTCGGCGCTGGGGGCGGCTGCGGTGGCGCTTTACGCGTTAGGCGAGCTGCCGTCGCTGGAAACGGTGAAAACGTGGATCGACACAACGGCCCGCCATGAGCCGAAGGAAGAACATACGCTCATTTACGCTGAACTGTTTGATTTGTATGCCCGCTTGTATGAGCGATTGAAAGAGGAATTTGACATCATCGCTGCGTTTCAGCGGCGGAGTGGGTAAAGGGAGGAAGACTAAATCGATTTAGCTGGCTATGATCGGGCGCTAAATCGATTTAGCCCTTTCCTTCAAAGATCTGAAAACGTTTGCTTTGTTCACTAAATCGATTTATCTCAAAGATAAAGGGGGAGCTTGTGATGGAAATCGCCATTGTTGTTGCTGCTATTATCGTGTTATTATTGCTCATTACTATGGCGAAAATGCATCCGTTTGTCGCACTCATTTTAGTGTCCGTCGGCGTCGGACTGGCGATGGGCATGCCGCTTATCGCGCCGTCTCCGGAAACGCCGGGCATCATTGACTCGATCAAGGCGGGGCTTGGCAACACGCTCGGCTTTTTGGCGATCGTCTTGGCGCTCGGGACGATGCTCGGCAAAATGATGGCCGAATCAGGCGGCGCCGAGCGCATTGCGAAAACGTTGATCGACCGCTTTGGCCAAAAACGCGTCCATTGGGCGATGATGGTCGTCGCCTTTTTAGTCGGCATTCCGGTCTTTTTCCAAGTCGGGTTTGTCTTGCTTATTCCGCTCGTCTTTACGATCGCGATGGAAACGGGCATTTCACTTGTGACGATCGGCATTCCGCTTGTCGCTGGTTTGTCTGTCGTGCATGGGCTTGTCCCGCCGCACCCAGCCGCGATGGCGGCAGTCGGCATTTTTAAGGCGGATGTCGGAAAAACGATTCTTTACTCGATCATCGTCGGCTTGCCGACCGCCATTATTGCCGGTCCGCTGTATGGCAAATGGATCGGTTCGCGCCTGCACAAAACAGTGCCGGCGGAGATTGCCGAACAGCTTGTGCAGCATAAAGAAGCACGTGAGCTTCCTGGCTTTGGCAATACGCTGTTCACGATTTTGCTTCCGGTCATTTTGATGTTGATTGCCTCTGTGGCAAACGTGACGCTTGATCAAAAGTCAGAAGCGGCGAAAGTGTTGCGCTTTATCGGCGACCCGATTGTTGCGCTCTTGATCGCGACGGTTTATTCGTTCTTCAGCTTAGGCTACGCCCGCGGCTTCAACCGCGACGCTGTCTTGAAATTTGCCAACGACTGCCTCGGCCCGGTCGCGAACATCCTGCTTGTCATCGGGGCGGGCGGCGCATTCAACAAAGTGCTGCTTGATTCCGGCATCGGCGAACAAATCGCGGAAGTGGCGAAACACTCGCACTTCTCTCCGCTCCTGTTAGGCTGGGGCATTGCGGCGCTCATTCGCGTAGCGACGGGATCGGCGACCGTCTCGATGATGACCGCTGCCGGCATCGTTGCCCCCATCGCGGCTACCATGCCGGGAACGAATATGGAACTGCTTGTCTTGGCGACCGGCGCGGGTTCGTTGATCTTGTCGCACGTCAATGACTCCGGCTTCTGGATGATCAAAGAATATTTCGGCATGACGGTGAAAGAAACGCTCATGACATGGACAGTCATGGAAACGATTATTTCGGTGGTGGCGTTTGTCTTCATTTTGTTATTGAATATGGTTCTCTAGCCTTTTCCAGGCAAGACGCTCGTTTTTAGAAGAACGGGCGTCTTATTTTTATATGTCCTTTTGTTATATTTTATATTATAATTATGTAATAAAAAATGACATAAGGAGTGACGCCTGTTGATTTTTGCGAGACGTGCGGAACGAAAAATAAAGCGCGAACTGGATCAGCCTCGACGTGAGGAAACGCAGGGAGGACCGCAACAAATTGCAAGGCAAATTGTTGTGGCGGTTGATCAGCTCAAAGCAGCGATGGAACAGATGAAGATGGCGGCACTTTCGCTGAATGACATTTCCGATTCAAGCCGGAATAGTGCGGCAGAGCTGATGGACCATAGCGAGAAAACGGTGGAGTATACGGAAAAAGTGGCGAACAAAATGCGAACAATCGAGGAGGCGGCTAGGGAAATCGCTGCATCTTCGCGTGATATGTATGCGAGCAGCCAGCAGTTTTCCGAACATTGGCTGCATTCATGGAATTCATTGGAGACGTTGCAAAAAGAAATTCGAACACTGCGCTCCCACCATGAAACGTTATTGGAACAAATGGACCATCTCGTTCATCATTCGCGACGCATCAATGAAATTATATCAGCGATCGGCGAGATTTCGCAGAAAACGAAAATTTTGTCGCTCAATGCCAATATTGAGGCGGCTCGTGCGGGAGAACATGGGCGCGGGTTTGCGGTCGTCGCGCGGGAAATCGGCATGTTGGCGAATCAAACGTCGGAAGCTGTCCAGCAAACACAGGATATTTTGTCCCTTATTCAACGCGAAATCGCAGCGACAACCGATATCGTTCGCGAAGAAACAAAGCAAATCGATGTCGAAGAGAAAGAAATGGAAGCGATTATGTCGTTCCTTCATTTGCTGCAGCGACAGCTGAATGATATGACGGACCTCGTCTCCTCTTCTGTCCGGTCAGCGTCTGGGCAGTCGGACAGCGTGAAAGAAATCGCCGTTCTCCTAGAAGAAATCGTGCAATTGAGCCGGGAAAATCAACGGTTTGTCGAGCGAGTGACGGCGGATATGAACGAACAGCATGAAAGCGTCGAACAGATTTTGCGCATTAATGAAGCGCTGCAAAAGACAGCGGAGGAGCTGCAGCAAACGGTCGGACGTGATTGGATGAGAGAAACGATTTCTGTCGATGATGCGGTCGTGAAAAACACGATTCAGAAACTATCGGCTTTGCTTCAGTCAGCTCCGTTGGAACAAATGGATGAGGCCATGCATCAACGCGTGCTGGATCGATTTTTATCTGAGAATGGAGAGATTGAGGCTGTCTGGTCGAATCGTCTTGATGGGGCGTTTGTCTATTCGAATCCGCCGGCGGGCTTGGTCAACGCCAAAGTCCGGTCGTGGTTTCAGGAAGCTTGTAGAGGAACAGTGTATGTTTCCGATCCGTATGTATCGGCATTGACGAAACATCTTTGCGTCACGGTGTCCGCTCCCATTAGGGATCATAACGGTCAAATTGTCGGGGTCATTGGAGTGGATTTGTCGCTTGTGAAATGAACGCTGCCCCAAAAAGGTGCATGTGTGCCTTTTTGGGGCATGTTTTGTTTTTCGACCTGGCTGATTGGTCGGAAGATGATTGATAATAAATATAACAAAAATATGTAATAAAATATGACAAATATGTTGAGTCCGTGAAACGTGGGCCTTATACTGCTAATCAAGAACAAATCCTCAACGTGGAGAACATGCATCGCTTTTGAGGAACAAGGGAGGGATGCGCTCTTTTAGATGAACGAGGGGCAGGAATTCATCGATGTTTCAAATGAATAGGGGGAAGGGTGTGCGAATAAAACCAGCATTCATGTGGAAATTATGGCTGCTTTTATGCGTCAGTGTTTTTGCTCTTGGGGGATGTGCGGCGTCATCAGCAGTGGATCAAGCCAAAAACGAGAATCAAAATGATTCATCTTCGGCTGGCAAAGAAGGGGATGTGGTCAAAGTAGGAATCCTGCACTCGTTAAGCGGAACGATGGCCATCAGTGAAGTGTCGCTGCGCGATGCCGAGTTAATGGCCATTGAGGAAATCAATGCATCGGGCGGGCTGCTCAGCAAGAAGATTGAACCGGTTGTGGAAGATGGAGCGTCCGACTGGCCGACATTTGCCGAAAAGGCGAAAAAATTGCTGCAAAAAGATCAAGTGGCCGCCATTTTTGGCGGTTGGACATCGGCGAGCCGCAAAGCGATGCTTCCGGTTGTGGAGCAAAACAACGGGCTGCTTTGGTATCCGGTGCAATATGAAGGGATGGAGTCGTCTCCGAACATCTTTTACACTGGGGCGACGACGAATCAACAAATCGTTCCAGCGGTCAGCTGGCTCCTGAAAAACCGCGGCAAGACGTTTTTCTTGCTTGGATCGGATTACGTCTTTCCGCGGACAGCGAACAAAATCATCAAGGCCCAGTTGAAGGCCGAAGGTGGGCAAGTGGTCGGGGAAGAATATACGCCGCTCGGCCATACCGATTATAGCACCATTATCAGCAAAATCAAACAAGTGAAACCGGCTGTCGTCTTCAATACGCTCAACGGCGATAGCAATGTCGCCTTTTTCAAACAGTTGAAAGACGCTGGCATCACACCGAAAGATGTGACGGTGATGTCCGTCAGCATTGCAGAAGAAGAAATCCGCGGGATCGGGCCGGATGTATTGGCCGGTCATTTGGCTGTGTGGAACTATTTCCAGACGACCGATACACCGGAGAATAAGGCATTTGTACAAAAGTATAAAGAAAAGTACGGGCAAGACCGCGTGACTGATGACCCGATTGAAGCGGCGTATACGGCCGTTCATTTATGGGCCGAAGCGGTGAAAAAAGCCGGTTCCTTTGATGTTGATCAAGTGAAAAAAGCGGCGGCCGGCCTTGAATACAAGGCGCCGGAAGGAACGGTGAAAATTGACGGGGAAACGAAGCATTTATGGAAAACGGTGCGCATTGGCGAAATCCAAGCGGACGGACAATTCAAAGAGTTATGGAATTCCGGCCAGCCGGTGAAGCCAGATCCGTATTTAAAGAGCTACCCATGGGCGAAAGGATTAAGTGAATAGTTCACTTGGAAGGAAGGGATTTCCTTCCTTCTCGCCCAGCGGACATGAGAGGGGGGATGGCGATGTTCATTGACCAATTATTCAACGGGCTGAGCGTCGGTTCGATTTTGCTTTTGATCGCCATTGGGTTGGCGATCACGTTCGGGCTGATGGGTGTCATCAATATGGCGCACGGTGAACTGATGATGGTCGGCGCGTACACAACCTACGTCATTCAACAAATCTTTGCCCATCATGCGCCGCAATCAGCGGGGATGTACTTTGTCATTGCCATTCCGTCGTCGTTTCTCATCGCTGCCTTGTTTGGGTGGGGGTTGGAAAAAAGCTTGATCCGCCATTTGTACCACCGCCCGCTGGACAGTTTGTTGGCGACATGGGGGATCAGTTTGATTTTGCAACAGACCGCCCGACTTATCTTTGGGGCGCCCAACGTGGCGGTTGTGCCGCCAAGCTGGCTTGATGGCGGAATCCGCTTGTTTGGGGCAGTGTTTCCGTATAAACGATTGTTTATTCTCTGTCTTGTATTGGCGATCGTGTTCTTTCTTTATATGTATTTAACGAAAACACGAGCTGGCCGACGCATTCAGGCTGTCACCATGAACCGGCCGATGGCGGCCTGTCTCGGCATTGCCACGCAGAAAGTTGATGCATACTCGTTTGCGATCGGTTCAGGATTGGCGGGGGTGGCGGGATGTGCGTTGACCTTGCTTGGGCCGATTGGACCGACGATCGGCACGTACTATATTGTTGATGCATTTATGGTCGTCATTTTAGGAGGAGTGGGAAAACTGGCTGGGACGCTGCTAGGAGCGTTTGGCCTCGGCTTAATCTCCACCTTTGTCGAATATTCCACAAGCGCCACCATCGCCAAAGTCATTGTGTTCGTTCTCATTATTGCGTTCTTGCAATGGAAACCGTCCGGTCTTCTTAGCTTGAGGACGCGGTCGCTCGATTGAGGGGAGGAAGCATCGTGAACAAACGTTGGGGATACTGGCTGTTTTTCGTTGCTTTGTTTTTGGCGCCATTTTATTTAACGGAGTTTCGCCTGTCTTTGCTTGGCAAATTTCTTTGCTTTGCCATCGTGGCGGTCGGCATTTCTCTCATTTGGGGATATACCGGCATTTTGAGCCTCGGCCATGGGGTGTATTTTGGATTGGGTGCTTATTGCATGGCGATGTATTTGAAGCTCGAAGCTTCGCGAGGGCATTTGCCTGATTTTATGGAGTGGAGCAGCGTGCGCGAACTGCCGTGGTTTTGGAAGCCGTTTGCGCATCCTGTCGTGGCCGTCATAGCGGCGATCGTCTTGCCTACATTGCTGGCTGCCCTATTAAGCTATTTCACGTTTAAAAATCGGATTCAAGGCGTCTATTTTTCTCTCCTTTCCCAGGCGGTTGTTGTCGTGTTTGTTACGCTGTTTATCGGCAAGCAAGAATGGACGGGTGGAACGAACGGCTTGACCAATTTTTCGACCGTGTTCGGCTTTTCGTTATCATCGCCGCTTACGCAAATTGTGTTGTATTGGCTGACAGCAGCTGTTCTTGCCCTCATTTTCGTTATGACGCGCCGTCTAACGACTGGTCGGCTAGGAAAAGTGCTCATTGCCATTCGCGACGCTGAAAATCGGGTTCGTTTTTTAGGGTTTAATCCGACCGTCTATAAAGTGTTTGTGTATAGTTTGTCAGCAGCCTTTGCCGGGGTGGCTGGGGCGTTGTTTGTCCTGCAAGTCGGGCTCATTTCCCCGGAGATGATGGGGATTATTCCTTCGATCGAAATGGTGTTATGGGCCGCTGTCGGCGGACGCCAATCGCTCATGGGCGCGATCATTGGCGCGATTGTCATGAACACGGCGAAAAGCTTTTTAAGCGAAAATTATCCGGATCTATGGCTGCTTTTGTTAGGCGCGCTGTTTGTCGTTGTCGTGTTATTGGTTCCGAAAGGATTGGCGGGCATTTATGAATCGCTCGTTGCCGTTCGCATCAAAGCAAAAAGGGGGCATGAACGTGAAGCCCGTGTTGATGTGTCGTGACGTCGTCGTTGACTTCGATGGATTTCGTGCTTTGCAAGGTGTTGATCTCGCGGTTTACCCCCATGAAGTGCGATTTTTGATCGGTCCGAACGGAGCGGGGAAAACGACGCTGCTCGATGTCATTTGCGGACGGACGAGAGCGACGGACGGCCGAGTGCTGTTTTTTTTCCATGACATCACGCAACGGCCGGAATATGAGATCGTGCAAATAGGCATCGCCCGGAAGTTTCAAAGCCCTTCCATTTTTCCGTTTTTGACGGTGTGGGAAAATATGGAGTTAGCCATGCGACAAGATCGGCGTCTGCGTTCCGTTTTGCGGGCGAAGTTGACTGGAGAAGAGAAAGAAATGATGGCAGCACAGCTAGAGAAAATTGGATTGCTTGATGAACGTCATCGCTTAGCGGGCACCCTGTCTCATGGCCAAAAGCAGTGGTTGGAAATTGGCATGCAGCTCATTCAGCGCCCGCAGCTCCTCCTATTGGATGAGCCGATTGCCGGCATGAGCGCGGCGGAACGGGAGCGCACGGGGGAATGGCTGCACGAAATCGCCAAACATTGTGCGGTGATCATTGTGGAGCATGATATGGACTTTGTCCGCCGTTATTCGAAGCAAGTGACGGTCATGCATGAAGGAAAAGTATTGTGCGAAGGCTCGATTGATGAGGTGCAGCAAAACGAACAAGTCATCGATGTGTATCTTGGAAGGAGGAAAAACGCGTGTTATGCCTCCGGAATGTAACCGCTGGCTATGACGAAAGCGTTGTGCTCGATCAAGTTCGCATGGACATTCCTCTCAGCCGGGTGACGGCGGTGTTGGGCAGAAACGGAGTCGGCAAAACGACGTTGATGAAAACGATCATCGGGTTGATTCGCCCGATGTCAGGCGTGATCGAATGGGAAGGAGAAGATATCACGCGATGGCCGCCGGAGCGGCGGGCGCGAGCGGGGATCGGCTATGTGCCGCAAGGGAGGGAAATTTTTTCGGCGTTGACGGTGGAGGAAAATATTCTTCTCGGGCTGGAAGCGCAGGCCGAAAAAGTCCGTCCCCAGCCGACCCTTGATGAAATGTACGCGCTGTTCCCGATTTTAAAAGAGATGCGCCAGCGAAAAGGAGGAGATTTAAGCGGCGGACAGCAGCAACAGCTGGCCATTGCCCGCGCGTTGGCCGGCCGGCCGAAACTGCTCTTGCTTGATGAACCGATGGAAGGCATTCAGCCCTCGATCGTTGCGTTGATTCATGATGCGATTATGAAAATTGCCAAAGAAAAGCAGGTTGGCATCATATTGGTCGAACATAACGTGGAGCTGGCGTTTTCTTGTGCCGATCGTTTCTATATTTTGGATCGCGGCGCTGTCGTGGCGAAAGGGGATGTCGATGGGGCTGATTTGACTTATATTCAATCGTTTCTTGCTGTTTAAGCAGCAGACAGCGGTGTTAGCGAATGAGAGATTTTTTGAACCTGCGAGTATAGTCGGGAGCATTGGTAGCGTCAAAAGTTCTATGAAAACTCCACACAGATCATCCCATTGAGCATCGTGGGGCATGCGGAGGGCCGGATTCGCCCTTGACCAACACCCGCCAAAGGTGGGAAAGAGTCGTCAAGGGCGACGGGGACAAAAAGAAGGCAATAGGAAAGCCGCCCTTGCCATGAACGAATTTTACCTTTGGCGGTGTTCGGTTGGTCAAGGGTTCGCTTCGCCGAATCCGGCAGGAGTTCTGTTCAACGGGCTCCGGCGGACAAAAAAGTCAGGCCGCCTCTTGTTGGAGAAACGCTTGTGCCATGGCGATGAGCTTCGTCCACCGGGCCGGCATATGCGGAAGATCCGCCAGTTCCGGGATGACGACCGGGACCCGGCCTTCGAGTGCGCTATGCGGGCGCAGGAAGTTGAAATACGCCACAAACAGCGTCACAAAGGACACCGAGCCTTCTTCCGCACCAAACCCATGGGTCGGGCGGTAGTTGCCTTTAAAGGTCCGGTTGAATCGCTCGATGATCTGTTTGAGAGGGCGAAACTCTTCCGAGACCGGATCTTCGTTGGTTAGGCCGATCACCTGGCGGACGTCAAACGAAATCCCGTGCTGGGCGAAGAAGTGTTGCGCCAGCCGGTAAATCGGGTTGCCATCCACGACAAACGACAAGTCGTCTGGGAGGGACGGCAGCTTCCTGAGGACATCATCGATGGCCTGGATGGCCGAGAGCGTGTCCCGCTTGGGCGAGACGCGATACGACAGCACGATCTTTTTGACGGCATCAAACATAAAGAACAGGTAATGCCAGCGCCCTTTGACGCGAATATACGTCTCGTCCCCGCAAAACGAACCGGACAGCTCATACGGGAACCGGTCGACAAAGGGCTTGATCCAAAGCGCGGCGCTGTTGGCGTAGTTGAGCACCGTCTGATGGGAGATCGAGACGCCATGGATGTCCTTCATGGCGGCGGCGGTCTCCCTCGAGGACATCCCAAAGTTGACGTAGTACGTCAACACGAGCCCCAATACGTGCGGCGACGCAGCCAGCCGGGACAAATCGACCTTCGGTTGGATGGGCGACGAGGAAGCCAACGGGAGAAAGTCAAACAAGAACTCTCGAAACCAATACCGCACCTTGAAGGCTTGAGGATCCTGTTGAAACTGTTGGCGCTCCTTCTTGGTCATCCGGCGAAGGTTGGCCTGGTAAAACGGGCAATCGTTGTTCTTGCACTTATAGATGTGGTATTCTTTGCGTTCCTTGATCTTTTCCAGCGTCTTTTTGCAGTGCGGGCAGCGAAAGACCGCTTGCTTGGTGAACCGGTTCCGGTGGTTGAACCGGCACTGGCACACTTTGCATTGGTATTGCCCGTTTCCGCCGTTATTGGCGTACAGGTAAGAAGAGGGAGCCTGGCAGCGAGGGCAGGTCAACGAATCCGGAACACGGTGTTTCGCCTTCGCGCGGCGCTGGATGGGCCGCAAAGGACGTCCGTGCTGGGCTTCGTAGTCCGCCAACAACTTCCGGTAATCAAGGGTTTCCGGCACATCGATGATCGGAAGGTCATCGACCTGAAGTTTTCGGTACGGCTTTTGGACAGGTTCGTCCAAGTCCTTACGATTCAGGGATTTTCCCACGATCACACCCATGAGATACACAATGATTTGATATTGGGTCTTGATGATTTGAAGCAAATAGGCTAATAATTGAGGTAACAAAGCTTGTCACTCCTTCTTTGTTTGGGCTGTTGAGTGTGTGGTTACCTCAATGATGGCCGAAAACAACGGGGGTGGCAAGCTTTTTTTCTTCCAACGGTTGAAACTCAGGAGAAAACCGTGAGTGTGGAGGATAAACTTTTGACAATACCGGAGCATTCAAGAGGGGGGAAGAGATGAGTGAAACTGACTCCGCGTGAACAGGAAAAGCTGCTGATCGTCGTTGCCGCTGATTTGGCGCGCCGCCGGAAAGAGCGGGGCTTGAAGCTAAATTATCCGGAAGCGGTGGCGCTCATTACGTATGAACTGATGGAAGGAGCCCGCGACGGGCGGACGGTGGCGGAGTTGATGCAATACGGCGCAACGATTTTGACGCGCGATGATGTGATGGAAGGCGTCGCTGACATGATCGACGAGATTCAAGTCGAGGCGACGTTTCCGGACGGCACGAAACTCGTCACGGTCCACCAGCCGATCCGGTCGTAATAGCGCCGGCCGATTCCGATAAAGGTGGATTAAAGGAGTGGTCCTATGATTCCAGGAGAATACCGATTGCGCGACGAACCGATTGTGTGCAACCGGCAAAAGCCGGTTACGAAGCTGACGGTCATAAACCGCGGCGACCGCCCGGTGCAGGTCGGTTCCCATTTTCACTTTTTTGAAGTCAATTCGTTTCTCGAATTTGACCGACAGGCCGCATACGGAAAACATTTGAACATCCCAGCCGGGACAGCGGTCCGTTTTGAACCCGGGGATGCGAAGCAAGTGGAGCTCGTCCCGTTCTCCGGCAAGCGCCGGGTGTACGGACTAAACAATATGGTCAACGGTCCGCTTGATGACAACGGGAAGGAGGGAGCAAGAGAATGAGTTTTTCCATGTCAAGACGGCAATACGCGGATATGTTTGGACCGACGACCGGGGACTGCATCCGGTTGGCGGACACAGACTTATGGATTGAAATTGAGCATGACTATACCGTTTACGGCGATGAAGTGAAATTCGGCGGCGGGAAGGTGATTCGCGACGGGATGGGGCAGCATCCGCTCGCTGTCCGCGACGAAGCGGTCGATTTAGTGTTGACGAACGCCGTCATCGTTGATTACACCGGCATTTACAAAGCCGATATCGGGGTCAAAGATGGAAACATCGCCGCCATCGGCAAGGCGGGGAATCCGCTGTTAATGGACGGCGTCAATATTGTCATCGGCGCCTCAACGGAAGTGATCGCGGCCGAAGGGAAAATCGTGACCGCTGGAGGAGTGGATGCCCATATCCATTTCATTTGCCCGCAGCAAATCGAAACCGCCCTGTCATCCGGCATTACGACGATGATTGGCGGCGGGACCGGACCGGCGACTGGAACGAATGCCACGACGTGCACGCCGGGAGAGTGGAACATTTACCGGATGCTTGAAGCCGCCGAAGCGTTCCCGATGAATCTTGGGTTTTTAGGAAAAGGCAACGCGTCGGCGAAAGAGCCGATCGCGGAGCAAGTGCGCGCCGGAGCGGTGGGACTCAAGCTTCATGAAGACTGGGGAACGACGGCGGCAGCGATTGATGCGTGCTTGCGAGTGGCGGATGAGTACGACGTGCAAGTCGCCATTCATACTGATACGTTGAATGAAGGCGGGTTTGTCGAGCATACACTGAAGGCCATTAACGGACGCGTCATTCATACATACCATACGGAAGGAGCCGGAGGGGGGCATGCGCCCGATATTATGAAAGTCGCCAGCTTCCCGAACATTTTGCCTTCTTCCACGAACCCGACGCGGCCGTATACGAAAAACACGCTCGATGAGCATTTAGATATGTTAATGGTGTGCCATCATTTAGATCCGTCCGTTCCAGAAGACATTGCCTTTGCTGATTCGCGCATCCGCAAAGAAACGATCGCGGCAGAAGACATTTTGCACGACATCGGCGCCTTCAGCATGATCAGTTCCGACTCGCAAGCGATGGGACGGGTCGGTGAAGTCATTTTACGTACGTGGCAAACGGCCGACAAAATGAAAAAACAGTTTGGCCGCTTGCCGGAGGAAACGGGGCGAGGCGATAATGTCCGCGTCAAACGGTACGTAGCCAAATATACGATCAACCCGGCTATCACTCATGGCATCGCGGAGTATGTCGGGTCAGTCGAAGTCGGAAAATTCGCAGATTTGGTCGTTTGGCATCCCGCTTTTTTCGGGGTCAAGCCTGAGCTCGTCATCAAAGGCGGGATGATCGCCTACAGCGTGATGGGCGACCCGAACGCCAGCATTCCGACGCCGCAGCCCGCTCTGTACCGCCCGATGTTCGCCAACTATGGCGCCGCCGTCGCGAAAACGTCCATTACGTTTTTGTCCAAAGCGGCGTTCGAACGCGGCGTCCCTGACAAACTGCGATTGCACAAAATCGTCAAACCGGTTGGAAACATTCGTTCGTTAACGAAACACGATATGGTGTTCAACAACGCCATGCCTCAAATCGATGTCGATCCGCAAACGTATGAAGTGAAGGTCGATGGGCGGCTCATCACGTGCGAACCGGCTGAAGTTGTGGCCATGGCGCAACGATATTTTCTGTTTTGAGGTGATGATGATGATTGTAGAAACGGTTATCGGCAACATTCGAGCTCTTTCTTCTCTCCCCCCGCACATCGAACGGGTGTACATGCCAAGCGATGATTTAGTAAAACGAATTCAGCGGGTGGTGACCGACCATGGGAGGGAGATTGGCATTCGCTTGAAAGAAGCGAAAGAATTGGTAGACGGAGATGTGTTATGGATGGATGAGCATAATGCCATTGTCGTATCCGTTCTTCCCGATGATTTGCTTGTCATCCAGCCTGTTTCCATGAAACAAATGGGGGAGATTGCTCATCAGCTCGGCAACCGCCACTTGCCCGCCCAATTCGAGGAAGGGGAAATGCTCGTCCAATACGACTATTTAGTCGAAGAGCTGCTCCAGCAACTCGGCATCCCGTACAAGAGGGAAAAACGGAAAGTAAAACAAGCGTTCCGCCATATCGGGCATCGCCATGACTGACCAACAGTTGTTGTGGCTGCTGCAGCTCTCCGATTCGAATTTTCCGTCTGGAGCATTTTCCCATTCCTTTGGGTTTGAAACATACATGTACAATGAACAAATTTGCGATGCCAAAACGTTTGGCGATGTGCTTGTCGCTTATATTCAGACCCAGCTGACGTATACGGATGGATTGGCGTGCCGGATCGCCTATGAGCAGTTGGAAGTCGACCGTATGGAAGGACTGCGGCGGCTGAACGACACGCTGTTTGCTCTCTGCTTGGCGAAGGAAACGCGAGAAGGAACGAGAATGATTGGGGGGCGCTTATGGAAACTGTGCCGCGACATTTACGGAGTCGATGAATTGGATGAGATCGTGCAAACGACGCGGTCCATTCATCCGGCCATTGTGTTTGCGGCGGTTGGCCGCAAAATCGGAGCAGCCAAACAAACGACGGTGCTGACGTATTTGTTTGCTTCCGTACAAACGATGGTGCAAAACGCGGTTCGCGGCATTCCCCTCGGCCAGACGGACGGGCAAAAGCTGCTCGTCATGGCGCAGCCATATTTGATTCATGCCGCGAGCATCATCGAGACACTCGACGAAGAGGAGCTCGGGGCGGCAGCCGTCGGCTTGGAAATCGCGCAAATGCAGCATGAACGTCTTCCTGTTCGATTGTTTATGTCGTAAATCTTGTTTGACGTGGAACGAAAGAAGGACAGAGAAGGGAGAATCCAGAATGGAACCGGTACGAATCGGCATCGGCGGCCCGGTCGGCGCCGGCAAAACGATGCTTGTCGAGAAGCTGACGCGGGCGATGCATCGCCGCTTTAGCATCGCGGTCATTACGAATGATATTTATACAAAAGAAGATGCCCAATTTTTAATCAAACATAGCGTCTTGCCGGAAGATCGGATTATCGGCGTCGAAACGGGCGGGTGCCCGCATACGGCCATTCGCGAAGACGCATCAATGAATTTTGCGGCCATTGATGAACTGAAACGGCGCCATCCAGATGTGGAACTCATTTTGATCGAGAGCGGCGGCGATAACTTGGCGGCGACCTTCAGCCCGGAGTTGGTCGATTTCTCCATTTATGTCATCGACGTCGCCCAAGGGGAGAAAATTCCGCGCAAAGGCGGACAGGGGATGATTAAGTCGGATTTGCTCGTGATCAACAAAATCGATCTTGCCCCTTACGTCGGCGCCAGTCTGGAAGTGATGGAACGGGACGCCAAAGCAGCGCGAGGGGCGAAGCCGGTCATTTTTACAAATTTAAAAGAAGAGATTGGTCTTTTTGACGTTGTGGATTGGATCGAAAAACAGGTGCTGCTGGCAGGGCTGGAAGAATGAGCTGGACGGGGCGTTTGCGATGTACAGCGGTCGTGAAAAACGGCCGCACCGTCATTTTGGACAACTATAGTGAAGGGGCGCTGAAACTGATGCGTCCTGTTTACCTCGACCCGGCTCATCCGACGTTATATCTTGTCCACGTGGGCGGCGGGTATGTCGATGGGGATTCATATGATATGGAAATCTTCCTCGAGCCCAGCGCCCGGTTGATGGTGACGACCCAGTCGGCGGCGAAAATCTACAAAACTCCTTCAACGCCTGTAAGGCAGTATACACGATTGTCACTTGGGGAGCAAAGCGTACTTGAATATTTCCCCGACCCGACGATCGCCTATGAGCATGCGCGCTTTTATCAAGAAACGACGGTGTACATCACGCCAAGCTCCACGTTTGTTTATGGCGAAATCATCACGCCTGGATGGTCGGAAAGCGGCGAGCTGTTCCGCTATGATTGGATTCGCTCGAAACTGAAGGTGTATCAAGACGAGGCGCTCGTTCTGTTTGATCATCTGTACTTGGACTCGCGGCAGCACTTAACGAGCATGCTGCAGCTCGGCGGCTATACGCATGTCGGATCATTCGTGGCTCTTTCTCCGTTCATCACAAAGGAAGTGTTAGAACAGTTCAACCAATTCATGGAAGAGATGCCGCAAGAGGTTCGCTGCGGTTTTTCAGCGGCGGCCGTTCCAGGCTTTTCTGTACGTATATTGGCGTATGAAACATCGGTCATCGAAGCGATATTCCAACGCGTCCAACAGTTCATTCGCCAACAATGCGGTGAGAAAGCGCCAGTCTGTTGGAGGAAATATTGACAAGGGAAAGGAAGAAGACAATGGGAACGATATGGCCTGTGCTCTTGTTTGGATTGCTGCTTGGAATGAAACATGCGACGGAACCGGATCATGTCATTGCCGTTTCGACCATTGCCAGCCGGACGAAAAAACTGTCCCTTTCATCGCTGGCCGGCATGTTTTGGGGAATTGGCCATACGTTGACGCTGCTCGTTGTTGGGATGGCGATGATCGCCTTTGAGCGGCAAATTCCTGAACAGATTGCTTCTTACCTTGAAATGGCCGTCGGCATCATGATCGTTATTCTAGGAATTGCTAGTTTCCGTTCGACAATGAGGCTGGATCATCATCGCCATGGCGAGATTCATCATTTACATGTGAAATCGACATTGATCGGCATCGTCCATGGTTTGGCCGGCAGCGCCGGAATGGTGTTGTTGACGATGACGACGGTCAAAGGAACTTGGATGGCGCTTGCTTTTATTTTGATTTTTGGCCTAGGAACGGTCATCGGCATGATGCTGTTCACGACGTTTCTCGGGATTCCGTTTGTTTGGATGAAAGCGAAACAGCAAGTCATGAATCAATGGATCGTGAAAACCGTCTCCCTCATCAGCATCGCCTATGGGATCTATTACATGTATCATATCGCCGCCGAAATTTGACGCTCCTCGCGGCTGGCGTCATAGGTGGAGGAGTGTTCAAAACATCGAAAGAAGCACCGGTCTTGGGAGAAGGCCGGTGCTTCTTTTTCGATGCGGCGTCATCATCACCTCGTGTCACGCCAGTGGTTTTACAAGCAACAACTCATCTCGAATAGGAATGCCGTCAGAACTTGTTTTCGGAATGCTTGGCTTGATTTGTCGCGCCTTGTCGACAGCGTTGGGAAAGACGTTCACAATTTGATAGCCGCGCTTTTGATAGAAACGAAGGGCATGCAAGTTGTCGTTGGTAGTGATCAGTTGAACAGCCGTGCACCTTTGTTGTCTCGCCCATGCCTCTGCCTCATGCAAAAGGGCGCTGCCGATGCCGCGGTTTTCCATTATGCTGTCTAGCGAGATGATCTCGCATTCGCTGCCACGGATGATGAATGTAATCAGTCCGATGATCCGCTGACCGTTCTCAACAGCCGCAAATCCATCCAGCTCGCTGCAGGTATAGATGCCGGTTGAAACAACCATTTGCGGACTTCCCCAATGGTCGTTGAAAAATTGGTTGACGATGGCGCGGTCCAACTGTTTGGTTGGAACGATGTTCAAGGCGCTCCTTCTCCTTTGTGCAGATGATGATTTTTGATCACCCCAATGCATAAGACGTTCACTTCCGTGCGTGAGTTTGACACTCCGCACGCCTAAAGGCGTGGGATTCTTGGGTCGTTTGCGTCCTCATCCATTTCTGGTTCGGACAACGCCCAAATTCAGGGGTGTGTCATCACCCCGTCCCATCGGGTTAGGATGTACCCCAATGGGCGGCGCACCTGTGACCAGTGCGCTAGGTTAGACGGGGCTCGCTTTCATCCCACCCCTCAAGGAGTGGGCTTTTTCGCTCGCTGATCTGTAACAGGGGATGTCCACATCCGTCCTCCTCTTGTGTCAAAGGGCAGAGTCTTTTTGCATCATGGCTCGTTGAAACGATTGAAAAACAGCGAAGGAAATGAATGTTAGCACAATCCCTGACATATATGGCAAACTGGACTTTAAGGTGAACAACCAGCCGGCGATCGCCGGACCGCCGATGCGGCCGAGCGAATCGAACGAGGATAAGACGCCTGTTGCGCTTCCTTGGCCATCCGCCGTATATTTCGTCAACAACGCGGAGACGCATGGGCGGATGATGCCGTTTCCAATGCCGAAAATCGTTAAATAGAGCGCGGCTGTCCAAAAGCTGTGAACGAATAAAATGAGAAAAAAGCCAACTGCTGACAAGAACAGCCCGACACGAATGACAGCTCCTTCCCCGAATGAGCGGATCAGTTTTCCAAGCAACCCTCCTTGGACGATGGCCCCTGCAAGCCCCATGATCATAAAGATGTAGCCAAGTTCCGTCGACGAAAGCCCCGCTCGTTCAGCGGCAAAATAGGCGAACGTCGCTTCAAGTCCGGCGAGGGAAAACGTTGTGATCAGCTGCAGTAAGTATAGGCGCGCTACAGGCCCTTGGAGGGCGGCCGCAAGCGATGGCCGCTTTGTTCGTATATTCATTCGTTTTTCTCTCGGAAGCGACTCATGCAAGAAAACGAAAACGAATAGAGCGGTCAAGAGCGCCAAGCTGCCTGCCATCCAAAACGGAGCGGTTAAGCTCGCTTTCGAGAACACGCCGCCGATCCCGGGTCCGAAAATGAATCCAAGCCCAACGGCCGCTCCAATGATGCCCATTCCTTTGCCCCGGTCTTCTTCGGTTGTCACATCTGCGACATATGCCATAGCGGCCGGCATCGTGGCGGCGGATAAACATCCCCCGATGATGCGAGCGGCAAACAACATCCAAAGTTTTGTCGCGACGGCGAGCAAGAAAAACGAAAGGGCCAAACCGAAAATGCCGACAAGCAGCATCGGCTTTCGTCCATAGCGGTCCGATAAATTCCCCCACATCGGCGCAAATAAAAATTGCATGAGCGAATACACGGCCATTAGCCAACCGAGTTGTGTTGGAGTCGCGCCGATTTTTTCCGCGTAAAACGGAAGGACGGGAATGATGATGCCAAACCCGGCCATGACCAAAAACATCACGAGAAACAAAAGCGATAAATCACGGCGATTGCCCATGATCATCATCTCCACGATATGGTTTGCCTCTTTCATCATAATGGAAAGACAGGCATTTTTCAAAGCGGATCATGCCTCGCTTGGCCATTCCGACAAGGCTGGGATCACTCCCGAATGTCATCCACAAACCATTTCCATTCATCCCCATTGACAATGGAAGCGGTTTTCGCGAGACTGAAGGTAAACGGCAAACGGTTCGGCAAACAATGAAGTGGACTTTGGACCGGCATCCGCCAAGGGTGCGAAACGACAAACACGCATGGGAGAGAATGGTGCATGATGACCAAAAACGAAATCCAAAAGTGGGTAAAGGAATTCCCGCTGCTTGAAATGATCATGGCGGCCGAAGAGGTGTTTTGGCGCAATCCAAAATATCACGCGTTTGCGCAAGCTATTCAAACGATTCCTTTACGCGAGCGCGATGTTAAGGAGGCGGAAGAACGATTGCGCCGCTTTGCCCCCTACATCGCGAAAGTTTTTCCCGAGACGCGGCCGGCCTATGGCATCATCGAATCCCCTTTAGTCCGGATTCCGAACATGCAACGGCGTTTGGAAAAGATGTTTCAGACCAACATCGAGGGGGAGCTGTTGCTAAAATGCGACAGCCATCTCCCGATTTCCGGGTCGATCAAGGCGCGTGGGGGCATTTACGAAGTGTTGAAACACGCGGAAGATCTTGCGCTCGCAAACGGTATGATCGCCATAGGAGAGGACTATGCGGTCATGGCCAGCGAAGAATTCCGGCAGTTCTTTTCCCGCTATTCGCTTGTCGTCGGTTCGACAGGAAATTTAGGCTTGAGCATCGGCATCATCGGGGCGCAGCTTGGGTTCCGCGTCACCGTTCATATGTCAGCCGATGCGAAACAATGGAAAAAAGACTTATTGCGAAGCAAAGGGGTCACCGTCATCGAACATCTCACTGATTACAACAAAGTGGTGGAAGAGGCGCGAAGACAGTCCGCCGAGGATCCAACGTCGTATTTTATCGATGATGAGAACTCGATCCATCTGTTTTTAGGCTATGCGGTGGCGGCGTTTCGGCTGAAAAAGCAATTAGAGGACATGAACATCACGGTTGATGAAACCCATCCGCTCTTTGTGTATCTTCCTTGCGGCGTCGGCGGCGGTCCGGGCGGGGTGACGTTTGGGCTGAAGCTCGTGTACGGCGATCATGTCCATTGCTTTTTCGCTGAGCCGACGCATTCGCCTTGCATGCTGCTTGGGTTGATGACAGGAGAGCACGACCGCGTGTCGGTGCAAGATTTTGGCCTCGACAATAAGACCGAAGCGGACGGGCTAGCGGTGGGTCGGCCGTCGCGGCTGGTGGGGAACATGCTTGAGAACGTCATCAGCGGCGTCTATACGGTGGACGATGCGACGCTTTACCGCTTGCTCGCGGCTATGGTTGAAACGGAGGAAATCTATTTAGAGCCGTCCGCCTTGGCAGGGGTGGCGGGACCTGTTCGGCTGTTTCGCGATTCGGCGGGGCAAACGTATGTAGAGGAAAACGATTTGAAAGAAAAAATGAAAAACGCCGTCCATATTGGCTGGGCTACCGGCGGAAGCATGGTGCCAAAGGATGTGATGGAGGCCTATTATCGGGAAGGCGTGCGCATCGAAACGATGACAGGGAACGGTTTTTCTGAAGGACGATAAGATCATTCCATGGAGTGCTGCGCGAAGACGCGAGATGTTGGAGGGATTGAATGAAAAGCGAAAAGGAAAAGATGGTGGCGGGACACTTGTACAGCCCCGCCGATTTGGAGCTCGTCAAGGAACGAGAGCGGGCGCGGCGGCTCGTTCGTTTGTATAATGAAACCGCCAACGCGGTCGTCGGCGGGAACCCGGCGAAAGTGATCAAATGGATTAACTAGCCAAAGGAAGTGCGCCCCGCATCAAAGCATGTGCGGGGCTGTATCCCCCTTCTTCGTTACGCCCACTGCACCGCCACCGCCCGAACAGGCGAACCGTCGCAGCCAGGCAAGGAAAGAGGGAGGGCAATAATATACGGGTCATCAAAATCGATTCGCTCGAAGTTCACGAAATTTTCCCCGATCACCCCGTTGGCGCCAAGAATAAGTTCGTGGGCGCGGAACGACGAGCCGTCCGGCGGGTCGATGTTGAGCGCGTCGATGAAAAACGTCCGCACGCCTCGCTCCAGCATCGCTTCAATCACCTCCGGCGCGACGTACGGATGGGAAAAATACCGCTTTGTTCCGGCGTATTGCGACCAGCCGGTATGAAACAACACAATGGTTCCCGGTGACAGCTTCGGGATATACGGAGCGGCATCGGCCATCGTCACCGCTTCGCCTTCCGCTTTCCCCGTGGCATCGATCACGATGCCGCGGCCAAGAAAATAGGTGAGCGGCACGTCATCGAGCCGCCAACCGTGTTCGCAAAAGTGAAACGGCGCATCCACATGCGTGCCGCTATGCGACCCAAGCACAAGGCGGCTGACGTGATAGCCGTCTTGGGCGAACGTCGCTGCCGGTTCGATTTTCGGCTTCGGATCCCCCGGGTACACCGGAGTTTGGGCCGTGATCGGCATGGTGAGGTCGATGAGTTTTTGGATGATCATGTTCTCGTCATTCCCTCCAAATCCATTGTCGGTAAAGGTCGATTCGTCGTTCGTCCATCATGGTGTAAAAGTGTTTCTTTAACGCTTGGCGTTGGTTTTGATCGATCATAGCGTGTACGAGCTCTTCCCGTCCATTCATGTTGGCTGCGGCTATTTTCCTTCCATCCGGCCCATAAATAGAGGATAAACCAAAGAAATGGAAAGAAGAAGACGATCCAATTTGATTGCATGCCGCCACATAAACCGTGTTATCGATCGCTCGTGCCATGGCGAATTTTTGAAACGGTGCATGAAAGGGAGATTCCCAAGCACATGGAACGAGAAGAAGCTCGGCTCCATGAACCGCTAAGTATCTTGCTAGTTCCGGAAAAGCCAAGTCCCAGCAAATCATTAGACCAATGCGGCCGAGTTCTGTATCCACCAGCACCGGCTCGGCTCCTTTAGAAAACCAGGCTTTTTCAAAAGGAGTCAAATGGATTTTCCGGTAATTTCCGATACATTGTCCATTAGGATCGATCAACATAAGAGAGTTGTATAGATTTCCTGTATGGTCTTTTTCAACGTACCCGTAGGCAATATACAATTGAAATGTTTGGGCAAGTTGGCTCATGTGTTGGAACGTAGAGCCGTCCCATGTCTGGGCCGCCTCTTTTAGCATTTCTGACAGTACGTAACCAGTGGTGCAAAGTTCCGGGAACAGAAGAAGGCGAACATTAGGGAACTTTCGTTTGCACTCATGGATGATCGTTTCCATTTTGGCCAAGTTGGCGCCAATGTCGCCGTCGGCCGGCGTCATCTGCGCCAATGCGATGTCAAATGGTCTGTTCATATCATCCCTCCAAGCGAGTGGGAGATTCAAGCTCGACCGTATTCGTGCTCGCAGATATTTGTTTTGTCCATTTCATCAACCCCCAATAAACAGCTCCCGATAAAAGAAACGTCAGCATGGTGGAGCCGACGGCAAGCGGATGAATGTACGTAAAATAATAGGCGAAGACAGCTCCAACGATATAGGTGATGTAGGCGGCGATGTTGACTCCTTTTTGATAACGATATTGACCTTTTGTGTCGTACAAAATATCTTCTGCGTCGTATACCCCTTTTTTGATCAAAAAGTAATCAACGAGCACAATCGCAAACACAGGAATGAACAACGTGGCAATCAGCATAATGAAGTTAAAGAAATGGGACATCAGCACTTCTTTCAGCAAGGCGCCAAGCGTGCAAATCACTCCCATGATCAACGTCGGTTTCCAAAAGCCTGCGCGCGGGAAGACATTCATGAACGACATCGTGGCGCTGTATAATGCCATGACATTGGTCGAGAGTACAGAAAAGAACACAACGATGGATGCGATCAATCCAAACCCGTAAGCCGCAAGGAGAATCGTTGGATCATACGTCCGTTCCATGTTCGAGGCGATGCTGAAGCCGCTGACGACAGCGCCGAGCCCCATTGCAACAATGGAAGCGACCAGATAGCCAAAATACGTTCCCCAAAAACCGCTTGTTTCGGAGCGGCAGTTGCGGTTGAAATCGCAAACCGTCGACATCCAAGAAAAAGCGGTGGCGATGACGATGTCAAAGGCGATAATCGTG
Organism: Geobacillus sp. YHL; assembly: GCF_022341265.1. NCBI lineage: Bacteria > Bacillati > Bacillota > Bacilli > Caryophanales > Anoxybacillaceae > Geobacillus > Geobacillus sp. YHL. The sequence goes on from NZ_JAEIGB010000013.1 coordinate 48,382, forward strand.
GTGATGGATGGATGTTCGCTCAATTTCATTTCGACTAGTGTCGAAATGTCATAAGTCGTAAAAATTTTATAAAAAACAAGGAAAGATAAAATCAACATGGCAATCGATATATATTTTTCGATTCGTTCCACCCCTCGGTGGCCAAAAATCGTAATGATCACAACAAGAAGTTCCGTCAAGATGACAAATAGGTTGATATTGCTGTATCCAGTGGCGTAATGGACGGCATAATTCAGACTAAGGCCAGCCATATAGGCTTGAATCCAGCTCCAGCCGATTAAAATGATCGTGTTGACAAGGGCGGGAAGGATGGCGCCTTTTTGTCCAAAGGCCGCTCTTGTGATCACCATTGTAGGGAGACCGGTGCGGATGCCGATGTTTCCAGTAAGGGCGAGCGGAATGGCGCCGATCGCCGAACCGACAATAATCGCCAGCATGGCGTTGGAGAAGGAAATGTCAGGAACAAACATCATCCCCGTCATGACCGTCGTAATCACCACATTCGCCGCAATCCAAAGAGTAAACGTGCTAAAAAAATTCATGCTCCGTTCGTTCATCGGGGTCGGCCGAATATCATCATGACCAAATCGTTCTGTCCACTTCATAAGGATTCTCCCTTCTTGATTTTCTATTTTAAATATTCAGAATAATAAACTTGCACCGATTTCGTCCTTAGGACGAAATCAGGAGTGCGATGAATACCATCCGAGTGGTTTGCCATGTTGGCTGATGTTCACATGCTTTGTTTCCGTAAAAGCAGCGAATCCTTGCGGTCCAAGCTCTCGGCCGATTCCGCTTTGTTTCAATCCTCCCCAAGGGGCATCGACATAGGGAGTGTGATAGCTGTTAATCCAAATCGTTCCTGCTCTCAATTTCCCGGCGATTTGTTCCGCCCGTTCGAGATCGCGGCTGAATAGGCCGGCTGCCAGACCGTATATGGTGTCATTCGCCAACTTGATCGCCTCTTCATCATGTTCAAACGGTTGTACGGTTATGACCGGTCCAAAGATTTCTTCTTGGACGATGCGCATATCTTGACGGACATGGGCGAAAACGGCAGGAGTGAGATAATACCCCAGTTCTTTAATTCGTTTTCCTCCCTGCAGCAGTACTCCTCCTTCCTGCAAGCCGATCTGGATATACGTTTCCACTTTTTCTAAATGTGAGGAGCTGATTAACGGCCCCATCTCCGTATGTTCCGCGAAAGGATCGCCAATGCGGAGGGAAGCTAGTCTTTGGGTCAGCTGATCAAGAAACGAATCATAAACGCGTCGTTGAACAAGAATTCGCGAAGCAGCCACACACACTTCTCCTTGATTGAAGAAGGAGGCAAACAACGCCCACTCGATGGTGCTGGCAAGATCCGCATCGTCAAAAATGAGCAGCGGGGATTTTCCGCCAAGTTCCAAAGATACTCGCTTCAAACGGCGAGCGCCTTGTTCGTAAATCCATCGTCCGGTTTTCGTTCCGCCGGTAAACGATATTTTTTCCACATCAGGGTGTGTCACCAATGTTTCTCCAACCGGCGAACCGCCTCCAGGAACAAGATTAAACACGCCTGGCGGGAGACCGATGGAATCGATCAGCTTTGTCAGTTCGATGAACGATAACGGAGTCAGTTCTGATGGTTTAAATACCACTGTATTTCCCGCCGCAAGCGCTGGAGCCAGTTTCCATATTCCTAACAAGAGAGGAAAATTCCAAGGAACAATCAACGCGCATACCCCGATTGGCTCCTCAATGATTTTGCTTGTCGTGCCATCGGTTCTTTTTATTTCCTCGATGGCCCGTTGTTCAACAAAATCGGCGTAGTAACGAAGGCATTGGATTGAATCGCTGACATCGAGGCGCGACTCGCGAATCGGTTTTCCTGTATTCAACGTCTCGATCGAAGCGAATGTTTCTGCGTTTTGTTCCAACAGGTCCGCTAATTGGCGAAGCGCAGCGATCCGTTTTGCTGGATTGAATGGCCAATCGGTATATTGAAAAGCATGACGAGCTGCTTGGATCGCTTCTACGGCTTGTTGTTGGGATGCTTCATTGATTTCTATAATGATTTCCTCATTCGCGGGATTGATGACCGGTCTTTTTTTTCCTTCTCCTTTACTCCATTTTCCGTTGACGTATATCATGGAAGATTGCTCCTTTTCGGCAAGATGGTTTTATGGCGTTGTCGCCGTGGATAGACGGTTAGCCTGCGCCCGCCTTTTCTTTAGCGCCACAAGCGTGATCATTTCATATATAATGGCAGACGCCAATACGGCTGTCATTTCCCCGCTGTCATAAGCAGGCAATACCTCGACGAGATCAAACCCGACAATATTTAACCCGTCAAGCCCTCTTACGTATTCTAATGCCTCATAGCTTGTCGGTCCGCCTACTTCCGGCGTGCCTGTTCCAGGAGCGAATGCCGGATCAACAAAGTCAATGTCATAAGAAACGAAAACCGGTCTGTTTCCGACACGTTGATGGATGCGGCGCATGACTTCCGAAAAGCCGATTTGCCGGACTTCTTTCATCGGAATGACTTCAAAGCCAAGCCGTCGTGCGTCCTCGAGATCATCCGCGCTGTAAAGCGGTCCGCGCATTCCGACTTGAATGGAATGATTGACATCGAGCAGCCCTTCCTCGACCGCGCGGCGGAACGGCGTGCCATGCATATATTTTTCTCCATAGTAATGGTCCCATGTGTCGCTGTGTGAGTCAAAATGAACGAGGGCGACGGGACCAAAGCGTTCGCAAAAAGCCCGCAAGTGCCCCAATGTAATGGAATGGTCGCCGCCCATCAGAATCGGAACGATGTTTTTCTTTAACAATGGCCGCAGCTCTTCGACGATGCGATCATATGTGCGGAGCGCATTGCCCGGGATGACATCAACGTCCCCGTAATCGACGCCAGAACAATAGGCAAAAATATCGATATCCATGTCGGGGTTGTAAGGGCGCAACAGGACGGAAAAATTGCGAATGTGTTGCGGACCATACCGTTGTCCCGTCCGATTCGAGGCTGCCGTATCAAACGGGACGCCGAGCACGACAAAATCAACGTTATCTGTCGTTTTGATTGGTTCTAACCGCATAAAGGTTCGAACGCCGCAAAAGCGGGGCGATTGGGAAGAATCTTTCGGTTTATACATGTCAAGACCTCCTTGGGCAGTGAAAAATAGTTTGTGATATTTAGAAGCAAAAAGTATGCCAAAAAGGGGAAGTAGACAAGAAATACGCAAGCAGGGCTGTTTTGACTGCCATCCTTGCTTGCGTATGTTCAAAAATGAGTGAACACTTGATTCAAAAATGAATCTTAATTCGTTTTTGAATCAATACCATACTTTTTCAGCTTTCGTACGACCGTTGGCTGGCTGATGCCAAGATAATCAGCCATCTCGTATGTTGTTTTGCACTGTTTGACGGCGCGCAGGAGCCATTGCCGTTCCACTTGTTCCATGGCTTCTTTTAATGTCGACGGTTCGTTCCGTTTTTCCAACGATTGATGGATCACCTCTTGATGTTTCTGGATCGAAAAAGGGAGATATTCCGGATAAATGGCCCTCGTTTCAGAAGTAATGACTAACCGTTCGATCATATTTTCCAGCTCACGCACGTTGCCCGGCCAGTCGTACTGAACGAGATGGTCGACGATGGACGGATGGAAATATTTATCCATCTGGTATTTTTCGTTGAATTTTTTCAAAAAGTATTGCGCCAGCATGAAAATATCTTCTTTTCTCTCGCGCAAAGAAGGAACATAAATCGGAATCACATGCAAACGATAAAATAAATCTTGGCGGAACTTCCCTTGCTTCACCATCTGTTCTAGGTTCTGATTCGTCGAGGCGATCAGACGAAAATCGACCGTTCGTTCTTTAATGCCTCCAACGCGTATGACTTTTTTCTCTTGAAGCACTTTCAGCAGTTTCGCTTGCATCGAAAGGGGAAGCTCACCAATTTCATCAAGGAAGAGAGTCCCTTTGTCGGCCAATTCGATCAGCCCCGGTTTTCCTGTTTTTTGCGCACCGGTAAAGGACCCTTTTTCATAGCCGAACATTTCCGATTCAAACAACGATTCAGGAATGGCGCTGCAATTGACCTCAATAAACGGTTCGTTTCGCCTTGGGCTATGGAGATGAAGGGAACGGGCGAATACGTTTTTTCCGACTCCAGACTCGCCGAGGAAAAGAACCGTCGCATCCGATTGGGCCACGCGGTGCACGAGCTTCCAAATTCGTTCCATCGCCTTGCTTTGGATGACGATATGGTCCGGTTTCAACTCCTCGATTTCCATTTGATAATGTTCCATCTGCTTTCTCAGTTTTTCATAGTCTTCTTTTAAACGCTCCAGTTCTGTTAAATCGTGGGAGAAACTGATCACCCGGACAAGGCGGTTTTGTTGGTCAAATACCGGCACTCCTGTCGCCATGACAACCCGGCCGGTGGCGGTTTGCTGCATCAATTGAACCTCTTTTTTCTCCCGCAATACTCTGGCTGTAACGGAAGGGCAAAAGACGTTTTCTTTTTCTAATTGATAGACCGATTTTCCGACTAAATAAGAGGCGTCCTTTCCGTATATGGACAAGCAATTCGGGCTGGCGCGAAGAACGATCCCGTTTTCGTCTGCGATGACAATATTGTCGTTCGATGATCTCAATATCGCATCCAACTCGAATTCCAACACATCGGCTGTACGTTGCATACTTTCCCTCCTAGCAGTCTGTCAGCGCTTCTATTACTAACTTTATCTAAAGAAGAGAAAAAATCCTCTTTCTTTGTCATATGATTTTCCGTGAAGTTTTTGGCATGTTGTTTGCATGTATGAAAAAGTGAATCATGACATAAGGAACGGAGGAAAAAAGATGAAGGCAAAAACAAAAAAATATATCCAAGTCAAAACAGCGATTCCGGGACCAAAAGCAAAGGAGCTATTAAGAAAAAAAGAAGAGAATGTTCCGCGGGGGCCGTTTCACACCGTACCGACATTTGGGGTAAAAGGAGAGGGGGCTCTCTTAACCGATGTGGATGGAAATACGTTTATCGACTTGGCTGGGGCGATTGGAAGCCTCAATGTCGGCCATTGCCCCCCGAAAGTGGTGGAAGCGATCCAAAAACAAGCGGAGCAGTATATTCATCCATGTTTTCACGTTATGATGTATGAACCGTATGTCGAATTGGCAGAGACATTGAACCGCATCACGCCAGGGAATCATTCGAAAAAGACCTTCTTCTTGAACAGCGGGGCAGAAGCGGTCGAAAATGCCGTCAAAATTGCCCGAAAGTATACTGGGAGAAGAGCCATTCTCTCCTTTGAAAGAGGATTTCACGGACGGACGCTGCTGGCGATGTCGCTCACGAGCAAAGTCAAACCCTATAAATTCGGATTCGGCCCCTTTGCGCCCGATACGTACAAACTGCCTTATCCATATTATTACCGAAAGCCAGCGGGCATGACCAACGAGGAATTGGACGCCGAGCTTTTGCGGCGGCTTGAGGATTTTTTCCTCTCCGACGTTCCGGCAGAAGAGGTAGCCGCAATCATTATGGAGCCTGTACAAGGGGAGGGCGGGTTTATTGTTCCGTCGAAAACATTTGTTCAAGGGGTCAAACGAATTTGTGAAAAATACGGGATTTTGTTTATCGCCGATGAGATCCAGACGGGATTTGGACGAACGGGGAAGATGTTTGCCATTGAACATTTTGATGTGATCCCTGATTTAATCACCATGTCCAAGTCGATCGGGGCAGGAGTGCCGATTAGTGCGGTGACGGGAAGAGCGGAAGTCATGGATGCACCCAACCCGGGAGAAATCGGCGGGACGTACGGAGGCAGCCCGCTCGGCTGCGTGGCCGCTTTGGAAGTGATTCGCATGTTGCAACAAGAACAGTTGGTTGAACGGGCCAATGTCATTGGACAAATCGCCATTGATCGGTTCAGACGGCTGCAGGAGAAATACGAGACGGTCGGGGATGTTCGGGGGCTCGGCGCCATGGTGGCCGTTGAATTTGTCACTGACGCTAAGACGAAAACACCGAATAAGGAGTTGACGGCCGCCATTTTGCGAGAATGCCATCAACGGGGGGTCATCGTCATGGGTGCGGGCCTATACAGCAATGTCATTCGTCTGTTAACGCCGCTTGTCATCACAGATGAACAGCTGGAGGAAGCATTGGATGTCATCGAAGAGGTTATTGCCGAATTGGCATGATTAGTGTCCTGACCAAACTACTCATGAAAACTTCGCTATGCAGTCGAATTTTGGACCGTGCCACCTTTTTGTGGCGCGGTTTTTTATTGAGATTGACCACTTTTACCACGAGAGAATGTTTTTGAAGGGAGAACAATCCATATTGATGCAAAAATGAATTTTTAATTCAAAAAAGAATTAGAACAGTTGGGGGGTCGCAGGAAATGAGATGATAGAAACCAGTGCGGATAGCTGACAAAAAATATCGAATAGTCAAAATGGTGGCACAAAACTTGCGAACTACTTTCAATGAACAAATGGTTTGATCAAAGGGGGATGTACATGACACAGAGCAACTGGATGGCTCTCTTTCACAAAATGCCCGACCTGCTCGCGCCAACGATGGCGAAAGACCATCCGAATCTGCCGGTTGTCAAGGAAGAGGGGTGCTACTATTACGGATTAGATGGAAGGAAATATCTTGATTTTACTTCTGGTATCGCCGTGGCGAATACGGGGCATCGTCATCCAAAGGTCGTGCAGGCCATCAAAGAGGCCGCAGACCGCCTAATGCACGGGCCGAGCGGTGTGATCATGTATGAGTCCATTTTGCGCTTGGCCGAAGAGCTGACGAAAATTTTGCCAGAAGGACTTGACTGCTTCTTTTTTGCCAACAGTGGAACAGAAGCGATCGAAGGTGCGATCAAATTAGCGAAACATGTGACACGGCGGCCATACGTCATTTCATTTACCGGATGTTTTCATGGCCGTTCGTTAGGGGCGCTCAGCGTCAGCACATCGAAAAGCAAATATCGGAAATACTTGCAGCCAAATGGGTTGACGTATCAACTTCCATATGCCAATCCAAAGGATTGTCCAGTTGGGGAGGATCCAGATGTGTATTTTGCCAATAGGCTTGAAAACGACGTGGCTTCTTTGTTTGCCCATCAAGTGACTCCGGAAGAAGTGGCATGCATGATTGTCGAGCCGGTGTTGGGAGAAGGAGGATATATTGTGCCTCCCAAAGGGTGGCTTCACAAGATGAGGGAAATTTGTGATCGCTATGAAATTTTACTTATTTTCGATGAAGTACAGACAGGTTTTGGTCGTACTGGCGAGTGGTTTGCTGCTCAAACATTCGGTGTCACTCCAGACATTATGGCCATTGCCAAGGGCATCGCTTCCGGTCTTCCATTAAGTGCAACAGTGGCTTCGAAAGAATTAATGAAACAGTGGCCGCTCGGCAGCCATGGGACAACCTTTGGAGGCAACCCCATCGCATGCGAGGCGGCGCTGGCGACTTTAGAAGTATTTAGGGAAGAAAAATTGTTAGAAAATTGCAGGGAAGTTGGGGAATACGCGCGAAAAAAACTGGAAGTTTTAAAAAGGAAGCATCCCGTCATTGGAGACGTGCGTTCGATCGGTCTGATGATCGGCATTGAGATCGTCCAGCCGCATACTGGCGAACCGAATGGGGAGGGAGTGATGAATATTTTGAATCGTTGCCTGCAAAAAGGCGTTCTTTTCTATCTATGCGGCAATCAAGGAGAAGTGATTCGCATGATCCCACCGCTGATCGTGACAAAAGAACAGATTGACGAAGGATTAAGCATGCTCGACGAGGCGTTGACCGAATATGAAGCGGAAATCGGTGTGCATTCGTTCGCTTCTGGAAAATGAAAAAAGAGGGGGCACATGTCGATTGCAATTTGGAAATTGGGTGTATTCAGGAACCGATGTCGTGTCTCGTTGAAGGAATGTCTGCCTTTATGAAAGGACCTCGAAGGAGATCGATTTCTGAATTATAAGAGGATGGGGGAATGGTTATGAACGCACTGGATAGTGGGGTTCTCTTATGTTATTTTCTCGTATTGATCGTCGCAGGGATTTTGGGGGCGAAGCGGGCGAAAACCGCCGAAGATTTTGCGTTGGCAGGCCGAAATCTCGGACTATTTGTCTATCTTGGATGTCTGTCTGCTGTGATTTTGGGCGGCGCTTCAACGATTGGGACGGCGAAGTTAGGGTATCAATTTGGGATTTCGGGTATGTGGTTTGTTTTTATGATTGGCTTGGGCATTGCTGTGCTCGGTCTGTTTTTTACAAACCAAATTTACGGCGCCCATGTGACCACGATCAGCGAACTGCTTGGCCGCCGTTACAATCAGGAAACGCGTTTGATCAGCGCGTTGGTTGCCGCGATTTATACGCTGATGGTTTCGGTGACACAAGTCATTGGGATGGGCACCATCATTCATGCTGTTTTAGGTTGGAGCATGACCGTTTCGATGTTAGTCGGCGGGGGGATCGTGCTGTTTTACACGATTCTCGGGGGCATGTGGAGCGTTACGATGACGGACATCATTCAGTTTATCGTCATGACAGTCGGCATTTTCTTCGTAATGCTGCCAATGAGTTTGTCCCATGTCGGCGGATGGACATCGCTTTTGGAGCGATTGCCAGCGTCGCATTTTGATCTGACGTCCATGGGATGGGCAAATATTTTCCAATACTTCTTGCTCTATACGTTAGGAATGGTGGTATCACAAGACATTTGGCAACGGGTGTTTACGGCCAGAACACCGAACATTGCTCGAGGCGGCGCAATATATGCTGGTCTCTACAGCGTTGCTTATGCCGTAGCGTTAAGCGTCATTGGTATGTGCGGGGTGATTGTTTTTCCGAATATGAACGATCCGCAAAACGTATTTGCCAACATGTCATTAGAGATTTTGCCACACGGCTTGTTAGGGCTCATTTTGGCCAGCGTATGTTCTGCTCTCATGTCAACGGCCTCCGGAACATTGCTTGCCTCGTCTACTCTGTTATCGCATGATATTTTGAAGCAATATTGGCTTAAAAATATGAGCGATCGACAGTTTGTCCTTTTGTCCAGAATGATGACGCTAGCGGTTGGGATTGTCGCCATTGTCTTTGCTATTTGGATTCAGGATGTGCTTGTCGCATTGGATGTAGCCTATGCCATTTTGTCAGGCGCCATTTTCGTGCCAGTGGTTCTCGGTTTCTTTTGGAAGCGAGCAACAGCGAAAGCCGGCTTCTATTCGATTGTGATCAGCTCATTGGTCGTTCTCATTGGTTTGGTCGTGGAGGGATTGAGTTCCACCAACCCGATCATGTATGGAATTGGGGTGAGTATCGTTTCGATTGTGGTTTTTTCTTACCTCTTTCCATCCTCCAATCTGAAAGAAGGGAATAAAATGATAGAGGAGCAACAACATGTCCTATAAACGGATCAGAAAAGAGGATTCTAGCAAATTTGCGGCGAAATAAAAAAATGGATTGACACAGGCAATGTTTGGGTTGCGAATACTAGTTTAGGGAAAGGATGGGAACATGGCGGAAAGAAAACAGCTATACATCAACGGTGAATGGCGGGAAGCCAAGTCGTACACTGAGCTGAAATCGCCATACTCACGCGAGACGATTGCCGAAATCCCTGTGGCCACCGAACAAGAAGTCGACGAAGCGATCGCGGCGGCGTACGCCGCGCGGCAAACGATGGCGGCCATGCCAGCGCATGAACGAGCCGCCATTTTAGAGCGGGTCGTCGAGCAGCTGAAAGAGCGGCAGGAAGAAGCGGCGAGGTTGATCGCCTTGGAAGCAGCCAAACCGATCACCACGGCGAAAGGGGAAGTCGCCCGCACGATCCAAACGTACAAATTCGCCGCCGAAGAAGCCAAACGCATTCATGGGGAAACACTGCCGCTCGACGCGGCGCCGGGCGGGGAAAATCGCATCGCCTTGACGGTCCGCGAGCCGATCGGCGTCATCGGGGCGATTACGCCGTTTAACTTCCCGATGAACTTGGTCGCCCATAAACTTGGCCCGGCCATCGCCTCGGGCAACACAGTTGTGTTAAAACCAGCCAGCCAAACGCCGCTGTCCGCCTATTTTATCGCCGAATTGTTCGAAAAAGCCGGTTTGCCGAAAGGGGCGCTCAACGTCGTCACCGGAAGCGGCCGCACGGTCGGCGACAAAATCGTCACCGACCCGCGCATCAGCATGATCACCTTCACCGGCAGCCCGGAAGTCGGCATCGCGATCCGCAATAAAGCAGGCTTAAAGCGGGTGACGCTCGAGCTCGGCTCCAACTCGGCCGTGATCGTCGACGAGCAGGTCGATATTGACCGCATCATCCCGCGCTGCGTATTTGGCGCGTTCACGTTCCAAGGACAAGTATGTATTTCGCTCCAGCGCGTCTATGTCCATGAAAAGCGCTATGACGAGTTCGTCGAAAAATTTGTCGCCGCCGCGAAACAGTTGAAAACAGGCGACCCGTTGGATCCAACCACCGATGTATCCGCCTTGATTACGCCAAACGATGTCGACCGGGCGCTCTCTTGGATCGAAGAGGCAAAACAAGGCGGCGCCAACGTCGTCCTCGGCGGCGAGCGCGACGGCAATATCTTGCTTCCGACGGTCATTGTGGACGCCGAACCGACGATGAAAGTGTCTTGCCAAGAAGTGTTCGCCCCGATCGTCTTGATCAACCGCGTCCGTTCGATCGATGAAGCCATTGAACTTGTCAATGACTCGCGCTACGGCTTGCAGGCGGGCATCTACACCGACAACGTCCATACCGCGTGGAAAGCGGCGAAACAACTGCACGTTGGCGGCGTGTTGATTAACGACATCCCAACGTTCCGCGTTGACCATATGCCGTACGGCGGCGTGAAAGAAAGCGGGTTTGGCCGCGAAGGGATTCGCTATGCGATCGAGGAAATGACGGAGTTGAAATTGATTATTTTTAACCAGAATTAAGCGGGATGAGAAGAGGTTGGAGTAAAGTTTATTCCTAAAATTCTAGAAGAATGGTTGCGCAGCCTTGGAGAGAGTGGCACTCCAAGGCTGTATGTTTAAGCGTGCTTTTCCAAAATATATCCCCAACGGTTCGAGGCGAGAACAGACAGGTGGTATTTATGCTCGAGCTGTTTGCTGAACCATGCTTTTTTCACGAGAAGCAGGCTTCGGCTTGTATGCAAGAACGTTTTCAGCCCTCCGTGCCGAGGTTTGAGGTCATTCGCAAGCTCTGCTGTCAAGACCGCATTTTGCGGCCAGCGACCCTTCTCGTGCAACGGATGGTACATAAACAGTTCGTATCCATGAACAGGCATTTGGGCGGTCTGCTGAAGCAATGCCAGTTCGAAATTTGGCTTGGGATGATGGATATAATGTTGAATATTCGTTTCGTAAAACGATGTGACGAACAACAGTCCAGTCAGCAACACTCCCCGCGCTCCCCACGTTCCTTTTCTCCATAATTGACTTGCGCAAATGCCAATCAACATGCAAAGCGGCGGATAGACAGGGAGGATGTACCATCTGATTTTCGTCTTCGCTATGGTAAACATGAGAAGCGGGACGCAAATCCAAAGCAAAATCCCGATCACATCTTCTTTCAATCGATGGTCTGTTCCTTCAAACGCTAAAAGACGAACGCCTTGCATGTAACTGATGACCATGATTCCGACCAAGAGCGCCAGCCACCAAAAGAAAAAATGAACAAGAATGATGCCGTAGTAGGTTTCATCGCCGATATGACCTTCAATGGGCCGAGTGGAGCGCAACAACAAGTCATATCCGATCATTTGTTTAAAAAAACTGAATCCATCATAGTGATAGCGGGCAAAAGCCCAAGCGAGCACAGGAACAACGAAGGTGAGCGCTGCCCTCCACCATGCGCGCCAGCGTCCTGACTCCCACTGCCTAGTGATGAGAAAATATAAGACCATGATCAACAGAATGTTCCCCGCATGCCAACTTTTCGTTAAAAAAGCGAGTGAACAGGCAAGGCCCGCTGCATACAACCATCGCGTCTGCCGTCTGGCGGCCAGCAAAGAAAGGATGGATAACGTAAAGAAGAAGACAAAGAGCGAATCCGCATCTCCTGTGCGAGCGCAATGGTTGAGCAAATATTGAGTGCTAGTAGACAAGGCAAGCAATGAGACGATTGCGGCCATGCTTCCAAACCGTTTTTTCACAAACAGCGCAATGGCAACGGCTGTGAGGATAGCGCAAATGCCAGACATCAGCCGCAAACCAAGCGCGTTCATCCCAACGAGTTTATAGCCAATCATGATCGCCCAGTAGCTGACAGGAGGCTTTAAATTCCAGTAATCAGGATGCCCAAGGTATGTGTTGACGATCAAATTTCCATGCCTCAGCATTTCGTATGCATTGACGCCATGACGCGCTTCGTCCCAGCTTGACATCGGGAATGTTCCTAGATGATAAAAGACGTTGTAGACCATCATCGAGAAGATCAACGCCGCCGCTAGATAAAACGAGATGTTTCGTACACTTGGATTTCTCATGCGATCCACTCCTTTATCGGCACGCTGTGCTTCGAAAAAAAGCAACACCGACATAGAAGCTATTACAAGCAGATGAAGATGTCAAGCATGGATGTGTTGGAGAACATGATAGTTTTGTTGATAACAAGGAAAAAACCATCTTCATGGCGAATGAAAAGAAATGAATCATCATTCAGAGGAGGAAAGCCATGGAAACGGTTGTGCTGACATTTGACCAAAACAAAGCGATATTGGAACTGAACCGTCCGCAGGCGTTAAATGCCATGGATGTGAAAATGCTTCAGGAGCTCGTCGACGCGCTGCGGAAAATCAAGGAAAGTGACGCTTCCGTTGTCGTCATCCGCGGCAAAGGGAGAGGATTTTCTGCGGGTGGCGACATTAAGACAATGCTGGCGGTTGATGACCCGGGCCAATTTCAAACCGTGATGAAAACGATTCAGGAGATGATCATGCTCTTGTATACGATGCCGAAAATCACCGTTTCGCTCATCCATGGCCCAGCGGCCGGCCTTGGGTTCAGCTTTGCCTTGGCGAGCGATTACCTCATCGCCACGAAAGAAGCGCGCTTGGCGATGAATTTCATCGGCATCGGCCTCATCCCAGACGGCGGCGGGCATTTCTTCTTGGCCCAGCGGGTCGGCACGGCGAAAGCCAAACAGATCATTTGGGAAGGAAAACCGATGAGCGCGGACGAAGCGCAGCAGCTCGGGCTGATTGACTTCATCGTCGAAGATGAACAACAGGCGGAACAAGCAATCGCTTCCTTGCAAGAAAAACCGCTTCAAGCCATGATCGCCACGAAAATGTTGTACGTCGAACAAACAAAAGAAGAGTTGCTTCGCGTGCTCGAACTCGAAACCGACGCCCAACAGCGCATGCGGCAAACCGAAGACCACCGTGAAGGCGTCCGCGCCTTTTTAGAAAAGCGGAAGCCGGTGTTTCGGGGGAGGTAGGGAAGAGAACGGCTTCCGCCTGTAGGGGGCAGAAGCCGTTTTAAGCAAGGTTGATGGTTACTTAAGAGTCAGTTACGTTGAAATACGATTTCCCCGTTGATCATGGTCAGTTCCACGCTTTCGCGCAAGTCAAAGGGGTCGCCGCTCCAAATGACGATATCGGCGTCTTTTCCAACTTCGATCGAGCCTACACGGTCTTCGATGCCTAAATGTTTTGCCGCGTTTAATGTAATGGCTTGAAGAGCTAAAGACTCCTCCAACCCATGCTTCACAGCGAGAATGGCGCTCGTCATCAAATGTTCAATGCCGACAACCGGGTGGTCGGTCGTAATCGAGAAAGAGACGCCGGCGTCCCGCAAAGCAAGGAGCGTATGCCATCCTTTATCCGCGAGCTCCACTTTTGATCGGGATGACATGGTTGGGCCGACAGAGACACGGACCCCATTCTCGGCAATATAATTGGCGATATGATGCCCCTCGGTGCAATGTTCGATCGTATAGCGGAAACCAAACTCCTTCGCTAAGCGAATCACTGTCATGATGTCATCGGCGCGATGTGCATGAGCGCGCAGTGGAATTTCTCTTTTCAATACTTTCGCTAAATTTTCCAGTTTCAAATCCCGCTCGACTTCTTTGCCGCTTTCGATTTTTTGCAAGTACGTTTGCGCTTGAATGAACTGCTCGCGGAATAAAGCGGCAATCCCCATTCTTGTTGTCGGTAGTTTTCCTTTTTCCCCATACACCCGTTTCGGGTTTTCTCCAAAAGCGGCTTTCATTCCTGAAGGATGTCGGACCACCATTTCATCAACGGTTTGCCCAGCGGTTTTGATGACTGCCATTTCTCCGCCAATTACGTTGGCGCTTCCGGGCATGACTTGCACCGTTGTTACTCCTGCTTTTCTCGCATCCTCAAATCCTTTATCTTTTGGGTTAATTCCATCGATTGCCCGAACGTGTGGGGTCGTTGGGTTGCTCGTTTCATTGAAATCGTGTCCCTCTTTACCAATCCCTTCCTCGTGTATACCAAGGTGAGTATGAACGTCAATCAACCCAGGTGTAATGAATTTGCCTGAGGCATCGATCATGTTCACTTGATCGGAGGAGACATCCGGCAGCTCGGTTGCCACAGTTTTGATTTTTCCGTTCTTAATGACAATGTGCGCCGATTCCATTCTTTGTCCGTTTCCTACTAGTACTGTTCCTCCGGAAATGACAGTCACCATATGGATTTCCTCCCCCTCTGGAAATATTTCTTCTTAAAATATTTTGGAAAATACAAACGGGCTATTGAATATTTTGTTAATTGTGATTATAATAAAAAATCAAATAGTCCTAATTAAGATACTAAAACAAGTTTTTTGTGCTGTAAATAACCAATTTTATTTCTTATTTGTATCTATTTTCGTTATTAAAATTCCATAACGGTATAGAAAAGGGGAAATTATGAAGTACGAAATCGATGATCTGGATCGACAAATCATTAAACTGTTATCTCGGGATGGTAGGATGTCTTTTACAGAAATTTCCAATAATTTGAATGTTACGGAAAAAACAGTGCGGATGAGGTACAAAAATTTAATCGATCATGGGATTCTCGAAGTGGTGGGAGTCGTGAATCCAATAGCTCTTGGGATTCGCGCAGGGGCGATCATTCGTTTAAAAACGGAAGCGAACAAGTTAATGGATGTGATTGAACAGCTGAAGAAAATAAAAGAAGTTCGCTATATTACGTTAACTTCTGGAAGCTACCAACTTTTAATCCAAATTGCAGTGCCCAGTCAAGATGAAATCACTGAAGTAGTAAAAATGCTAAATGGTGTACACGGGATTCTTGAAATGGATACGATCGTACAGCTCGAAGTATATAAAAACACGTTTGATTATATTTAAAACCGTTGGCTGTTTATAAATTGAAAAAGAAGGGGTGTTGTTGCTATGAAAATCTTTATTTCAGCCGATATGGAAGGGATCTCTGGTGTGGCAACCAACCAGCAATTAAAAACGAACAGTGAGTACCAGCGGTTCCGTAAGCTCATGACTCAGGACGTCAATGCAGCGATTGAGGGCGCTTTTTTAGGAGGAGCGACAGAAGTAGTGGTTGCTGATGGCCATGGCAATATGTCCAATATCCTAATCGAGGAATTGGATCCGCGGGCGCGCCTTGTCTCTGGGAACAATCGCGTGATGTGTCAGCTCGAGGGGCTTGATGATAGCTTTGACGGGATTATGTTTGTTGGCCATCATGGACGCGAAGGTGGATCGGAAAGGACCGTAATCAGTCATAGCTTGGCCGGCATCTGTGTAAATGAGATCAAGATTAATGGCCGTGTTGTTGGGGAAACAGAGATGAATGCGTTTGTTGCAGGTTATTACAACGTACCGGCCATTTTTATCTCGGGTGATGATGCTTATGTGAAAGAAGTGCTTGAAACGTTGCCTCACGTTGAAGCCGCTGTAGTCAAGCGCGGGATTGACCGCTTTGCGGCGGAGTTGCTTCACCCGACAAAAGCACATGAGTTAATTAGAGAAAAAGCGAAACGGGCTGTACAGAAAGCGAAACAATGCCCTCCGTTGAAACTAGAAGGGCCGGTTACCTTTGAAATTGAATTTAAAGGACCAAACCAAGCGATGATGACAACAACATTACCGACAGTGACATTAATCGACCCGAAAACGATCACGTTTACATGCAATGATATCGTCACTGCCTATAAACATATGTGGGGATGTGTCATTATCGCCATGACGGCGACGAACGGCGTGCTAGGGCATGTGAATGCTTAGAACAAGGGAGGGGAATGACCGTGTACGTCATGAAACGTCTGGTGACAATGGTTGTCACCGTTTGGCTCATCGCCACATTAACCTTTATCATCATGAAATCGATTCCCGGTGATCCATTTGCTTCCGACGCTAATGTGTTGCCTGAAGAAGTATTGCAAAACATTCGGGCGAAATACAACTTGGACAAGCCACTGCCAGTCCAGTATGCATTGTATATGAAAAATTTAATAACGTTTGATTTAGGACCATCGATTCAGTCTGAAACAAGGGACGTAAATACCCTTATCGCAGACGGATTCCCTGTTTCCGCGCTTCTTGGATTGCAAGCGTTGGTGATTGCCGTTGTGTTTGGATTGTTGCTTGGCATTATCGCTGCGCTAAACCATAATAAGCTGCTTGATCATATAGCGATGTTTATTGCCATTGTAGGCATTTCTGTACCAAGTTTTATTTTAGCGCCATTGTTAATCAAATATTTTGCTGTTGAGTGGGGAGTTTTGCCTGTAGCGTCTTGGGGAACATGGGCCCATTCCATCTTGCCGTCGATCGCGTTGGCTGCCACCCCGATGGCAGTGATCGCCCGTTTTATGCGTTCTAGCATGTTGGAAGTGATGCAACAAAACTATATCAAAATGGCAGAGGCAAAAGGGCTATCCCCGATCGCTATTGTCATCAAGCATGGCATACGAAATGCTATTTTACCAGTCATTACATTTATCGGCCCGTTATTTGCTGTTTTAATTACCGGAACATTCGTTATTGAGAAAATCTTCGCTATACCAGGGTTAGGAAAATATTTTGTCGACAGCATCTTTAACCGTGACTATCCGGTTATTTTAGGCACGACGGTTTTCTTCAGCACGATTCTTGTCATTACGTTATTTCTTGTCGACCTGTCATATCGCTTGATTGACCCAAGAATTAAGTTGACGAGCAGGGGGGAATGAGCGTGATTTCAGCGAAAGAAGAGGCCGACTTATTTCGTCCTATCGACCGTAGCAAGCTTCAGTCAGATGCCATTCAAAGACCGAGTCTCAGTTTTTGGAAGGAAGCCGGTTTGAAAATCATCAAAAATAAAATGGCGATGTTCGGGGCGTTGCTCTTATTATGCATCGTTATTATGGCCATTATTGGACCTCACTTAGTTCCATATAGTTACGATGATCAAAGTTTAACGAACGGAAATCAACCGCCTTCCAGCAAACATTGGTTTGGAACAGATGATTTAGGGCGAGATATGTGGTCGCGCACATGGTATGGCGCTCGCATATCGTTGACGGTTGGTTTTGTGGCCGCTCTCATCGATTTGGTTATCGGGGTGTTGATTGGCGGCGTCTCAGGATATATGGCAGGAAGAGGAAAACTAGGAGATCGAATCGACAACATTTTAATGAGAATTGTCGAGGTATTGTATGGCATTCCTTACCTATTAGTTGTGATCTTGCTCATGGTTGTGATGGAGCCGGGGTTATGGACGATCATTGTCGCGCTCTCGATCACTGGATGGGTAGGGATGGCCCGAATTATTCGCGGCCAAATTCTTCAGTTAAAGCAACAAGAATACGTTATGGCGGCCCAGAAACTGGGAACGTCTCATGCAAAAATTATTTTCCGACACTTGCTGCCCAACACGTTAGGAATCATTATTGTAAATTTAACGTTTACGATTCCTCAGGCCATTTTTGCTGAATCATTTTTAAGTTTTTTAGGATTAGGCGTACAAGCCCCATTTGCCAGCTGGGGGACGATGGCGAATGATGCTTTGGGGGTCATCTTAAGCGGCCAATGGTGGAGACTGTTTTTTCCGGGTCTCATGATCTCGTTAACCATGTTCGCTTTTAACGTATTTGGAGATGGCTTGCAAGATGCATTAGATCCGAGAAGAAAGTAGGGGGTGATCATTTCAATGGGCCATCTATTGGAAGTAGAACATTTAAAAGTGATATTCCCGATCTACGGTGGGGAAGTGCAGGCGGTTCGAGATGTTTCGTTTTACATTGATCAAGGAGAAGTGGTTGCTATTGTCGGGGAGAGCGGGAGCGGCAAGACCGTGACCGTGCAAACTATTATGGGGTTAATTCCAAGAAAAAATATTAAAGAAGGAAAAATTCTCTTCAACGGAAGAGATCTCACTCATTTATCCAAAAAAGACATGCGAAAATTAAAAGGTTCAGAAATTGGGATGGTTTTCCAAGATCCAATGACTTCATTAAACCCAACGATGAAGATCGGCAAACAGATTGCAGAAGGGATGCGGAAGCATCAAAAACTATCAAAGATCGAGGCGAAACAAAAGGCAGTCGATCTGTTGAGGCTAGTAGGGATTCCGAACGCGGAAGAAAGATATCACCAATATCCCCATGAGTTCAGCGGCGGAATGAGGCAGAGAGTAGTGATTGCGATCGCTTTAGCCTGCAATCCCAAACTACTTATTGCTGATGAACCGACGACGGCATTGGACGTAACGATCCAAGCGCAAATTCTCCATTTAATGAAAGAGCTGCAGCAAAAGATGGGCACGTCGATCATTTTAATTACCCATGATTTAGGAGTAGTGGCCGAAATGGCGCAACGGGTGATCGTTATGTATGGCGGGACGGTCGTGGAAACGGGGGATGTTTTCGATATATTTGAAAACCCCAAACATCCGTATACATGGGGGCTGTTGCAATCGATTCCGAATTTGCACGAAAAGGAAAAAAGACGTTTAGTGCCGATCGAAGGGGCACCTCCCGACCTTTTTTCACCGCCAAAAGGCTGTCCGTTTGCTCCGCGTTGCCAATATGCAATGGAAATTTGTGTTAAAAAAAGCCCTCAGGAGTTCGTTATTTCCGAAGGACATACAGCGAGATGCTGGCTGAATGATCCGAGAGCTCCAAAGGTGGAACCACTGGTTGCAACGGGGAGGGAGCAGTGAATGTCCGAAGAGATTTTGCAGGTGGAGAACGTAAAAAAATATTTTCGGATTGGCCCGAATCAAACGGTAAAATCGGTCGATGACATTTCGTTTTCGATTCGCAAAGGGGAAACATTTGGATTAGTGGGAGAAAGTGGAAGTGGAAAATCGACGTTAGGGAAGATGATTGTAGGCCTCCATGCTCCGACTTCTGGCACGATTCGTTTTGACGGCCATGAGTTGGCGGGTGATTTGGACCGATCGACAAGGAAAAGGTTGAACCGGGAAATGCAGATGATTTTCCAAGATCCTCATGCGTCGTTGAATCCGCGGATGAGGGTTGGCGATATTATTGCGGAAGGTATTGATGCCCATCAGTTAGCGAAAGGAAAAGAACGGCAGGAGATGGTGTACGCTCTTCTTGAAAAAGTAGGATTACATCCGGAACATGCACAGCGGTTCCCCCATGAGTTTAGCGGGGGGCAGAGGCAAAGAATTGGCATTGCCCGTGCGTTGGCGGTTAAACCGAAATTTATTGTTGCCGATGAGCCAATCTCGGCTTTGGACGTGTCGATTCAAGCGCAAGTCGTGAACTTGCTGGATGATTTAAAGCAAGAGGGAAATTTAACCTATTTGTTTATTGCCCATGATTTAGGGATGGTCAAACATATTAGCGATCGGATAGGGGTGATGTACCTTGGCAAGATGATGGAAATTGCAACGAGTTCCGAGCTGTTTGAAGAACCGTTGCATCCTTACACGCAGGCGCTTTTGTCAGCTATACCGATCCCTAGCCCAAGATTGGCGAGAAAAAGGGAAAGAATTGTTCTATCCGGGGATCCGCCGAGTCCCGTCAACCCGCCAAGTGGCTGCAGATTTCGGACGCGATGCCCATATGCCATGGATATTTGCAAGGAAGAGGAGCCAGCTTGGAAGGAAGTCAGAAAAAACCATTGGACAGCTTGTCATTTATATCATCAGTAAAAATATTCAAGGGAGGATCAATCAAGGATGAAAAGAAGTCTTCTAACTGTATTGGTGTTGTTGCTATTCGTTTCAACGGCGCTTGTCGCTTGCAGCAATGAAACGCCGTCAAATGAAGGAAGTGAGGCGGCCAAGAATATTAAGCAGGAAATTACGTTGAATGCAAAGACTGAGCCGCCTAGCTTAGACCCTGCAATCGCATCGGATACGACGTCGGGATGGGTGATCGACCACCTATTTGAAGGATTGTATACGAAAAATCAAAAAGGAGAGCCTGTATTAGGAGCCGCAAGTGATGTAAAAATATCAGAAGATGGAAAAACGTATACGTTTACGATTCGTGAGGATGCAAAATGGTCTGACGGTGATCCAGTCACGGCCTATGACTTTGAATACGCTTGGAAACGTGTGCTTGATCCGAAGACAGGGAGCCCGTTCGCTTTTTATATGTATTACATCAAGGGGGCCGAAGAATATAACAAAGGAAAGGGAAGCGCGGATCAGGTAGGGATTAAGGCGTTGGATGACAAAACATTCCAAGTGGAATTAAAAGCACCGTTGGGATATTTTGATAAATTGCTGACCATGTGGACATTTTATCCAGTGAAAAAATCTCTCGTTGAATCGAACCCGAAATGGGCAGCGGACGCAAAAGGATATGTAAGCAACGGGGCTTATCGTTTGACAGAATGGAAGCATAATAGTGAAGTTGTCATCGAAAAGAATGAACATTATTGGAACAAAGATCAAATTAATATGCAAAAGGTAACATGGAAGATGGTCAATGATGCGACGACATACTATCAAATGTATAAAACAGGGGAGCTTGACTTAATTGACACCTTGCCGACTGACGTCATTGACCAAGAAAAAAATAATAAGGAGTTTAAAATCACTCCATACTTTGGTACGTATATGTTTATGCTGAATGTAGACAAACCACCGTTTACGAACGCAAAAATTCGCCGCGCTTTTGCCATGGCCATTGATCGGGAGGCAATTGTCAAAAATATTACCAAATCTGGTGAAAAACCGGCTTATGCCTTCGTACCATACGGTGTCAATACTCCGAAAGGCGATTTCCGCGAAGTGGGCGGTTCTTATTTTGAAGAGAACGTCAAAGAAGCGAAACAGTTATTGGAAGAAGGTATGAAGGAAGAAGGATGGACAAAGCTTCCAGAAGTCACGCTAATGTATAATACCGCCGAGAACCATAAAAAAATTGCTGAAGCTGTTCAAGAAATGTTGAAAACGAACCTTGGCGTGAAAGTGAAACTGGCCAACCAAGAATGGAAAACATACTTGGAAACGACACAGCAGTCCAATTTCCAAATGGCCCGCATGGGTTGGGTCGGTGTGTTTGTTGACCCGACAGTGATTTTGGATTACTACTTAGGTGACAGCCCGAACAACCGCACGAACTGGGTAAACAAGCGATTTGATGATTTGATGGCCAAAGCGAAAGTAGAACAAGATGACCAGAAACGATATGAACTCCTCCATGAAGCGGAAAAAGTATTAATGACGGATTTGCCGTTTATCCCTGTTTATTTCTATTCGCAAAATTATTTAACGTCGCCGAAATTCAAAGGCATTGTCTATCCTGTCAACCGTTATCCGGATGTGCGCTGGGCGAAAAAAGTAGCGGAGTAAGATAAATAAGGGGAAGAATTATTCCTAATATGGATAATTCTTCCTCTTTTTCTCCGTAAGGAGGGGGAGCATGGCGCTGTACTTTGTGGCTAATCTTTGTGCAATTGTTATTTTATTATGTATTAAACAATTTTATGAGGTGAGTGCACTTGTATTTATTAACGATTGTTTTTTGTTAGGTCTTACCTTACTAATGCTAGGGGCAGCAATATTTGTTCATCGAACGGGCTTTTTCCGATCTTTCTTCCGAGGCTTTCAGCAACTATATCGATGGATCGTGCCAAAACCAAAAATGTTGATTCGAGAAGAGGAAAAATGGACCAACGGTGTTCAGTTGGATGCTTGGAAAAGTCAGGTGATCAACCGTATGAAACTCGTTTTTCTTGGTATGGGTACAGGGTGTCTATTTGTATCTTTCATTTATTTGTTTTTATACTATTAAAGCTAAACGGTAGTGTATATAATGTTACCTTAAAAAGTTAATCTCTCGAGTTCGGTGCGGATAGGCAGGGAAGGAGGAATAGCCCCTTTATTGTATCCTAGAAGGATGGTGAAAAACCAGCTGTTTCCCTTAATCGATGAGTGGACGTGCGCAAAGAAGGTCGATGCTGCGAGGTTGACTATGGGAGCTGCTTCTCTTTATCTAACTCTCCTCATGATGATTGTTGGTAATTTGGAAGCATTTTTCAAGGTGTTTCTGATGAAGCAAAATAACGGGATTGGCTCCTAGTTATAGGGAGGAACTTTTCAATATTCATGTATATATAAGTTTAGGAGGGCGGTGATGTAAGGAAGCATGCCGATTCATCGCATTGCCTCTCAAACCGCGCTATTTCTCAAATAGAGAATCGTTGTAGCATCGAAACTGCTTTGTCACGCGTTCCCTTGTTGGTCAGGGGAAACAACGGTTTTTCACCAGCCTCTTAGGGCATCGCCTGTAATGATGGAGAAAGTTCTTCCATAAAGTTCTTGGTTGGCTCACCTTTGTTTGTGTTATAGACAAACAAAGATAATTGCTTTATAATTTACTTAAAAGAAAGTTTTAAAAATTACTAGCCATTAGGGGGGTTACTATGAAGAAGGTTTCAAAGTTCTTAAGCCCTGTCTTATTACTTTCTCTTATCTTCCTGTTGTTGTCCGGCTGCGGGCAGGATGTCGCCAAAAATGAAAGCGGAAACAAAAGCGGAAATCAGGCGGGCCAAGACAAAAAAATAAAAATTGGTTTTTCGGTATCCGACCTGACGCTTGAAAGATGGCAGCATGACCGTGACATTTTTGTTGAAGAGGCTAAGAAGTTAGGGGCCGATGTTTTAGTTCAGTCTGCAAACGGGGATAGCGAGAAGCAACTGTCGCAAATTCAAAATATGCTTTCCCAAGGGATTGATGTTTTAGTCATTGTAGCCGTTAATACGGAATCCTTATCACCAGTCATTCAACAGGCTAAAAAAGAAGGGGTCAAAGTGCTTGCTTATGACCGGCTTATCATGAATGCAGATGTCGATGCGTATGTGTCTTTTGACAACGTACGTGTCGGCGAAATGCAAGCGGAATATTTGGTGAAAAAAGTTCCTAAAGGAAACTACTTTTTATTAGGAGGTTCACCGACTGACAATAATGCCAAAATGTTTAGAGAAGGGCAAATGAAGGTATTGCAACCACTAATCGATAAAGGTGATATTAAGGTTGTCGGGGATCAATGGGCAAAAGACTGGCAAGCTTCTGAAGCAATGAGAATTATTGAGAATGCATTGACGGCCAACAAAAACCAAATTGATGCGATTGTGGCATCAAATGACAGCACGGCAGGCGGGGCGATCCAAGCGTTGAAAGCTCAAGGATTGGACGGAAAAGTGGCGATTTCTGGTCAAGACGCCGACTTGGCTGCCGTTCAGCGGATTGTCGAAGGCACTCAATCCATGACGGTGTACAAGCCGATTAAGAGCATCGCGACAAAGTCCGCGGAAGTGGCTGTACAGCTGGCGAAAGGAGAGAAAATTCAAACGGATGAAACGATAAATAATGGAAAAGTGGATGTACCATTTATCAAGTTGGATCCAATCATGGTGGATAAAGATAATGTCATTGATACCGTTATTAAAGACGGATTCCACTCGTATGATGAAGTTTATAAAAATGTGCCCGAAGATAAACGCCCGCCGCGTCCATAATTCGCTAGAATCGATGGGCGGACAGCATCTTCGCTTAAAGGCGCGAATGCTGTCCGTCGTTTCTAAACTTAGTTTACCAATTTAACTTTCTTTGTTAGTAGGTGGGATCTATGCAACCGTATATTTTGGAAATGAAGGGAATTACAAAAGAGTTTCCAGGGGTTCGGGCATTGGACAACGTGACTTTTTCCGTTCGTAAGGGAGAGATCCATGCCCTTTGTGGAGAAAATGGTGCTGGGAAATCGACGTTGATGAAAGTTCTCAGCGGCGTTTATCCATATGGGACATACGAGGGAAGGATTTATATTGAGGGAAAGGAAGTTCGATTTAGAAACATTAAAGAGTCACAGGCAGCGGGAATTGCTATTATTTATCAAGAATTGGCATTGGTTGACGAAATGACCGTTGCCGAGAATTTATTTCTTGGTCATGAGTTAATGCGACGGAGATATATAGACTGGAATCGGTTGTACTCGGAGACGCAAAAATGGTTGCAAAAAATCGGGTTGAATATTGACCCGGAAACAAAGATTCGAGATTTAACGGTAGGCAAGCAACAGTTAGTAGAAATCGCCAAAGCACTCGCCCAAGACGCTAAGATCATTATTTTAGATGAGCCGACAGCTGCACTGACGGACAGTGATGTAGAAGTGTTAAAACAAATTCTTCGAGACCTTCGCGCCCAAGGAGTTACTTGTATTTATATTTCCCATAAACTAAACGAAGTTATGGAATTGGCTGACACAGTAACAGTTTTACGTGACGGACAAACCGTTAGTACGGATTCTATTGATCTGTTGACGGAAGAACGGATTATTGCAAAGATGGTAGGTCGGGAACTGAACGAGTTATATCCTTATGAACCTCGAGATATTGGACCAGAAGTGCTTAAAGTAGAAAACTATTCTGTTAGAGATCAAAGGACAGGACGAACAATCATCGGGGATGTCTCTTTTTCCTTACGGAGAGGCGAGATTTTGGGAATTTCCGGATTGATGGGCTCTGGAAGGACAGAACTGTTTACTAGCCTGTTTGGCGCTTATCGCGGAAAGAAAGAAGGAACTGTTTGGATTGATGGCAAACAAGTTCATATTCACCGGCCTTTGGAAGCGATTGAATGTGGAATGGCGTATGTGTCTGAAGATCGGAAAAAGTATGGACTTGTTTTAGAGATGGATATTATTAAAAATACTACTCTTGTTGCATTAAAAAAGGTGGCAAGGCGGCATGTGATTGATCGGGCGCTGGAGGTCAAACAGGCGGAAGAAATCACAAGAAAAATGAAATTAAAAGCCCCTTCTTTAGAAGCGAAAGTATCTCAGCTTAGTGGAGGCAATCAGCAAAAAATCGTGTTGAGCAAGTGGCTCTTGAGCAATCCTAAAATATTAATTTTGGATGAACCCACTCGTGGAATCGACGTCGGAGCCAAATACGAAATTTATAAAATCATTAACGAGCTGGCTAGACAGGGGGTGGCAATTGTTTTGATTTCATCTGAGCTGCCAGAAGTCATGGGAATGTCAGACCGCATTTTAGTCATGTCAGAAGGACGAATAACCGGGGAATTTCAACGACATGAGGCAACGCAAGAAAAAATTATGACTTGTGCAACAGGAGGAAAAAAGGATGAAAAATCCACTTCCTACAACTACATTGGGAAACCGAACGGATCAGAAGGTGCAATGGAATTTTGACTTCCGTTCTTATACACTGATTATCGCACTATTTTTAATCGCTGTGATTTTTGGTTTCTTAACTGACTGGGAATTCGTTTCGTCCCGGAATTTGTCTAACTTATTTATGCAAATGTCTGTGATTTCTGTTTTAGCCATTGGAATGACAATGATTATTATAGCTGGTCACATTGATCTGTCAGTGGGTTCGGTTGTTGGACTGACTGGAGGGATTGCTGCGATTTTGCAAGTATGGCATGGTTGGGGGACCATCAGTGTCATTTTAGTGGCGATTGCCGCCGGAGCGTTGATTGGACTCTGGCAAGGATGGTGGGTGGCTTATCGCGGTGTTCCTGCTTTTATTGTCACCTTGGGAGGAATGTTAATTTTTCGGGGGATTTTAATCGGGATTAGCAATGGTGAAACCGTAGCACCGTTAGATAATAGTTTTGAAGCGATTGGAAACAGTTATCTTCCTTATGCAATCGGTTATATTTTAGCGATTGTTAGCATCATTCTATTATTTGTTTCCGTAGAGAGAAATAGAAAAAAACGAAAAGAGCTAGGTTTGGCGCTTAATTCAAAGGCAAATGATTATGGAAAAATATTAGGCTATTCACTGTGTATTTTTGTTCTCGTGTACATGCTAAACCGTTACTATGGTGTTCCCATCCCCATGCTTATTGTTGTTTTACTGGCGATGATCTTTGTTTTCATCGCTGTAAAGACACCATTTGGACGATATATTTATGCGATCGGCGGGAATATTGAGGCGGCTGCATTATCCGGAATCAACATTAAGAGAGTCGTGCTGTCCGTTTTTGTTTTAATGGGAATTCTCTCTGCCATAGCGGGTGTTCTTTTGACAAGTCGGTTGAATGCCGCCACGGTAAGCGCTGGAGAGATGTATGAGCTGGATGCCATTGCAGCTTGCGTGATTGGCGGTACAAGTTTAATGGGGGGAAGGGGAAACATCGTTGGGGCAATCATCGGCGCTCTGATTATGGCTAGTATCGATAATGGCATGAGTATGATGAATATTGAGACTTTTTGGCAATATATCGTGAAAGGGTTAATTTTAGTTATCGCTGTTTGGATGGACATTTCAAATAAGGATAAGGCGAGTTGAATCTCACATGGTTTGAGCGGTTTGATTGAAGAAAAAAGGGAGAGAGCTGGTTCTTTTTCAGGCCAGCTCTCTCCCTTTAAACATGGGGCATTTTGGTATGTGGGCGATGGGGGTGGATACTTGTTCCCGCTCGAAGCATAATTCAATCGCTTCAAATCTGGTACACTTTATCCAATGTACTCTTTTTCATGATTGAACACCTTGAACCTATTTTATTATACTCCCTTTGTTCTCTATATCCATTTTTTGGATTGACATCATTCTAATAGCGAAAAGAGAACAGAACGATTAATCTATCGGATGAAATTATGATGAAACGGTTGTCTCACCTGTTTTTGAGACAATCTTTTTTGTTTTGGATTTTGCCGTTCAGACATGGTACATTGATTAAGGAAAAGCCTTCTCCTATTGCCCTCGAAAGAAACGTCATCTATACTTAGGGGAAATCCTGCATCATTCCGTCAGTTTTTGTTGCCATAAGTTTTTGATTCAGGAGAGTTCAAGGGGGATTAGCATAGTGAAGAAGTTACTACTCATTTATGCTTGTTTAGTCAGTTTGTTTATTCTTTATATATACCGCTATCATTTAGAAATTTCTCGCCTCCGTTTAGCTTCTCAAGGAGAGACAGCGTTTCAAGGCAAACCAGATGAAAAATACGTCATGGTCACTTTCCAATCAGGTATGGATTATTGGAAGCGCTGTCTGAAAGGATTTGAAGATGCAGCGGAAGCATTGAACGTCTCCGTGGAATATCGGGGGGCTACCCAATATGATGTCAACGAGCAAGTTACGGTGCTGGAACAAGTGATCGCGAGAAAACCGGCAGGTATTGCTGTTTCCGCCATTAATCCGACCGCGCTGACAAAGACAATCAATAAAGCTGTTGAGAAAGGGATTCCAGTTGTATTATTTGACTCGAATGCTTCGGGAAGCAAGGCGTTTTCGTTTCTAGGGACGAATAATTATAGTGCTGGAGTGACAGCTGCTCACGAAATGGCAAAACTACTGAGAAATGGCGGAAACGTTGCCGTGATTACCTCCCCCCATCAACTTAATCATCAAGAGAGAACGAGAGGATTTGTTGAGACGATCTATGAAAAATATCCACGAATGCAAGTGGTGGCTGTGAAGAATGGAAAAGGAGACACTATGGTCTCAAAACAGGCGGCAATAGAGATTTTGCGAGATTATCCGGATGTGCAAGGGATCTTTGCCACAGAAGCGAACGGAGGAGTTGGCGTGGCGGAAGCAATCAAAGAGCTAAATAAGAAAGAGATTACGGTCATTAGTTTTGATACAGAAAAACAAACATTAGATTTGGTGAAGGAAGGTGTGATCGCTGCGACATTGGCGCAAGGAACATGGAATATGGGGTACTGGTCGCTGCAGTTTTTATTTCATCTCCATCATCATCTTACCTCACCATCACGATCGGGGGATTTACCGCTACCCGCGTATGTTGATACAGGAATTACGATCGTTACACGAGAAAATGTGGATCATTTTTATGCCAAATGACTACAGAGAAACGAGTGATTGACGTTGCGAATGCTGAAGCGTTGGCGGGTTAGCCATTGGCCGATACGATACAAGTTTGTTTCGTTGTTACTCATCTCAATGATTGTGCCTGCACTCTGCTTAGGAAGCTTGGTAGGGTGGACGGTGGATCGAATTATTGAACGACAAGTAAATGAAAATACGTTGCAATTGATTAGCCAAGTCAATCAGACATTAGAGTTTTATGCCAATAATATGCAAAACGCAACGTATCTGATTGCTTTTAATCCGCAAATAAAAGCGTTCTTGGATCGTAGAGCGCCTCGCAATGATTATGAAATGCGTCAATTTTTGCAAGGAATCACTACGTTGTATCCCGAGATTGCGGGGATTTTAGTTGTTAACGAGTATGGCGACTATATAAGCAATGAAATGTACAGCCGTTCTCCCCGGCCGTTGACAAGGGAATCATGGTATCGTGAGGCTGTGAAAAATAAAGGGATTTTTAAAATGCTCGGTCATCCGGTTGGAAGAAATGTTATTTCTCATGCCCATTATACAAGTGCAGAAGTCATATCCGCGGTTCGAGCCATTGTGGATCCGGAGACACAAAACGTGAAAGGGGTTGTACTGGTTGATTTAAAGTTGAGAGTCATTGCGGAAGCGACCAAAAATATCCGTCTTGGAAAATGGGGATATTTACTGGTGATGGATGAGCAAGGGAAAAGCATCTATACTCCGAGCCGTTCCACAGTGACAGCTGTCCCGATGCGCTGGATCAAAGGAAATAGCCGTTCATTTTTCAAGAACATCAATGGACAACACGTTCAGTTTATTTACCAGCGCTCGCCGTTTACGAATTGGACAACAATCGGAGTGTTTCCCAGTGATGAATCAGCACTAGAAGTGAAAGAAATCCGTTTTTATATCGTCAGTTTTATTTTTTTCGTCTGTTTTATTGCCATTGGTACTTCTTATTACCTGTCGTTTTCATTATCTCGTCCGATCAGTCAGCTGACGGCATTTATGAAAAAAGCGCAAGCAGGCGATTTAACGGTTCGTTATCATGGGGAGCGTATGGATGAAATTGGGATATTGGGTCGAAGTTTCAACCACATGTTGGATCAAATGCAGCATTTTATTTCTTTGGCGGAATGGCAAGAGCGACAGCGGTGGGAGGCAGAGTTGCGGGGATTGCAAGCACAAATTAAACCGCACTTCCTTTACAATACATTAGATACCATTCAATGGATGGCGCGCAAAAAAGGGGCTGATGATGTTGCCGAGTTGGTCAACAATCTGGCAAAGTTGTTCCGCATTGGATTGAGCAAGGGGAAGGATATGATTCGTTTGGCTGAGGAAGTAGAACATACGAAAAGTTATTTACGTATCCAGGAAGTTCGCTATAAAGATAAGTTGGACTATACCTTTGATATTCCAGAACATCTGCAACAATTTTATGTGTTAAAGTTGCTATTGCAGCCGATTGTAGAGAATGCGATTTATCACGGTATCAAACAGAGAAGAGGACAAGGGCATATTTGGATTCAAGCGCGAGAACATGAAGGAGCGATGTATATTTGTGTAAAAGACGATGGCGTCGGAATGTCACGGGAGCGGCTACAAGAGTTGCAGAAAAGTTTAGCCATTGACTTTACATCGGGAGACCAAGAAGGAAAGATGAAAAAGGTGAAAGGGTACGGAATGGTGAACGTACAAGCCCGCTTACAGTTAACATTTGGTCCTCGCTATCGACTGTATATCGATAGTCAGGAAGGGAAAGGGACAACTGTGACAATTGTGCACCCGATCATCCCCCATCTTCCTTAGGAGGAATGGATTCATGTGGAAAGTGTTGATTGCGGACGATGAGGCTATCATTCGTGAAGGAATTCGGGAATCAATCGATTGGCATGAATTTAACATGGAAGTTGTTGCAGAAGCAGAAGATGGGGAAGAGGCGTTGGAATTCGCTTTGCAGCATCGAGTCGATGTATTGTTTGTCGATTTAAGCATGCCGATTATGGACGGGATTACACTGATGAAACATGCGCGGGAGAAGTTGCCCCATTGTCGTATGATTGTGATTACCGGTTATGATGAGTTTTCGTATGCACAGGAAGCGATTCGCCTTCAAGTGGATGATTATTTATTAAAGCCCACTCATCCGCAGCAATTGCGCGAAGTAGTCGCAAAAGTGAAGGAGAAGCTCGAACAGGAGCAACAGGAAAAACGATATATGGAACTGTTAACAAATCAAGTACAGAAGCATGCTCACGTGCTTCGCCAGCAATTAGGAATGGAATGGGTGGCAGGGCGACTGACAGAGGAGGATATGATCGAGCAACTGTCATTGCTTGGACTTTCGTGGTCTTGCCCTGCGCAAATCATTGTCATTCAATGGTTTTCATTTAAAAATCAGCCCATTGTGAGCGATCGGGATCGGCAGTTGCTTTTATTTGCCATCGAAAACGCCCTCTCTGAATTATTGGAAGATGGCGAAAAAATTATTTTTCGTGATCCGAACGAGCTCGTCGTTGTGATCAGCTGGAAAGCGATCAGCGAAGAACAGTGCAGGCAAATTGAAATGGCACTGAAGCAACATCTGCATATCAAAGCTAGTGTATATATAGAAACAGTGCAAGGAGGAATGGGCGGGGTGAGAACGGCATATGAAAAATGCAAAGAGCAAATGGAGAAAGAAAGCCGTATTTCTCCGATTGTCCGCCGCGCTAGGCAGTATATACAGAAACACTTTAGCCAGCCGGATTTGACGCTTGAGTCCGTGGCTCAGTTTCTCAATGTTTCCCCGGTTTATTTAAGCCGAATGATCAAACAAGAACTCGGCATTTCGTTTACCCATTTGTTGACGAAAACTCGGATGGAGAAGGCGTCGGAATTGCTTTTGTCTACCGAGTTGCCGATTCATGAAATTGCTGAACGTGTCGGTTATGATACACAGCATTATTTCAGCACGGCTTTTAAAAAGACGATAGGGGTGTCTCCAAATCAATATCGGAAAATGCACATAACAAAGGATACCTTTTGAGATGATCAGGGAGGAGCGAGTATTGGATGAGAGGAGACGGATCGAAAAGGTTATCTGTTATCAAAAATGGATACGATTAGTGAAAAAGGGTGTCCCGATCCTTATGGGGACACCTTTTTCTTTCCGTGAAAACCTTGTCGGCAAGCGGTCATTTTCATCTCCGGGTGGAGAGCAGATCGTGCCGCTCATGGAACTTTCCGCAAAAATGTCCGTACCTTGATCCATCATTCTATGTCGAGATCAGAAGGGGTGTTTCCTCATGGATGTTTTTGAAAACGCTTCAACAAAGTTAAATTTTTATAAAAATACAGGCGTGTTGATTATCCAATAAAATCCAAAGGGTATAGAAAAAAGAGCACCTTTCCTGTAGAATGTGAGTAGCGACACAAACAAACCCAGGAGGTGC
>NZ_JAEIGB010000014.1:0-69754 GCF_022341265.1 Geobacillus sp. YHL
AGTTTCAATCCCTCATAGGTACGATAAAAACCTGAAAGAAAAGAACATCAACGAGTACATCCCGACGGTGTTTCAATCCCTCATAGGTACGATAAAAACGGATAAGAAGAAGGGAGCCATCTGTGATATGGGCGTGTTTCAATCCCTCATAGGTACGATAAAAACCATCATAGGTGATATATTGCCCATATCGATCCATTCCAGTTTCAATCCCTCATAGGTACGATAAAAACAATTTTGCGGAACGTACAGAACCTGTTGGCCGAGCAGAGTTTCAATCCCTCATAGGTACGATAAAAACTGCCAACAAGCCGTCAGAAATCTTGGTGAAGGAGGCAAAGTTTCAATCCCTCATAGGTACGATAAAAACGGAACTATACACAGCAAAAAAAGATTTAGCTGCCGAAGTTTCAATCCCTCATAGGTACGATAAAAACTACACTTCATTCATGTTAATGTCGTTTCCAATCGAGTTTCAATCCCTCATAGGTACGATAAAAACAAAAAGCAACGCCGCAATTCACGAACCTTACTTATGTTTCAATCCCTCATAGGTACGATAAAAACAAAAAATAAAAAGACAGAAGGAAAAATGGTATGACGTTTCAATCCCTCATAGGTACGATAAAAACACGGCATTTTCGATGATTTCGTCGAGATTGCCGTTTAGAGTTTCAATCCCTCATAGGTACGATAAAAACGTCTAAAAAAGATGGTAGGCACACTATATGTAAAGAATGGTTTCAATCCCTCATAGGTACGATAAAAACGGTCAGTCGATCAGCTTGTTTCACCAAAAGCTCACGGTTTCAATCCCTCATAGGTACGATAAAAACATTTTAGGCGGTGATAATACGTGGCGAACGAAACGTGTTTCAATCCCTCATAGGTACGATAAAAACGTTAACATGACGTATGTGATCGGATTGGATCACGGGGTTTCAATCCCTCATAGGTACGATAAAAACCCCAAACCATGCGCATCAAATCAAGCTTTTTCCCTTTGGGTTGTTTCCAGAATATCACG
This sequence comes from Geobacillus sp. YHL, assembly GCF_022341265.1. Taxonomy (NCBI): domain Bacteria; kingdom Bacillati; phylum Bacillota; class Bacilli; order Caryophanales; family Anoxybacillaceae; genus Geobacillus; species Geobacillus sp. YHL. Next base: position 1,028 of record NZ_JAEIGB010000014.1, read on the forward strand.
TTTCAAAAATTCTGTCAATACAGTTCGGCCGTGATGGCTGTAGGATTTTTGGCGCAAAAAACATTGTCGTCGATCCCCCGGGATTTTTGCACGATTGGGGGTCGACGACAATCGCAAGACCCTCACTTTTCCTCCAACAGTTGTTGAAGTTTGTCCATTTTTTGCTTTTGCTTTTTGCTGACGGCTTTTCCCCATTCTCCGATGCGTTTCCAATACGCCTGCAACGCAACGGCGGCTTGTTTGTTTTGCTGCTCGATCACTTGTTGGTAAAGGCTATCCTTGCTTCGCTGCCTATCCGTTTCGCTGTCAGTCAACCGTTCAATTTCGGCCACCAACCGTTCTTCGGGGGAGAGAAGAGCCAGCCTTGCTCGTTCTTCTTCCTCGCGTCTCTTTCGCTCCAACATATCCTGCTCGATTTTCCGGCGCTCAAGACGGGCGCGTTCTTTTTGCACCATTGGGAGGAATTCCGTTTCTGTCACATCGTCCACCTCAGAAAATCGACCATATCCCGAAGATGTTTTCGAACCGATCCCCCATTCCATCAACGCCTGTTTGGTATATAACGATGCTGCCTCTAACAACCGGGTAGTTTTTTCATCGTCTCGAAAGCCATGAGCCGTTAAATAAATGTCCACCTCTGCAGCCATGACCGTCCAAAACGAAACGGGAACAGGTTTTTGATTATCTGTCGCAGCGTTTTTTCCCTCATAATACTCCTTCATATGTACAGCGAGCACATCCTTTTCCAACCGCAAGCCATCGATGAGAAAGATATCGTAAAACTGCACCTGTCCTTTATTGCCTTGCGTCCCAAAAATCGCACATCCATCTTCATGCTCGCCGAGCCGTTTCTCGTCCCCTTCGCAATACGCCTCGATAAACCAATGGCGCACAAGGCCTTTCAGACTGGAGGCAGGAATGTAAGGAAGACCGTACACGGGGTGGATCGTCAATGACGTCTCGCGAACATGCCCCGCGCCCAGTCCGTGGACAATTCGACCAGAGAGGCGGGCTTTCAGCTTCTTGACTCCCCCTGTTTGCGCCCATTCCACCATGGCCTGTTCTCGCTGCGCCCGCAGCTGCTCGCCAACCTCTTTCAGCTCTGGGAGAATCGGGGCGGATTTCAACTGTTTCGAAGGTTCCCACACTTTTTTACGGTCATTCCACCGATGCTCAATAAAATAATGGAGATGGTACGCCAAATGCCCGATCGATTTATTGGCCTTTTGCACGACTTCTAGGGTGTCCTTTGGATGAAAAAGCATGCCCTCCCCTCCTTACTCTGCCGCCTTTGCATCGTCTTTCGCCATCCCGTCGGCAAACTTGCGCATCCAATCTAACAGCGCCATGGCTTCCATCGTCCATAACCGGTAATCAGCGCTCGATAAGTTGACGACAGCCTCGACGAGTTCTTGGTTTGCCGATGAAAATTGATCCGGAAACTGTTCCCTCATCCATTTTGCGAGGGATTGATAAATCGCCTTGTATTCCTTCCCTTTTTGAAAACAAAACGCCAATGCTTGTCCGAGACCGTTGACTTGAATTAAGGACGGCATTTTTTTGACGTAAGAACGATAGTTTTCGAAGCTTCCTCTCAATCGTTCTTTTGCCTGTTTCACTTCTTGAAACGCAAATGCGGCTCGCCCGTTCTCAATCCCCACACGCTTCACGTTTGTTTCCATGGCTTCTCCTCCGTTCACACCCAAATCGTTCTCATCATTCCGCGACCTAATGTACTGTTCCCGCCAAGCTGAAAGACGGATGGAAATTTGTTTTCATTCAGAAAGTACCGTTCAATATCCGCAGCCTTCGCAAGACCGTCTATTCCGTCTCCCCGTACATCACCAATGTAGAGGAAACTGTAAAAAACCGTTTCTGGCGGAACATTTTCCTCATACCAGAGCGCACCGTTGTCAACGGTCCCTGTCTCCGTTGAAATGCGAATGCGCGCGTTAATTTCGGTCGACAATTTGACGAAATCCGTGAAATCGTCATCGGAGAGAACAACGAGTCGATCTACAAGACGCAGGCGGCAATGCTCCCCAAGGAGGGCGGCAAGTTGTTCCGCCAGCTGTTTCGCTTCAGAAGAGACGGTGACCGAAAACGCATACTCCTCCAACACAATGCGTCCATTGACCGCCATCAACCGGTCGGAACTGACCGTGTTCGGTGCGGGCATCGGAAGAAGTTGAACTTCTTTCCCGATCGATTGCTGATGGACGCTCATCTCTTGATTCCACCGCTCAATCACAAACGGGCACGTAATCCAAGCAAATACGCCGCGAAGCGATTTAACCGGAAACAGCAAAACACGTGCATCACTCAGAGCAATGGCGCTCGCTTGTGTGACGCTTTCCTGTCCTTTGTCCGCGCCGAAAATCAGTTCAAGCTTCTTCCGTTCAGGATTCTTCCCATCTTCAGGAAGCGACTCTGTCATATGATATCGAAGCGCCCCTTTGAGCGAGGAGCTTTCGATTTTTGGAAATCCTGTATGCTTCTCTCGCTGAATAGGCAAGTCGACAAACCCGATCTCGCTCCCGCTCCCCGCATGGACAGACGTAATGGCATGCATAAGAAAAGGCCGTACGATCGAATACATTACAACTCCTCCTCGCTTTCTTTCGCACTCGTGATCACCGCAAACCCAAACCCTTCCTCCGCCCCTTCATCAGTGAAATGAACACCGTCAAGGGCAGAAAAGACATGGGGCAAATCATCATCCCGCTCGATCTTCACGTAAATGACAGAACCCGCTGGAACCATCCATTTTCGCGGTTTTGGACGATGTCGGACGATGTCCCATCCTCCGTACAACTCCGGTCGTCCGATGGAAGCGGCAAGCCATGTCACCACCGCTCCGTTCGGCCATGTCCACCGATCACCGTCCATCGCAATCGGACGAGAGCCGTTGGCGAAAATCGCAGGGGACAAAAAGATAATCTTTGCCAGCCTCGTCCGCTCGATGTCTTGTTCAATCCTCTTTTTCTCGTCCGGATTCCATATACGAAGCATTTCCGGCTGCTGGCGGACAGACCACGGCCGGTTTTCCCCGCCGATCCGAGCCCACTTGACATCAGAGAAATCCGGTCCATCACCGACGAAAGCGACAAGGGACGCCCCGTCTACAAAACGCCCTTTCGCCACCCGGTATAAAAGCCCCTTTTGGGCTGTTCGGCTGGACGTGTCGAGTTGAATTCCCACCTTATCTTCCCGAGCGATGAACGATGACAATGAACAAAGGGAAGAGATTGGCTTATTCTCAAGAAGCGCCTGCTTCCATTCCTCCATCGGGACGTAATAGTGCTGCGGACTTTTCGTTTTGTCACGCCGCGAAGAAGCCAGACGCCACATCGAAGCAGATGATGAAGGCTTTCGGTCTTTGACAAGCCGCAATGGATACGCTTTGAGCGATTTTTCCTCCTCTATGACTTGATAATCAAAGGGCAGGGGAAAGAACAAGACGTCTTCTTTCGCCAGCGTGCAATAATGGAGACAGAACTGCCCCCGCTCTGTCGGGGTGCCCATCCATCTCCTCACCTGTTCATCACTGCCCCTCGCAAAGTCGTCAAACGTGCTGTACGCATAAATGTACGCCGCCCGCAGCGCGCCGTAAATCGTATTCGGGCGCGGAGGGAATATCGACTCCATCACCGTCGCCTCCCCCGCTTGCGTCGCATGATGGTTTTTAAAGAAAAACGTGTCTACCGGTGTCAAGACTAATTTTGTCATTGCCCGTTCCCCTCGCTCCGTTTGAAAAAGGTCAATATCTTTAACAGATACAAAAAGTCATAGCCGCTGCGAACCGCTTCATGCAAAGACAAAAGAACTTGCGTGTGATGGGCGATCTCTTGGGCGCTCAGATGGCTTCCCTCTTTTACAGACCGCTTAAGCAAACGCCGAAGCTCTGTCGCGAGCATGTCGCCATTCTCCCATTTAGGGCAGTGCCGCTCATGCAGCAGCGGGGCAAACGCGGAAGCGAAATGAAAAATAAAGTTCGGCGACAGGGATGTTTTCAACAGATTAATCCATTGATCCAATAATTGTGAAACCTTCTCTCCTCCAATCATCCATGGGAGAACCGCTTCCGAAATCTCGCCAGAGCGGGTGTGAAGCGCTAAAGCAAGGGCGTCCTTTCGCTGCCCCGTCTTGTCGTTGGAATACTGTTTCGCCTTTTTCTCCAACGCTCTGACAGTGTTAAGAACGAGATGGAGCGGCGACTTTTTGTGAGCGATGACCACGCCAAACGAGGCGGTCGCTCCATGACCTAATCCTTTCCGTTCATCGCCAAACGCCAATCGGAGCTCCTCAGCCGCTTTCAGCACCGTCTCGGTCGGCAGGAAGGCAAGGACGTCATCCCCCCCTGCATAAACGAGCTTGCCGCGGCACTGTTCTTCGACAATCCGCGGAACGATTTCCTTCGCAAACCGGGCCAGTTTTTGGCTCGTTTGACTATACTCCTCTTTCCGTTCCCCGGAGAACCATTTCCCCATGTTGTCCCCATCCATCATGAGCACAGCGTAATAATCGCCCGCTCCGATCTCGAGAACAGACGGAAACGACAAAACCGAAGCGCCAAACAAAGCGGAGAAGTAATCGCGGGCCACCCGTTTGCCTAAGCAAATGCCGCATAAAAATTCGTTGTCCTTGATTCGTCCCGAGCGGCGGTCGTCTTCTTCGCCTCCAGCTCCTTGAAATTTCTCCGCCCGCCGCTTCCAAAGGTGGAGCGTTTTCCGCTTGATCTCACCGTAATGATCCGTTTCCTTGATCTCGGCAAGCCGCAGCGCCTCCCTTTCCTTGCAGACGGAACAAACAAGGCCGAATTGGGAAACAGGAATGTAATGCTTCTCATTTTTCAGCGCCCCCAACCGCCGTTCGGCGCGTTCACGCACGGTCCGGAACGAAGCGGACGGCTCATACGGTTCAGCGACCCAGTACACTTCTAAAAACGACTGCACTTGCTGTTCCACCATCATCTCCAGCCATTCATACTCTTCGGCAGTGAGATGTGGAAACACGCGTCGAATGGCTTGAAAGCAGAAGTCCAGAAACACTTGGCGAACATTGTCCTCCACTTCGCGCAGCCAGCCGCCAACCTTTTCTTCTGTTCCCTCCATCACCACCGTCACGCGGTTCGGGATCGAAGCAATGCGAAAATCCCGCGCAGATGGCGACCGCAACTCCTCCCTTGTGACGAGCGGATAGACGACTTCACAGTTGGCATCCAACTGGTAAAACTGTTTGATCGCCTCTCGCACCAAATGGGACAAAATATAACTTCCGCTCCAAAAATCTTCCGTTTTGCGGGCTGAAGCGATAAACGACTGCACAGGCCCGACCGTAAAAATGACGATATAGCGATTGGTCATACCCTCACCCCAACGATCTCTAAAAACCGGTTTCGATCTCGCTCATAGCGCGGCTCGCTGTAGCGCGAGTCATGGTTTCTCACTTCTGTTACAATCGGATAGTAGCGGCCTCCGATTTTTCTCACCGTGCACCATAATGGGGAAGCAAGCTTTTGGCTTCCTTGCACGAACCCAAGGCTCCCGTAGCGGTTCGCTTCATGCGACGCCCTGCCAAACGCCTTCACCACTTCCGCCGCGCTCTCTTTTCCTTCTCCAACCCACACCGCGGACAATACCGGATGAGGTGTTGCGATGTCTTCACGTCGTGCCACAAGGCGGCCGTGAGCCGCAAAGGAAAACGCATCCGCCGCCCCGATGCGTTCGAGCGTCATACGCAAACTTTCACCGTATTCCTCAACGTGATCCCATTGATGCCCCGTCCATTGGACAGCTCCAAACCCGCGGCGCGACCGCTGTCCGAAGCTGGCGAGGTGAAGCATATATTGAAAGTGCCAATCATATTGCGCCAATCGCTCTTGATGACGCTTCCGCACCGAGAGCGTCACGGTCACCTCCCCGCCGGCAGGAAGCGCCGGAACAAACGTTGGAGACGTACGATGCGGCAAAATATTTTCCTTCTTTGTCCCTTCCATCGCTCTTGCCAACGTTAGATGGACAGGCGATTGCTGCTTTGTTTTCCTCGTGCCGCCAAACCACTCTTCCTCCTTGGCAAGCAACTTTTCGTGATGAGGTTCATCCTGCAGCGTCCGCCACCAGTACCTCCATACCCCTCGCAACGACGGAAGGCGAAACTCCGCCTTCTCCCTCGGATCAGCGCCGTGAATGGCGGCCGGCGTCAAGAGAACAAGCGGATATGACGACTGAGCAACAGCTGTTACCCCGCTTTCCTGATAGGCCATCACGCATTCTCCTTTGAGATTTGCATCGTTTTTGCGAGCGCTGACATACGTTCAAAAAACGCACCAAGTTCTCGGAACGACTGCTCCGCATCAGGCCAAAACTTTTCCGCCTTTAGCGGTTGCGGCCGCGCCCCAGCATGATTGATGTCGTTGCGCCGCTCCTTAAGCGTGCTAAATCGTTTTAAGTCGCCCTTATAAGGAGACAAGAAATCGATTATTTGTTCAACCCGCTCTACGGAACGAACGCGCCATTCCTCTTTCGGAATATCTCGCAATAAAATTTCAATAGCCGAATGAACATCTCCCCGGGCCTTCTCATTCCGCAAATCAAGCCCCAACACCCGGCAAACGGCCGTCACCGCATTTTCCTCCAACATCGTCAGCGCCTGCTGAATCAATCCGTGGTCCAAACACCAACGCACAGCCTTCCAACTGTTCATGATCGGATCATCATCAAACATCGCATACTTTTTCTCCATCACATCCAACAATGGGACAAGCGGTTTAATCGCTTCCGCCGACGCTGAGCGAACGCGGCCGAGCTGTTCATGAAATTTCTGCACTTCTTCATCGATTTGCAAGCTTCGGCACGTGCGGATCACTTTTTCCGTCTGATCAAGCTGCTTCGTCAACTGATTTAATTCTTTCACTTCGTTTCGCATTGTCTGGCTCGAAGACGGATTGCGGAACACTTCGCTGTTTTCTTTCGCGGTCAGCGCCTGGATGATGGAGGCATCCCCCGTGCGCAAAAATTGATCGACCCCGTTCGTCCAATCGAGCAGCCTCGCCATGCTTGTCAAATTGACAATCGGCGCCAACCGCCGTTCTGGAGGCAACTGTTTGACATCGGCTGGACGCCCAAGCATTTCAAACCAGCCGTAAACGATCGCGCCAATGTCCGTTTTTTTCACAAAGCGGGCGTAGTTCAACACGATGAGCGCGACAAACGGGATGGAACGGAAACTGTGGGTGATGTCAAAATAAATCGTATCCCCTTCCCGAATTTCATTCAGAATGCAGTCAAACAACCGCCAATTGGCCTGTTCATCCTGACGGCTTTCCATTTCCACGAGCTTCACATTCGCCTCAGGAGCGATGCGCTGAAAAGCGGTGATCAAGCCCTCCAGCCGCTCCTCCCCTTTGAAGCGGTCTCGCCCATTCCGCTCCCGCGCTTCTTTCGTCGCAAACACCACCACATCCATCGGTCCATCCCCGCGAAACAACTCATACACCGCTGTCTGGATAAAACGCGTATAAGAAGACGATTTGCCCTCGTATGTGTAATAACAATATTCATAATCGCTCAATCCAAGAAACGACAACAATACCCTTCTCCCCACGCTTATCTCCCCACTCCCGCCAATTGTTTCGTGATATCGATAAACTCAGAATCCTCTTCATAAATCCCTTTTCCTCTTTCCGCTTCCCGCTCATATCGGTTATGGTCAAGCCATAAATAGTTGGCATACAAGCAATCTTCTTTTTCATCGTATCGGTAAGCAAGGCGAAACGCCGTCTGTCCGTTGCTCGCTCCTTTGTACAAGTGATATTTCACTTTTCGGACATCAATCGTTTTGAATGACTTTTCGTGGTACAAAACGCCCATGTCTCCCTCTTCATGCTTCAGCTTTTTTACCAGCTCCCGCATTTGTTGGTGCACAAACAGCAACTGGTGATGATTGTGTTGCAACATATTGGCGACTTGTTTGGATACAAGGTACGTGGTCGCAAACAAATGTTTATATTTTTCATGTTCAAACAAAAATTGTCCAAATGCACTTAAATACACAAGACCATCCTCTTGCTGGAACAAAGACGGATATTGAAGAATACATTGTTTTTCGCGGTAAGAAAGCGAATCCGCATCAACCATGTCCTTTTGGCATTTCCGCAACAGATCAAAGTGATCATGAACAAATTGCTCATCAATATGTATCGGCACAGGAGGAATCTCATGTAACACTTGGCCGTCCTCATGCATATAAGCTGTCGGATAGTGCAGAAATGCCCCGACGATGTAGCCCAACGATGTCATCACTTTATACCCGCCAATCGGCGCAAAACAAGTTGTTGACGGTTCCCCGTGGGAGAGAGCATCCGCCACCTTCCACATGTACTCTCCCAATGTCTCCTGCATCCGTCTCGGATGGTTCACATCAACGTCCACATATATAATGCGGACATTTGCTTGAAAGTCCTCCTCAAGCAACCTCGTCAAGATGGCTTCCACAATCCGTCCCCCAACCGTTTCCGTCACAATGAGAACGACCGTCGGCCTTTCCGCCAATTTCCCTTGTCTACGAAGTTCGTAAATCATCGAATATTCCGCCGACACACGATTGGGATCTCGGGCGGCCTCATGAGCAAACTGCCCGGCATGGCGAATCCATTGATCAATTTTTCGTTGTTTTTCCTCGTCGATGTTGGTCGCGCTCAACCAAGGACGAATCTCCCCCATGATTTCATCCCGATTCATCGAGAAAACGTTCCTGTTTCCTGTCAGCAACGACACACCACACGTTACAACAATATGCTGGTACAACCGCCCTTCCCCTCCATATTTCTTTCATCTCAGGAAAATATAGCTATGTTTATATCAATTATATCCTATTTTTCAATTATAGAGGAGGATATTTTTAACAATTTCAAACATTTTCCCACTGAAGAGACGGGTGAAAAACGAATTTTCCACCCAACTTCGCGAAGGCGAATGGAAAATAACAAGGGCCCTCGAAAGTAAAAGAGCGTCTCTTCCAGCTGGTTTTTCCGTTGCTTCCCCCTTTTAAGGAGCGACGCAAAACAACGTCGGAGGACGAAACACAAAAAAAGAATCCCCTGCTCAGAAGGGATTCCCTCGATCGAAAGATGCCGCCAACATAGATCGCTGCCATCTTATTTTTTCTCCCGTCACTTAGAAAGGCAACCCGTGAGACTAGAAATGCCTTTGCCCAACTTAGAATGCTGTACTGCCTGTTCCGCAGGCGCCCATCCGTTACGCACAATGCTTCATCACCGCAAACGAAGCAAATGAGAGATGTGGTCTGAACTAACTCTGCGATAACAACGAGCCCCCCATCACACCTGCGCGCGAAGATGGAGAGGGTTCAGTTCCTTGTGGATACGATAAAAACATCATAGATTGGCTTGACCGCCGCAGGCAAAAAGTTTCAATCCCTCATAGGTACGATAAAAACGTTGGAGGAAAAATTAGAAAGCCTTGAAATGTATCTGTTTCAATCCCTCATAGGTACGATAAAAACTTTTGAGATCGCGCGAGCATTTCTAGATTTGGATTGTTTCAATCCCTCATAGGTACGATAAAAACGTTCCGGCGTCAGCTGATACGTCCGCACCGTTGTGTGTTTCAATCCCTCATAGGTACGATAAAAACGCTTCTTTGAAGACAAAAATAACTGGATCTTCTCGTGGTTTCAATCCCTCATAGGTACGATAAAAACGCGGGAAGTATCAGCAATTTTTTCAAGCTCTTCAAAATGTTTCAATCCCTCATAGGTACGATAAAAACACACAAATTCGGAGCAACGGCGAGGATTAATCGGTATGTTTCAATCCCTCATAGGTACGATAAAAACGTTCCAGGATTACGTTACGAAGGCGGAGTTTATCGGTTTCAATCCCTCATAGGTACGATAAAAACGATCATGCGCATGTTTAACCACTCGTCGCAGGCTGGTTTCAATCCCTCATAGGTACGATAAAAACTGAAGTATATAGCTATAGATACGACAGACACTTTGACGGTTTCAATCCCTCATAGGTACGATAAAAACCTAAGTCTGAAGAGAAAAAAGAAACGCCAGCCAAAGTTTCAATCCCTCATAGGTACGATAAAAACATTTGACGCGGAGCTTTGGCAAATCGGACAGGGGTGTTTCAATCCCTCATAGGTACGATAAAAACTCTTCCAAAACCGGAGTACAGTTGGCGTCATCTTTCGTTTCAATCCCTCATAGGTACGATAAAAACAAGTGGAAATGAGCCAAGAGTGTGTGAGCTTGGAAATGTTTCAATCCCTCATAGGTACGATAAAAACTTTGAAGGGATTTTCTGATGTAATATGATATTGAGAAAGTTTCAATCCCTCATAGGTACGATAAAAACGAGGTTGAAACGTTCGCCAATGCTTATATGGCGTTGTTTCAATCCCTCATAGGTACGATAAAAACGCTCTATCACTCTTTCCAATCTTTGGTTATCCAATCCATGTTTCAATCCCTCATAGGTACGATAAAAACCAAGAAATTGCTCGACACATTCAAATTGTCGCTAAGTTTCAATCCCTCATAGGTACGATAAAAACAGGAACGTTGCTAACTTTTTCCACTTTGGAATCTTCGTTTCAATCCCTCATAGGTACGATAAAAACGTGTCGGTGATCGAAAAGAACCGTCCGCAGAGGCATGTTTCAATCCCTCATAGGTACGATAAAAACCAGCCAGCGCGCCGCCAACAAATGCCTTCAATACGTGTTTCAATCCCTCATAGGTACGATAAAAACTGTCAAACTTGTCTATAGCTTCACTGATGGATTAGAGTTTCAATCCCTCATAGGTACGATAAAAACATTGGTCGAAGTCACGGGCATTTACCGGTATTTGAGTTTCAATCCCTCATAGGTACGATAAAAACACGGAAGAGCAAGTCAAGGCATTCCGAATCGCGGATAAGTTTCAATCCCTCATAGGTACGATAAAAACGGAAAAATAGAGTTCTATGCCGTTCTTTTCATCGTGTTTCAATCCCTCATAGGTACGATAAAAACCTTCATCGTTTACGAATTTATTATGAGTTTCCTTATCGTTTCAATCCCTCATAGGTACGATAAAAACTGATCGAGGAACGAGAGAAGCCCATCGTGGAGCAGATGGGTTTCAATCCCTCATAGGTACGATAAAAACCCCAAAAATGCTTGTTGCATCAAGCATTTCGATCTAGCGCTGTTTTCAGAATACCACATTTCAAAAATTCTGTCAATAACCTTCAACCTCGATGGCTGTAAGTCTGAACCACCAAAAACCATTGTCGTCGATCCCCCGGGTTTTTTGCACGATTGGAGGTCGACGACAATCCGTGACTCGTTTATCCACTTTTGAGGCGAAACATGCCGAATCCTTGTGAATTTCGGCCACCTAGACCGACATGATATAAAAATGTCAACTGTTCTGGCGAAGAACAGAGGCGGTAATAGCCAAGCCATCCTGTAATATATATATTCTTGAACATCGTCACCACACGATGACGATGATGAACGTGAATCGGCTCGATCAACAGTCTTTCCGTCGGCGGAACACCGTAGTATGCTTCATATTTATGACGGAAATTCAATTCAATCAGGTGGGGGAACACCTCATCATCGGGATCAAAAAATTGCGTTTTCTTTCTTCCATCGAACGTTTCATATGTGCTATATACGGTCAATGGAGAGAGCATGACAATGTTCATTTCGTTTTCGCGTATGTCGATGTTCTCCATTTTGACACTTTTCACTTCGATCAACTGTCCGTAAAGCTCAATCTCTCTCTGCAACAAGAATCGCTGCCCAAGTTGTTGAGTCAGTTCTGGGAGAACGGTGTCGATATGCCATTGGAAATCCCCCAAAAAATGAATTGTTTTCCTTTCTCGATTCACTTGATGCGTTCCAAATAAACGGCTAAATGTGAAGAGTTTAAATGACCGTTTCCCGTGACGGAATCCTTTGTCATGCAAAAACGCGGCTAATTGTTCATTCTCTAACGAACGGTACAATAATCCTTGCAACAAATGCTGATAATGCAGCGGCAAGGAAACCGTCCCTTGCCGTCCGCTCATGGTCACTGTCAATCTCATGTTTTTTCCTGCCTTCCTTAGTGTATACCATTTGACTTATAGAATGAATTCATCTCCACCTTTTTTCATCCCCATTTCTTCCCTTTTTGAATACTTTTGCGTGCGAAATGTGTAAAAGATGACTGAATCCTCATCAGGATCCATAAGTTGTCGCAATTCCATTTTTAATTTTTCGTAGTTGGCTGACGTAATTTCTCCTTCGAATACAGAGTTTTGCACCCAATGGAGATATTTGCGGGCAATTTTCAATGCTTTTGCCACTCGCTTTTCGTTAAAATCATACACGAGAATCACAAACATATGACTCCACCTACCAGCGGGCTGCATACGGCTCGTACATTTTTTCACCAAGGATGTGCTTTTGGACTTTATACAGCTCAAGTCGAATCAAACGGCGATAGGATACAGACTTGCCAAGATGACGATGCTGGACTGTTGTCTGCATTTTCTTCTCAAGTTCACTGACGAACAGTTTTCTTCCTTCTTCATTCAGCATAATGCCGTTTGTCAACTTCTCAAAATGTTTACTGGACAGCATTTTCTTATTCACTAATGCAAAGATCAAGCGATCTACAATGATCGGCTTGAAAATTTCCGCGATGTCCAAGTTCAAGGAAAAACGGCGAAAGTTCGTACTGTGCAAAAACCCGATGCGCGGGTCTAGATATGTCTTATAAATCTCACTGAGGCACATTGTATACACAATCGAATTTCCAAAGCTGATCAGCGCATTTAAACGGTTATGTGGAGGACGCTTTGTCCGTTTCTCGAACACAAAGTCCGGATGGCGAATGATGGAATCAAACGATGCATAGTATGCCTCGCGAATATGACCTTCTGCCGCCATTAACTGCTCCACCGTTTCCGCCTGATCAAGCTTCGCCTCTTCTTGTTCAATCGATTGCAGCGCCTTTTCCAATTCCTCTGGTTCGGAAAGACGAGGGCGGTAATATTTTAGCACCCGCTCCATTTGACGGATGGAGCCTTGGACAAACAGACGGGCAAGTTCCAACCGTTTTCGAGGATCAAGATAATGTTCCGCCTGCTTCAATACGACATGACCTGAATTCAAGTGTTCCCGTGGATAAAAAGAACCAACGTAATACCCGTAATGGTTAAAGTAATGAACGATGATTTCCTTTTGTGCGGCAAACTCCAAAAATCGCTTCGAAACGTCCACCTCGCCAAAAATATAAATGTCATTCGTGTTTTCAACAGGAATATACCGCTTGCGCTCTTCCGTTTCGAAATAGAGACTATTGTCTTTGCGGCGCAGTTCGCCATTTTGGAAAATATACAGCGTTTTCTTCATGGTTTATTCCTCCGCCCAACAATATTCACGGTAGGCACATTTACCACAGAATGAGATCTTTTTTGGCGGTGGCGGCACAGGCATTCTCGCGATGCGACGGATGTCTGTAATGGCGCGTTCCAACTCACTTCGCGCTTCTTCTGTCCATTCGACTTGCTCTTTCTTCCGCTCTTTCGGAAACAACAATTCTCTCTTTGCCTCAATCCCTGCCTGCCTTAATGTATCTAAATAGTACAGCAGCTGCATTCGGGCGCTTTTAGAATAACTGGACGATTTTTTGACTTCTCCAATAACCAGTTCGCCATTTTCCTGACGAATGCGGTCGATGACAATATGGCCGATCGATAGCTCTTTTTTATCCCTGGCATAATAAGTTTCAGAAAGAAATCGTCCGATTTCCAATGCTTCGTCTTCTTGATCGGGGGCAATTTGATGTTTCATCAACCATACTTCACGCGGACAAATGTAGTAGTACCAAATATCCGTGCCGGTGACAGGCATTTCATACTCCATTGAACCCACCTACCAAATCAATCCTTCGCTTTTTGTCCGATAACCAAGCGTCTCGTCGTAAAAATCGTTCAATGAATCTCTCCCCACATACCCGATGCCGTGGACAATCGGCGGCCGATGATCCACTTTCGCAGGAATGGCAATCACGTATTGGGAAAATCTACTTTTTAGAGCGGCGAATCGTTTCCGACGTTCCCAACGGTCACCAAGGCGCAAAATCTCCTCATATTCACGAAACACATCAGCAGCCTCTTCATCCAATTCAATAAAGACATTGATTTTTTCTCCATCTCCCTCAATCAAACGAAAATGAGACACAGGAATTCGATCAATCGTTTCCTCGCCATCGAAATACAGCGTCATCATCCCTTTTAACAACCGCTCCGATTCCGCATTGCTCATCCGAGCCGCCAATGTTTCGAAATAGGATGTAATCAGTTGTAAAAACTGCCCCTCTTCTACTTCCCTCTTCCCCTTTAGCAATTTTTGTGTAATATCGAGTCGTATGGCATCATAAATATAACTTGCATATAACCGCCTGTTGTCTGTCAAGCGCACCACATGAACTTCTCCTTTACGCCGTCCATGGCGATTGCACCGCCCGGCAGCTTGTTGAATGGAATCAAGCGGTGCTATGTCACGATAGACTACGTCAAAGTCAACATCTACGCCCGCCTCAATCAGCTGGGTGCTGACGACAATTCGATACTCTCCACGTTTCACTGCCATAATTCGGCGAAGGCGCTCTTTTGGAGGAATATGAGTAGATAGAAATGTGATCTCTGTCTCGTCGACCCCCTCCTCGAGAAGTGCATGGTAGAACGCTTTCCCACTTTCAATCGTATTGAGAATGAATAAATAGGTTTTTCCCTCTTCCCATTGTATTCGGCGAGCAAACTCCTCGATTGTCCAAGACTCATCGATGTGGGGATACAACGTCACACGGGAAAGTGGTTGAAAATACACCTGTTCATCCACGAGCGAAACCGCCTCCGGAAACCATTTCGGATCGGTGGCCGAACTGAAAAGAAAATAACAACCAAGTTCTTCTGCCATGACCGCAAACAATTGACGAATGGCCAACCAGTATCGGTGAGGAACAGCCTGCACTTCATCAATGAGAACAATCGAGTTGGCCAACCGATGAAACTTGCGCAAGGAGGCATTACGGTTGGAAAAGATGGTTTCAAACAATTGAACAAAAGTCGTCACAATCAATTCCGAATGCCAACCTTCGATCAATAGTTTGGCAGCTTCATAATCGACATCATATCGTTCATCATCTTGTTTGGTCGTATAACGAATGTCAGCGAGATGATGGTGCGCGAGCCACAATTGGCGATCTTCCTCAACTCCATTGACAGAAAACACTTCTCTGAGCACATTGGCTGTCTGGTCAATGACACTAAGAAATGGCAGGCTATAGATGATGCGTGGTTTGACTCCCTGCTCCTGTTCAATTTTTTCTCGCAGACGCAAAGCGAAGTGCAGACTCGCCAGCGTTTTGCCCATCCCCGTGGGCAAATTCAGACGGTAAAAATGTTGACGTAGATCAATCGGCGCCCTGTCTACTTCTTGAAACGCCCGTTCCCTTAGCTGGTTGAGCCCTGTTCGATGCCATGATTGCTGCTGTTTGTAGCGCAAAATGAGATCCACAGGGACATCTTTACGCTTAGAAAATGACCATGGCTGCTTCTGCACAATCCCCGCTTCCGACTTGTCCGCGTCAATTAACAGAGAAAAAAGAAACAACGCTTGCACATACGGAACAAGGGATTCGTTTCTTCGATTCCACGACATGATGAAACGGCGCAATGACCGAGCCTCGGTAAAAAACTCATCCACCCATGCCATCCACGTTTCTTTCGTCCAATTTTCCTCTTTTTCAAAGCCAGCAAGCGCCATTTGTTCCGCCAACGCTGAATAATCGACCGCTTCGACTTGACGCTTGAGCAAAGCCTTCGTCTCCTCGCCCATCCGTTTTAACTCTTCCAGCCAATCATCTAAATTTCCATGATGACGTTTCACGACAAGAAAAGCCAACAGCCGCCAAAAATCGTCAATCCCCTTCTCTTTCAGGAACACCGCTAATAAGACTGCCGATAAAAGAGCATGGCTTTTGAGCGCTGGTGAACCTTGAAACGCATCAGGCGATTGAATGTATTGCTGGAAGAAGGCATGGCTTTTGCCCAGATCATGGAAAAGCGCAATCCAGCGGTTCATTTGACTCAACAGCATCGGTTCTGCCAAGCGCACGGATTTCTCAGACAAAAAGAGGGAGGAAAGCTGCTCCACCCCTCGCATATGTTCGGACAATAAATAATGGGGATGGGAATACATCTTACTCTCCCTTTCCATCGGAATAGAAAAAGACGATCCGCTCTCCTTGTTCATTTCCCCAATAATGGGGGACAGAGGCGAGAATGGGTTGTCCTCCCGCCTCAAACACCACCTCTTCGTACTGGGAAACAACCCGTTCCGCATTCATCTTCCAAGCCACTCGCTCTTTTCGATACTCTTTGCCTGGCTCCACTTTCAACGCTCGCATCTCTTTTCCAGGAATTACCGAACAAATCGGCACGTGATCCTCTCCATCCACTTCAACGAAGCGAAACTCTTCCATCGCGACAAACTGGACATCCGCCAAACATTCGCTCAAACCAAGGCATGGAGTATATACGCTTTTGTGTTGCCGAACGAGATCAATAAGGTATGAAAATCGCTCATGGTCATTCATCGACACATAGCAACGGAAATGGGGAAAACGCAAAAATTCCACACGAATTTGCGTCCGCGCTCCTTCACGCCGCTGTTTCGGCACCCATATGTTCCCTTTCGTGTTCACATAGTTGATGCCCACTCTTGTCTTCCGCACTGGACCCATGAGGCGTATGGCCACATTGGTTGTCTCATGGTTGAACACTCGCAAATATTCGTTTTCCTCTTTTCCCACCCCTGTGATCGCACCGAGCAACCCAAAAAGCGCGGTCGGCGGAATGAATGAATAGGTGAGCGGAGACGAAGTCGAGTACAACTGGCGAAAATGCCCGAAATCGGCCTGAATATCAAATACAAGCACATTCATCGCGCTCATTCCTTATGATCGAATATCCACAACAATGCCTTCTTGCCGCAATCGGTCAGCGAGATGTTCGCTGCACACAAGCCTTTCATCTTGCCGCAGCTCAATGTTCGCAATCTTCTCCTTCTCCCTTGCCAATACCTCGATGAGTCGAGACACATCAAGCACATAATCTTGGACATCGCGAATTTCCTCTTCTGCTTTTTCAGTATGCAGGGAAATGTATTTATCCAGTTCACCGATATGGAAGTGGGGCTCCTGATAAACCACACGCAAAAGCAACCTTGGGACATGCCCAACTTTCGATCGGGAAATTAAATTTTTCGTCCCCTCCCACATCGCGTCAACAAGCAACTCCACATCCTCTTCTGTCAATCGCGTTGAACGAGCCGCTGTCTCATTGATCACCCCATAGAACGCAATAAGTGAATAAGGCAATACGTATTCTTCTCGAAATGTTTTCTGTGTCATTTGCCCCCCTGAGGCGAACGCTCCTGTCCCCTTGATGTATTCCAGTTTCACCCGATGAAGCGACTGCCCCATTTTAAACTGGACAGGCCCTGTATGAGTAATCGAACTTTTCTCTTTTGAGCTTTTCTCAATCGGCAAGGTGACGCCGAACAGCCTTACATCAACGCATTGCCTCAGAACTTCATCATTGATGATCTTTTTCATTTCATGTAAGGTCAACTTTGATTTATCCAGTTTTTCCCCGTCTTTGATCAAAAAATCTTCCGCTCTCGCTTTTGCATCTTGAATATACTCATCATCTTGCGCAATTTCACGGACGAAAATTTCTTGCCCGCGATACTCATGCAAGTAATCCCGAATTGTCCGTTTCAACCTCACATCAGTGACGATGTTTCTCCCAGTTTCCTCATCAATTCGCGGTTTATTGCCATCTACCGGATCGCCATTCGGATTGGCCCACTGCACATCATACAAAAAGAGCAGCTCAGAACGTTGCTTCACCATATGATTGTTCCCCCTTGTTCCACACAATTTCTCTGACTTTCGATACTAGGTTCATCCCACATGCAAAATAAAAATTCAGCTCATCGACAGATAATTTCCATCTAGGGGAGGAGGACAAGAATAAGTGAGAGATTTCTTCAGCGAGTTGTCGATATCCGCCATAGTAAGACTCGTATTCTTCCAGTTTCCCAATCACTTTGGGCAACAGTCCTTTGATGGCCTGCTGATCCATTTTAAGCCCCATGAGTTGTTTCAGGAATGGCTTGCTGCCGCGTTGTTGATGCTGGATGTCCAGTAGCATTTGTGTCAATGCTCCAAGCAGAAAAACAGCTTGTTTCTCGGGCGACTCCAGTTGTCCTCCATATGCTTCAAACAAATGCGCAAATTTTCCTTCCACCACCCGATCCCCTTTCCTCATCAAGACTCCAGCCTGTTCTAAAAAGATCATGGCCGCAATGGCTTGACGCGTTTTAACCACAAACAACCCTTCACCCGTTTCATAACCATGAAAATCAGCCCGCAGCTGTTTCATAAAAAACGGAGCAAAAAACGAAATGGATAACGGTTTCTTTTGAAACACATACTCCACCACTTGCAAAAAGTACTTATCATAAACACCCGAAGGGAAAAACGTGCGAATAAAACCAAAATGAAAAGGATGACGCCCCTCGCCATACACCAACGCTTCTGTCACCCTTTTCGCCCGGAACAACTCGCTAATTCGCGACGGCAATACATCCTCAATCAGCAACAAAATCCGCTCCGCACTTTGAATTTTCTGCAAAAACAATAGCTGCAGAGAAAGAGAATTGTCATAATCCTGCAAAGTCCCAAGCAAATCCTCTTCCGTGGTCATAAACGATTCGGCTTGATCTTGATGGATGCGGATATCCTTTTTCCCACTAACCAAATACTCCAATAGCTCGTCCAATACATCACGACCAGCAGGAATCAGCAGCTTGGGAATCGCCAAATAAGAAAACCCATAAAACCGATACTGCAAATATGATTCAATAAATTTTCTTCCTTCCTCAATATGGGATTTGCAGGACAAACAGACAGGATAATTTCGCCATGCCTTTGCCTCATCAAACCCCCCGGTAATAAACCCCGGTTTGTCCAAAGTGTAAAAGCGAAAAACGGATAACTTGCCGATCACCGTTTCCTTGCATTCTCCGCAAATGGCGCACACTTGATGGTGTGCTGCCAATTCCATATCCTTTTCATTCACCAGATACAAAAAAGCATCCTGAAATGGCGTCCAATCGTACAAATAAGCACCATTGATTTTCAGGGAGACGATAGCACGTTCACTGGAAAGCGAAAGCTTGTCTTTCATTTCGTGCAAAATGGCTTCTTGTTGCTGCACAAGCACATGCTCAATGGAACGAAGAAACAGGTCATCCATCACTCGATTCACTTTGCGAAACCATCCGAGAACTTTTTGATCATATGTATTTTCGATCGTCGTAATTCTCGCTGTGGGAGAATAATTGGTTCCACGCGTTGATCCAGAACGAAACAAATATTTCTTATAATCGCTTCCGCATTCTTCAACCTCGCATCCTTCCCAAACGGCGCTTCCCTCACCATCCACACGCAATGAGATGAGCACACAAGAAGGATAACCTGGATTCTCAACCAACTGATCAATAACCGACGCTTCTCCCTTCTTCTCGAGCACCATCTTTCCAATTCGGGCGATTGCTTCGATCAATCTATCACCCCTCTGTATCGTTTGGACTAATCTAATTATACCATATAGACAAAAAATTGGGATAAAAAACGAGTTTTTTATAAAATTCAGAATTACTATACTACCACAAGACATGTAACTCCCTATAAATTTGATGAAAACAAAAAAGCGCCGAACGTTTTATGATGCTGGGGCAGGTTTCATCCCTCAATAGGTACGATACCCGTGGTGCTAGTTGAGCTTTAGCGCTCAACTAGCCCGAGAACAACAAGTGAGTAAGCCAGTAAAATACCATCCAGTGCCGTTTCAAATCCAGAAACCGAGTTCGCGCGAATCTTGGTGATCCGATACGAATCGACTAAAATCGAAAACACGGTTTCCACCACTTTACGTTTTCGCTTCATCCATTGTTTCCATGCATCCGATTGGCGAATTCGCTGATTGTTTCGGACGGGCGTCCAAAACGCGACTCGGTGCTCTTCGTACAGCTTCTTTCGCAGCGTTTGGCTGATATACCCTTTGTCACCGAAGTTATACGGATGTGGAATTTGCGTCATGACGGTTTCAGCGGCCACCCGGTCGTGACAAGACGCTTCGGTGACAACATATCCCATCGGCAGCCCTTGATCGGTCACTTGAAGGTGCAGCTTCAACCCGTAGTACCATTGCTTTTTGGAAGCGCAATACCCGATGTCGGCGATCTCTTGAAACCGCTTGACGCGATGCATTCTTGCCGTATGGCACAATGGGAGCGGCAAGCTGTCCACGACGGCATAGGCATGATGTTGGCCGCGTTTTGCTCACGACGGCGATCCATTTGATAGCGAAGCCAAGCGCCCGGCAGCGGCGGTTGTATCGGGAGCGTTCAAGAAACGAGCCGTTTGTGAACAAATTTCCCGTGACAAAACGATGCCACGCCCGTTCGGATGTAAAACCGAGAAGCTTTCCTAAAAGATGAATGGCGATGATGACAGCGTCCTCTTGCTTGACCAAATGGCGATTTCGACGATGAAGATGCACCTGAATGCATGAAAGTTGAGCAGAAACAAAAACGAAAATGGCGGCATATTGCTTTTGAATCTTGGCTCGATCTGTAGTAAAATGAAAGTGCTCTTGCATGGGGATTCTCCTTTCGAATGGCAGGTCGCACTTTCATTCTACAGGAGATCCGCCAGCAAGGGCTATTTTTATGCTTGTTTGAGTTTATCTAGCACCACGGGTATTTATGTATTTATGCCTTTTTATTTGTTTCAATCCCTCATAGGTACGATAAAAACCTTTGTTAGCTCGTCCAATTTTTTAGGTCCCGCCTCAAGTTTCAATCCCTCATAGGTACGATAAAAACCCATGACGCATTGACGGAAGCGCAAAACGAAAAAATGTTTCAATCCCTCATAGGTACGATAAAAACGCTCTCAAGCGCCTTTTTCTGTCTCTCCAAATCCCGGTTTCAATCCCTCATAGGTACGATAAAAACAAAACGGTGTAAAAATCACAGAAGGGCTAGGGCATTGGTTTCAATCCCTCATAGGTACGATAAAAACACGCTTGTATGTCGTTTGCGCTTCTTTTCATGTCGCCGTAGTTTCAATCCCTCATAGGTACGATAAAAACTTTTCCCTGTCCAGCCAACCACGGTTTTCCGCGAAGGGTTTCAATCCCTCATAGGTACGATAAAAACCGTCTATGCATCTATCCGCCTGGACGCGGATACGTGTTTCAATCCCTCATAGGTACGATAAAAACAAGAATGCCGCGGAATAACATTTGCGTCTGTTCATCGTTTCAATCCCTCATAGGTACGATAAAAACTGAGCATTTCGGATACAAAGTGGGCGTCTGCTTCGCTTGTTTCAATCCCTCATAGGTACGATAAAAACGAGGTAAATCAAGTTAATCCAAATCAAGAAGAAATGTTTCAATCCCTCATAGGTACGATAAAAACCAAGGCCGTCGGACACGAGCTCGAGGCAAAGTTTAAGTTTCAATCCCTCATAGGTACGATAAAAACGGTGATCTGGTGATGATATACAATATCGATGCAGAAGTTTCAATCCCTCATAGGTACGATAAAAACTATCACAGGATTCACAGGAACAAGTAGTGCTTATGTGTTTCAATCCCTCATAGGTACGATAAAAACAGCGACAGTAAAAAATTTCTCATACATCTCAGAACATCACCACAGTTTCAATCCCTCATAGGTACGATAAAAACATATCTTCTAGCGAAACACCTCTCCCCTTATTATATGTTTCAATCCCTCATAGGTACGATAAAAACGAGGCAAATGTTTACATTGACATTGACGAATATGTGTTTCAATCCCTCATAGGTACGATAAAAACACGGATGTTGTGATTACCTAGTGATTCAGTTGTGGTAGTTTCAATCCCTCATAGGTACGATAAAAACGCGCAACGCGACATCCACCGAGATCTTACGCAATTCAAAGGTTGGCACGATTTCCAAAGTGACGACGGCTTCATTCAAGGAAGCTCCGCGGGCAACCACCGGTTTCAATCCCTCATATATAAGTTGCAATAAAGATTTTCCGATTGTTCGATTCTGTTTTCCTTCATAACAAGTCATTTTGATAGAATGCAGCGGGCGCTCTACTGGATGTAAAACAAAGTTTCAACTTATATAGGTACGATAAAAACGTGTGAACGCCCCTAACGGCCTTTAGGGGCTTTTCTTGTTTCAATCCCTCATAGGTACGATAAAAACCTTTCATGACGACCGCGATCCGTCTTTTGGTGTTGATAGTTTCAATCCCTCATAGGTACGATAAAAACGAAAGAGGCCTACACTGCACCTAGAGGCTCGACGTTGTTTCAATCCCTCATAGGTACGATAAAAACGCCTCAACTTGATTTTCTCTTGAAACAAGCAACAGAGTTTCAATCCCTCATAGGTACGATAAAAACTGAAAGTACACGTTGCGCTTTTGCTAATTTTTCTTCGTTTCAATCCCTCATAGGTACGATAAAAACTGATGGCCGTCTTATTAGGACTATTCGAGGACGAGAGTTTCAATCCCTCATAGGTACGATAAAAACTGACGACACTAGGAATGGGTGAGGGTCGGGGAAACATGTTTCAATCCCTCATAGGTACGATAAAAACCCCACACAATGCGCATAAAATCAAGCTTTTCCCCTTTTGGCTGTTTTCAGAATATCACGTTTCAAATATTCTGTCAATATCGTTCAGCCGTGTTGGCTGTAGGATTTTGGCGCAAAAGAACATTGTCGTCGATCCCCCGGGGTTTTGGCACGATTGGAGGTCGACGACAATGTGGGGCTTGACGGCGAAGGGCCGTCTCACCCCTTCATCCTTTCAATCTTCTCCATCGGCAGTCCGGTCAGTTCGTGGATCGTGTCGACATCGTATCCTTTCGCCAGCATTCTCTTCACCACGTCGAGCTTCCCTTCCTCGATCCCTTCTTGGCGTCCTTGCTTCATCCCTTGCTTTAACCCCTGTTCGATTCCTTGTTGGATTCCTTTTTCCAGTCCCCGCTGTTCGTATGAGACGATGAGCTCCATCACACGTTTCGCTTCCTTCGTTTCCATTTGGCTCACCTCGTTTCGCCGTTTTGCTTCCTCCTCTTCGGATCGCCGCAAATACGTCTCAAAAAAACCGAACAACAGCCGCTGTTTCGCTTCGTCCAGTTCGAGACGGACGAGCATGCGCAAAAATTCCTTTTGGAGAAGGAGACCCGATCGCTCCGGGCTCCTTCTCTGGCTCATGGATGGACTACCCGTTGATATCCCCTGTCAGCCTCCCGATAATTGCCTCTTGATACCCCGCTTTTTTCGTTTCCGCCATCTCCTCTTTCAGCGGCTGCAGCGGCGTCGACGTTACGGATGCGAGCTTGGCGAGGCGCTCGGGGGCGAGGTCGACGACAGGGTTGGCGGCCCTATAATCCTCGACGGAAAAGCGCCAAAGGGTGACGGCCTGTCCATACCGCTCCTGCAGCCGCTCTGCCATGGCCAATCCTTCTGGGTCGAAGTCGCCGGAGTAATACAGCTTGGCGCCTGAAGAGGCGAGAAGATCGAGCAGCTTCATCGTCGCCAAGTTCATTTGCCCGTTCGTGCTGACAAGCGGGGCGCGGGTGTCAAGCAGCGTCGAAAAGACGCCCGCGTTTTCGACAATGTACACCGTCCCCCCATGGGCAGGGCGGGCGCGGACAAGCGACAGCACATCTCTAAGCGGCATGTTCAGCGCTGTGTTCGCCTCCCAGGCAGCGGAGAAAACAGGATGCGGTCCGTCCTTGGTTTCAGCAAGAATGTTGGCGCATGTGACAAAGTTCAGGATATCCTCACGGAGCAAGCCGACGGACTGGAGCAACTCGTTGACGCTCTCTACAGATGCCATGTCCCAATCCCCGGGCACGGTCGCTTGCAATGCCGAAAGCAACAATCTCCCCGGTAGCGTGGACAAATCGAACGCATGCGGGTCGCCCGCCACTTGCTGGGCAAAGAGCGGGAGGCGCATGTATGACGGGAGCGGGAGGCGGCCCAAAGCCGCGCTGACAAGGCGGATGGCCTCCTCCAGGCTGCGGCGGTCGGTTTCGTACGCCGTTTGGACGAAGCGCTGAGGGCGGACCGACTCAACCCAATGATGCTCCTCGGTCAGACGCGCAAAAAAACGATCCCGTTCCTCTTCCTCCGCCTGGCGCCGTTCTTTGTTTGAGACAAGCGGGGCGCCGAAGTACTGTTCAAGCAGCTCGACAAGCCCAACGCCCGCAAACCTCGTCTGTCCGAGCTGTTTTTCAAACGCGATAAGGGAGACGCGGGAGACGTCTTTGCCGAAAAAGGCGGCCACCGCCTCCCGCTCTTCATCGGTGAACGCCTCTAAAGACACCGCGCCGCCGACGCGGCCGAGCGACTCGTACTTGTGCTTCATCTCGATAAACAGACGGCGGAAGCCCGGTTCAGAGCGGAAAAAGGCAGCCGCCTCCTTGGCCGTGCTCACGTCTCGATCGTCTCCCATTCTTTATCATTGACCATCAGCTGTTTGACGCGGCCGTTCCAACGGTAATGAATGACGGTCACAAACGACGCATTGCGCGGGCGGACGAGTTCGCAAATGGACAACGCGGGCACGGTGTCGTAGTCGCCCCAAAGCGCCTGCGAGTTCATGATGTAGTTAAAGCCGAGCTGTTCGACAAGTCCGAACAGGTTGCGGATGTTGTTTTCATCGACGCCGGCGAACGCCTCGTCGAGCGAAATGATGTACGGGGCATCATCGCCCGCTTCTTGGTAGCGCGAATACGCCGCGGCGAAAAGCGGAATGTACATCGCCATCGCCTTTTCCCCACCGCTGAATTGGTAAAAGCGGTGGTTCGTCAGCTCGCGTTTCGGCTCGTTTGTTTTTTCATAGTACAAAGTGAAGGAAAACCATTTCCGATAGTCGAGCACTTCTTTAATGATTTGATGGAGCGTGCTGCCTTGGCCGCGCTCTTCAAGCAATTCGCGGGCGCGGGCGATTTTCGAGCGGAAATGGTTCGTCACTCGCTGTAAATCTTCCTCTCTAAGCAGCCGCGGATCGAGCCGCAACAGGCGCACCAATTCTTTCGTATCGAGCTCCGCTTCCGTCTCCGCCGTTTTCGGCTTCCATTGAATGGACAGCACAAGCCCTGATGATGTGTCGAGGCCGCCCATCAGTTTATTCATATCATTCACCCACCGTTCGGCGCGCTGAATGCGGCTGCGCAAAATGCGGCCGACTGATTTTAAGATGACGTCCTCATACAGCTCGCGGTCTTGTTCTTTCATATACTCGTGCTGCAAGACGATGTCGCGCTCCACTTCCGCCAGCACCGCAAACGGCGTGGCGCGCTGGCCTTTGTAGTCGAGATAAATGACGTGCCGTTCTTGTTTCTCCCGCCAGTCCGCGGCTTTCATGGCCATCTCATCGTCTGGGGCAGCGGCGGTCCATTCGGGCTTCGTTTGTTCTTCCAGCGGCTCGAAGGACGCCCGGTATTCGGTCAAGTTGGACGACTCTTGGAAAAAGACGGTGTTCAGCCGCGCCAAAAGCGAGGAACGCGTCTCTTTTAACACTGCTTCATACCGTTGTTTCGCTTCTCTGGCCTGCTCCAAAAGCGAACGTGAACGATCAAGATCCACGAGCCCAAGCGCCGCTTCATCGGCAAACGACCGCTCCCACATGGCGGCCAGCTGGCAGGCGAACTCTTCCCGCTGCGCTCCTTTTTCCCGCTCTTCGACTAAGCGCATGAGGCGCTGTTCCGTGCGCGCCCGTTCGTTGACAAGGCGCGGAATTTCTTGGCGCAAAAACGCCAATCGTTCTTGGATGCGGGCGATTTCCGCGCGAATGTCATCCGCTCCCATTTGGGCGAGCGTCCGTTCCATCTCAACGATCTCCAAGGAGATCCGCTCTTTTTCATCCCGAATCCGATTTCGTTCGCCTTTCGCTTCGTCGATCTCCGTTTCCAGCGCCGCGAGCCGCTCGCGCTGTTGGGCGATCATGGCCTCGGTATGGCGCGTTTCGCGGTAAAGCACTTCGAGTTCGTGCAAATGGCGGACGTACGATTTCATGGCGAGCTGGGCTTGTTCGCAGCCGTCCAAGGTAAAGGCCAAATCAAGCTCGGCCGACTCGTCATGGAGCTGTTGTTTGATTTGTTTCCATTCGCGCGCGAGGAGGGCGGCTTTTTCTTCTTGCCGCTTCCATTCCCGTTCTTTGCTTTCGGCTTGGCGGCGGGCTTCTTGCCCTTCCTCAAACGCGGTGCGCACATCGCGGTCCGATGGGAAGGACGCAAACCAGTCGGCAAGCGCTTGGATGGCTGCTTCCACCGCCTGATGCTCACCGCTTAGACGGTCGATCTCTTGTCCCACAGCGGCGATCTCGGCTTCCAGCGCCGCGATGTTCTCAAGCCGCCACCGTTCGCGCGCCGCACGGCCGATGAACATCGTCCGCGCTCTCCGCGGCGCATGGCCGCGGACAAGGCCGAGCGAATAGCGTCCTGTTTCGTCGATCGTCATGCCGCCTTCTTGTTCCGCATCGGTGATCACGATGCTTTGGAGCACTTCCTCAACCCGCTCCGCCGACACAGGGGCATCCGCATCTGGGCGCAAATAATCGGCCAACGTATGCGCCATATGAACCGGTTTCGGGATGAGCACACGGTCGCAGTCGACGTCGACATCGCGGGCCGCAATGAGGGCGTCAAGCAACCCAGCGTGCGAAAGCGCCGATTCGATCCGCTCGCGCACATCGTCAGGCACATCGTCGACAAATTCGACCGCGGCATAAAACGGGACAAACGGAATCCCTTCCCGTTCCAATGCCAAGCGGGCGGCTGTCGTTTGTTCATCCCGTTCGGGTTCAGGGTCGCGTTGTTCCCGCCATTGACGCAGTTCGGCCTCACGTTCTGCCCGTTTCTCTTCCAACAGACGGATGTCATGTTCGAGCCGCCATTTCTCATCCTTTTTCTTACCGACGGCATCGTAATACGCTTGAACGAACGGGCGCTTCAGATCATCGAGCGAATACAGCTCATAGAGGGCGCCCATTTGTCGCAAAAACGCCTGAATGTCCGTTTCGGAAACGTCGATTCCTCCTTGCTCGACCCAGGCAAGCACGGCTTGTTCAAACCGCTCTTTCTCCTGCTCGAGCAGCTCTTCCCATTTCTGTTGCTGATGATGCCATTCGTCCATTTCCCGCCGCCGCTCGCCCGCTTCGGTGCTCGCTTCTTCATAGCGTCGTTTCACATCGTCATGCCTGCGCCAAAGGCGCGCCAGCCCCTCAAGCCGTTCGACATGACGATCGGCTTCCTGCTTCCAAGCGGCAAACGAAAACTCCTGCTGCTTTTGGCGATGGCGGTGAAAATCGTCTTCGTTCGTTTCATGCAAGGGAAACGCTCCTTCTTCGGCATCCATGCGCAACTGCTCCAACTCATCTTCAAGCTTCTGCTCAAGGTCATCCAACCGCGCTTCCGATTCATCGAGGCGGCGGCGATGCTGCCGCTCAAGCCGTTCTTTTTCCGCGATCGTCTGCTCGTGCCGCTCCCGCCGCTCCTCTAGGCGCTGCCGCTCCGCTTTCAACTGTTCATACTTCTCCGCTTGCTGGAACACTTCGTGGCCAGCCAAGTCGATTTCGCGTGAACGCAGCACGTCTTCTTCGCGGCGGAGGCGGGTGATGGACTCATCAAGCTCATCAAGCGTCTTTCGCGCCTGCTCTTCTTCATCGTGAAGGCGGTGTTGTGCAGCAGCGAGCTGTTCGGCTTGCTTGACCGCTTTTACGTATTCTGTCGCCTTTTCGGCGATCATATATTCGTTGTAAAGGCGGTATTGATCGCAAAGACGCTTCAACGCCCGCTCGTCGCGTTCGAGCTGCTCAAGCTGCTGCTTCGCCTGGTCCATGTTTTCGATCGTGTCCGATAAATGGCGGAGCTCGTCGTCGGTCAACGGAGGCAGCGAGCTTTCCAAAATTTCATAAATCACGGTCGGCTTAAAGTCTTTGGACAGCTTCGGGCTGCGCAGTTGAATGAGCAGCTCGATCAATTCTTGAAACGCCTCAAGCGATTCAAAGCGAAACACATGCTTATTGACGAGCTCCATATAGTCTTTTTGCGTCTCGACGACCGTCCCGCCCGCGCCGAGCGCTGTGGCCAGCTCCCGCTTGGTCAGCGGGATTTTTTCACCTGTTTTTTCTTGTTTATACAAATGAAGGTCATAGCCGATGCGGCGGTTGTCAAAGAGGACAAACCCCCAGAAATCGAGGCTTTTTTGCCGCTTCGCGCGCAGGCCGATGCCCGTTGTGACGTATTGGTCGGATTCTTTCCGTTTATATTCCAAAAACAAATACCCGGTCCGCTCATCGCGATTGACGACATCTTTTTCCCCAAGCAAGTAATCTTCCATGCGCCGCGCCCGTGAACCGAACGGATCGAGGCGATCGGGCGTCTTCTTGCCGTCTAAAAGCACCGGGATCAAGCTTTGCATCGTCACCGACTTGCCCGCCCCGTTGCTTCCCCGCAAGAGCAGCTTACCGTCAGCGAAATGAAAATACTGCTCGTCGTAATACCAAAAATTAATCAGCCCCGCGCGATGAAGCACCCATGGATTCGCCATGTTCTCCTCCCTCTTTCGCGTCAAAATCATCCGGATACCGTCCCGACATCCGCCCGAGGAGGGGATAAAGGACGATCATTCCGGTGTCGTGCTCCACATCGGCCATGCGCCATTCGTTGAGCGCCGCAAGCACTTCGCGGACAAGCTCGGCAGCCGACATGTCGCGGTACGTTTTCCCCCACCCAGCCCCGTAGCGGCGCCGGCAATCGGCAAGCCAGGCGGAAAATTGTTCAGACGTCAACCGGATGCGGCCGTATTCATCCGGCGGATATTCCCCAAGCCGCTCGCGCACCAAGGCGGCAAAATGAAGGATGATCTCCGACGTTCCTTTCTGATCAGGAAATACGGTGTACGGCGCCTGCCGTTCGGGAAGCGTCAACATGGCAGCATTTTTGTACAATTCATACCGAAACGGCGTATGCGCTTCGATGTCATCCCGCAGCCGATGGCGGAAGTTGCGCAAGTAGTAAAAGTCTTGCTCGTCCCCTTCCGTCCGATGCACCGCCGGGGATAAAAACAGCTTTCGATACAGGCGATGGCGCCGATAATCTTGCGGTGATGCTTTCCACTCCTCGGCGAGCAATTCGTCGATCGATTCATATTGCAACAAATCTTTCGGATACGTGCGCATAAAATAACGAGCCAACACTGGCACTTCGTACAACGCCTCTTCCTCCACATGCTGGGCGAACGCCTCAATCTCCCCATCCATCCGGCGGACGAGTCCGATTTGTTCCGCCGTTTTCAACACGCGGATGAGCGCGCGCCGATGCGAATAGTTCGTCCAATCGACCGGTAGATCACCCGGGTACATGGCGCGGATTTCTTCACATACGTCAGAAAGCAAAAACTTTTCTTCCACTGCTTTTCCTTCCAAATACGCCATCAAACAGCAAAACAACGCATAGTCAAGCGGCTCTTGAAACGACTCGATGCCCATCCACGGCTCCGGTTCGGCGGGAATTTTCTCGAGCTTGGCAAAATAGCGGTGAACGATGAGCCGATAGCCAAACTTCTCCTCCACATACTTTTTCAACACATGTTCGCGCTCACGGACGAGCTGATACAAATCCGGCTCTTTGTCGCGAATGATCCAAAATTGTTCGAACAGCGCGGCGAGCGCCTCTTTCGCCTTATCGTCAAACGCCGTTTCCATCCTCACTCACCTCGCGAAAGCACATGAATTTCGTAGTTCGGCATCACGAGTTCTCCATCTTCTGCGCGAAGGCAAATCGTCCCCTCTTTGTTCACCACTTTGACAACCCACCCGTTTTCCGTCTTCATTGCTTGCCCCTCGCGCCCCATCGCTTTGGCGATCCAGCCGAGCAGCGTTTTCCGTACGTATGGGGTCACCTCGGGAAGGTCGGCAAGCACGATTTTCCCATCGGTCACAAGCTGTCTGAGCGCCGCTTCCTCGCGCGCTT
This sequence comes from Geobacillus sp. YHL, assembly GCF_022341265.1. Taxonomy (NCBI): domain Bacteria; kingdom Bacillati; phylum Bacillota; class Bacilli; order Caryophanales; family Anoxybacillaceae; genus Geobacillus; species Geobacillus sp. YHL. The sequence continues at coordinate 31,240 of NZ_JAEIGB010000014.1, forward strand.
TTTCTTCCAAATAGCGAAGGCGCGCTTCTTCTTTCTCCCGTTCTTTGTCTTCTATTGCCTGCGGCTTTTTCTTTTCCCCGTAATGGCGGACGCGCGGCTTCGTCACCCACTCGGCTGGCGGCTCGTCCCATACGTCGCGGTATATGTTGTCGGTCGCCTCCGCATCAGCGACGAGATGTTTCGTATGGAAGCAGCCGAACACGACCGCTGACAGACAGTGCGCCTCTTCAATCGATTCAAGGCGGGAAAACCAACGGGCCAAATGCAAGTAGTCGCCTTTGCGGCTGCGAAAATGATGATGCCGCTCGCCAAGCCGCTGCACGACGCGCGTCAGACGGCGAATCGCCTCATTCGTCTGGTATTGCAAAAACGAAAGCTCGCTCTCGCGCCCGTCGCGCCCTAAAAACCATTCGCACAAGCTGCGCCACGTTTCCCATTTTTCTTCAATCTGCACAGCGCGCGGCGGCGGCGCATCGGCAAAGCGCGGGATCGACCGCTCATAGTCGACGACATGCTCGATGAACTGCCGAACCCCGTCTTCCGGCAAGTCTTCAAGCAATTGTTCAATCTGCATCGACGTTTTTTGCAAGGCGACGATAAAATCGCGCAAGTACGCCGTAAACTGCTCTTTATAAACGAGAAACGACTCGGACGTCATCCGCTCTTCCAAGTTTTCACTGTGCAAATAAGCGATATAGTCAGCGGAATTTTGGATGATTTTCTTAAAATAATCGAACGTCTCCTCCCACACTTGATGCATTTCATCCGCTTGTTCTTGAAAATCAGAAGCGATGATCGCCTCCATGCGGGAAAGAGATGCATACAAACGGTCGAACCGTGTTTTCTCGAGGGACCCTCCAAACGAATCCCCGAGCTGCTCAAGGGTGCGGATCATCCGCTCGATCTCCACCGTGTACGGGCTGCATTGGTAGCGAAACCGCTTTTTCTTAAACTCTTCAATCGTCCGCACGTGAGAAGTCTCTTGACGGGCGATCAAGTTGTTCCATTTGACGAGCTGGTCGAGGTCTTGCTGCAAGTCATCTTCCGTGTAATCCGCAAACTCCTCGTGCTGCTTTAAAAAGGCGTACACTTCTTCCGGAAACAAATATTGCCGCATCCGCTCGTGCTGAATGTAGAAATAGCGCAAAATCGCCCGGTAGCGGTGCGCGTTTTCCGTCGATAAATATTTTGTTTCGACAATGGGCTTCAACCACGTGGCGTCCATCTCCGTCCACCTTTGCTTCGGTTTTTTCCTACTGTTTATTGTAACGATTTTCTCCGCTCTTTTTCTAGCAAAAACCGTTTTCCTATTTTTTCTCGCCATCGGCGCGCGTTTTTTGTAAAATAGAGGGGAAAAGGAGGTGAAACGAATGGAAGCGTTGCTGCGGGAAATTTTGCATGAAGTGAAAGCGACGCGCACGGCGGTCGAGTCGCTCGAGCAGCGGGTTGGCGCCTTGGAGGGGCAAGTGGCCCAGCTCAATGAACGAACAGGTGCTCTTGAAGCTCAAATGACCAAGCTGAATGAGCGCACGAGCGTTCTCGAACGCCAGGTCGCACAGCTTAACGAACGAACAAGCGCCCTTGAGCAGCAGTTCACTCAGTTGAATGAGCGGACAAGCAACCTTGAGCACCAAGTTGCTCATCTCAACGAACGCATGGGCACTATCGAACATCAAGTCGCCCAACTCAACGAACGCATGGGCACTGTCGAACATCAAGTCGCCCAACTCAACGAACGCATGGGCACTGTCGAACATCAAGTCGCTCAACTGAACGAGCAGACGACCACGCTTGCGCAACAAATCGACTTGCTGGATGAGCGCACGAATGAAACGAAGGCGATCGTTGAAGCGCTCCGCCATGGGCAAGAAGTGCTGACCGCCAAATACGAGGCGATGGCGCACGACCTTCACCATATGAAAGGCGACCTCACCCATATCACATCCATCCTCGAAGACAAAGTGCTGCCTGCCCTCGCCGAACATGAAGCGGGACTGCACGTCTTGAACGCCCGCGTTTTCAAAACGGAAAGCACCCTTCATCGCCTTGTTCATGCCTAATGCGTTCCCCATAAAAAACGTTCCACACGGATTCCTTTTTCACCCGGCAGCCGTGGGCTGCCGTTTTTTTTTGTTCACGTGTCGATCCGTTCGTCTTCGCCATGGAGCCTGCCAACCTTTCGATCAACGGCGTGGGGGAATGCATAGCCAGCATGTTGATGGATAAACGGCGGGCTTGTTCGGACATCTCGAATTCGGAGTATTCCGAAGGATTCGCCAGCATTCCGGAGCATTTTTTAGAATCAGGGAGGAGAGAACCATCATCGCCGTGAGAGCAGGCGAGAGGCAAACATATCGGCTGATACCAACTTTGCCAGCTGCACCCAAATTACGGTATCCTTTATTTGTGACGCTTTTTCATCCCCTCCGCGTCTTGTTGCCGCTTTTTTCATCTCCCCTTCATTATGCATGATAACAGCCAAAAAAAGGAGGAATTGTGTTGCGAAAATGGATCCGATCTTTGCTCGCTGTCGGGCTTGTGTTTGGGTTAGCGGCCTGCAGCGGAACGAGCGATGCGAAAGGGAAAATCGTCATTAGCGGGAAGAAGTTTACCGAGCAGGTGATTTTGACGCATTTGTTGGCGGAATATGTGAAAGCCAATACGGATTTGGATGTTGAAGTGAAAGACAGTTTGGGCGGCGCGTTTATGCTCCAGCAAGCCATTGAAAATGGCGATGTCGACATGTACGTTGAGTACACCGGAACGGGATACTTAAACATTTTAAAACAGCCGTACGATCCTAAAAAGACGCCCGAACAAATTTACAACGAAACAAAGAAATTATATAAGGAAAAATACAACATCGCTTGGCTCAAACCACTCGGGTTTAACAACACCTACGCCTTGGCCATGCGCAGAGACCTCGCGGAAAAGCTCGGAGTTAAAACGTACTCCGATTTAGTGAACCATTCATCTTCCCTCACATTTGGGTCAGACGCCGAGTTTTTTGAGCGAAGCGACGGCTATGATGGGCTTGTCGATACGTACGGATTCCACTTCAAGAAAACGGTCAACATCGATCCAGACTTGCAATACGAAGCAGCGAAAAATGGAAAGATTGATGTCATCACGGCCTACACGACGGATGCCCGTATTAAGAAATATGACCTCGTTGTGCTCAAAGACGATAAACAGTACTTCCCACCATACTACGCCGTACCGATCATCCGCCAAGAAGTGTTGGATGCCAACCCGGGATTGGAAGAAAAACTCAATCAACTAGCGAATATTTTAACTGACGAAAAAATGATGGAACTCAACGGCGAAGTGAACTTGGAAGGAAAACGGCCGCGTGAAGTGGCGATTGACTTCTTAAAAGCGGAAGGACTGATCGACTAGAAAGCGAGGAATGTGGATGATTCGATTTGAAAACGTCACGAAACAGTATGAGGACGGCTTTGTCGCCTTAAAAAATATCAATCTTGAAATTCGCAAAGGCGAGCTTGTCGCCCTCATCGGGCCGAGCGGGTGCGGGAAAACGACAACGATGCGGATGATCAACCGCTTGATCGAGCCGACATCGGGAAAAGTGTATATCGATGGACAAGACATTTCCGAGCTCGACCCGGTTGAGCTGCGGCGCAACATCGGCTATGTCATCCAGCAAATCGGCTTGTTTCCACATATGACGATCGCGGAAAACATTGCGCTCGTGCCGAAGCTGAAAAAATGGGAAAAACACGCCTATGAAAAGCGGGTCGATGAGTTGCTTGAGCTCGTCGGCTTAGATCCAGCGACATTCAAGCATCGCTATCCGTCGGAGCTCAGCGGCGGCCAACAGCAACGTGTCGGTGTCGTCCGCGCCTTGGCTGCTGAACCGGACATCATTTTGATGGACGAGCCATTTAGCGCTCTCGACCCGATCAGCCGTGAACAGCTGCAAGATGACATCATCCGTCTGCAAGAGGAGATTCACAAAACCATTGTCTTTGTCACCCATGATATGGACGAAGCGATTAAAATTGCCGATCGGATTGCGCTGATGAAAGATGGTGAAATCGTCCAGTTTGCGACGCCAGACCAAATGCTTCGGCGACCAGCGAACTCGTTTGTCCGCGAGTTTATTGGTGAAGACCGGCTGCGGATCCGCCATACGGCTGTGCCGACGGCGGAGGATTTAATGTCGGCTGACGTCGCAACGATTTCGCCACGGCGTGGCTTAGCCGAAGCGTTCCGATTGATGAAAGCGAAAAAGGTCGACAGTTTGGTCGTCGTCGATAAAAAGCAGGTCTTTCTCGGCATCGTCACCTTAAAACAAATCGAACAGCGCTACCAAGAAGAACATTTATTAGTTGCCGACATCGCCGACTACGATGTGACGACGTTGTCGAAAGAAGCGGACGTCACCAACGTCGCCGCCCTGTTCCAAGACCCGGATGTGCGCATCATTCCGGTGTTGGACGGCGACCGGCTCGTCGGCGGGATCACGCGCTCGAGCATGATGCGCGCACTCGCGGAGTGGACGTTCCAGCAACATGCCTAATGCCAACGAAGACGGGCGAATGGGGGCTTGAAAAAACGATGCCGCCCCGTTTCTTGTCATCTAGCCAGAAACGTTGCCGCGGCCGTCGTCCCGCCTGAATCACACGTCTCATTTTGAAAAGACAAGGCCGCTCCAAGCGGGCTTGCCGATGGGATTCGTTCCGCTAGTGAACCAAAACCTTTTCAAGTTTTCGGTCTCAGCCCATGACCAAGCGGCAGCCACCCACTGCCGCTTTTCCGCCAAGGAGGGATACGATGGAATTATTGCAGACGTTTATCGAACGAAAGAACGATATTTGGATCGCCTTTCAAGAACATGTGCTCTTATCCGCCATCGCTATGAGCATTGCGATCGTCATAGCCGTGCCGCTCGGTGTGGTGTTGACGCGGTACCGCAAACTCGCCGAGCCGATTATCGGCATTGCCGCCATCATCCAAACGATTCCGAGCTTAGCGTTGCTTGGGTTTATGCTGCCGATTTTCGGCATCGGCAAACTGCCGGCGATTATCGCCTTGACGCTTTATGCCCTATTGCCGATTTTGCGTAACACGTACACGGGCATTCTCGGCGTTGACCCGACGCTCGTTGACGCCGGACGAGGGATGGGGATGACATCGCGGCAAATTTTATGGATGGTCGAGCTTCCCCTCTCGCTTCCCGTCATTATGGCCGGCGTGCGCACCGCGACGGTGCTGACGATCGGCGTCGCCGCCTTAGCGACGTTTATCGGCGCCGGCGGGCTTGGCGACTTGATCGACCGCGGTCTGCGCATCGCCGACAAAAACTTAATTTTAGCCGGCGCCATCCCAGCCGCCATGTTGGCGATTGTGTTTGACTGGCTGCTGCGCAAAGTGGAAAAGAAAGTGACGCCCAAGGGGCTGTAATCAGCCCTTTGGCGTCACCCCAACAAGAATTCGAACACCGCGTCCCTGCCCTTCCACCTCGGAACGGCCGGAACAGGCTGGCGTCAATACTAATGAGTCTCTCCCTCAGATCATGAGAATAGGGAACGCATATTCGAATAAAGAACCATCGTCAAGCGTTTTCCGTATAGAACTCCCCGCACTTTGAAAGCCACCCGCTCGCCGGGTGACTTCGTCCTTCCTAACTATTTCACCCCCACCGTCTGACTCTGGCGAATGGCTTGGCGTAAGTCTTCTAAAATGTCGTCGATCGACTCCGTGCCGACAGACAGGCGAACAAGACCTGGGGTGACACCGGCGGACAGCTGTTCGTCCGGGCTCAGCTGCTCGTGCGTCGTGCTGGCCGGGTGGATGATGAGCGATTTCGAATCGCCGATGTTGGCCAAATGGGAGAACAGCTTGACCGAGTCGATCAATTTTTTCCCGGCTTCGACGCCACCTTTGATTTCAAACGTAACGATCGCACCTTGCCCGTTTGGCAAATACTTTTTCGCGAGTTCATGTGACGGATGGCTTGGAAGCCCTGGATAGCTGACGGATTCGACGGCTTCTTCCTCTTCCAAAAACTTAGCAACAGCGAGCGCATTTTCGCTATGACGCTGCATCCGTAAATGAAGCGTCTCTAATCCTTGCAAAAGCAAAAACGCATTAAACGGCGACAGCGCTGCCCCTAAGTCGCGCAACAGCTGAATACGCGCTTTCGTGATATACGCTGCTTCCCCGACAGCATCGACATACACCAAACCATGATAACTCGGATCAGGTTCGGTGAACTCCGGAAACTTGCCGCTCCCTTTCCAGTCAAACTTGCCGCTGTCCACAATCACACCGCCGATCGAATTGCCGTGCCCGCCGATGAACTTCGTCGCTGAGTGGACGACGATATCGGCGCCGAATTCAATCGGCCGCAACAAATAGGGGCTGGCCACCGTGTTGTCAACGATGAGCGGAATGGCGTGGCGATGGGCGATGTCGGCGACCGCTTCGATGTCGAGCACATCGTTTTTCGGGTTGCCGATCGTTTCCGCAAACAAGGCTTTCGTTTTGTCGGTGATCGCCCGCTCAAAGTTTTCCGGATCGGACGGATCGACAAACTTCACCGTAATGCCAAACTTGCGCAGCGTATGGGCGAACAAGTTGTACGTGCCGCCGTAAATGGACGAGGACGAGACGATTTCATCGCCCGCCGAGGCGATGTTGATGATCGAATAAAACACCGCCGCCTGCCCTGATGAGAGCGCAAGCGCCCCGATCCCGCCTTCAAGCGCCGCGATCCGTTTTTCAAGCACATCGTTCGTTGGGTTCATAATGCGCGTATAAATAAAACCTTCCTCTTTCAAACCAAACAAATTGGCCGCGTGCTCGCTGTCGCGGAACACATATGAGCTTGTTTGGTAAATCGGCACCGCCCGCGCGCCCGTTTCCGCATCCGGTTTTTGCCCGGCGTGGATGGCGAGCGTCTCCGGGCGGAAGGTTTGTTCATTGCTCATCGTTTCCTCTCCCCTCTTTGACCCTTCGAGATTTCATATCCTACTAAATCAATTGGTTTTTTCTTATAAAAAATCTATCATTCGATCACAACGTTTGTCAATTGTATTTTTTTAATAGTGCAAAAATTTTTATTGAAAACAGAGCCTGCCGGTGGGCAGGCCTCCTATTGTTTCATTATCGTTTTCCAATTTCCTCTACTAACAGCTTATTGACAAGCGGCGGATTCGCTTGTCCTTTCGTCGCTTTCATCACTTGGCCGACGAGGAAGCCAAGCGCGCGGTCTTTGCCGTTTTTATAGTCTTCGACCGACTGCGGGTTGGCGTCGAGCACTTCGAGCACGATTTTGCGCAGCGCTCCTTCGTCGGAAATTTGCACGAGCCCTTTTTCTTTGACGATTTTCTCTGGATCGCCGCCGTGTTCGACGAGTTCTTTGAACACTTTTTTGGCGATTTTCGACGAAATCGTGCCGTTTTGGATGAGTTTGATCATTCCAGCCAAGCTTTCCGGCGTCAAGGCGATGTCATGGAGCTCTTTTTGCTCGGCGTTTAAGTACCCGGATACTTCGACCATGAGCCAGTTCGACGCCAGTTTCGGATCGGCGCCGTTTGCGACGGTCGCTTCAAAGAAGTCAGCCATTTCTTTTGTCAGTGTGAGCACTTTGGCGTCATACTCCGGCAAGCCCCACTCTTCGACATACCGCTTCCGGCGGGCGTCCGGCAGCTCCGGAATCGAGGCGCGGACGCGCTCTTTCCATTCGTCGTCAATATAGAGCATCACCAAGTCCGGCTCTGGGAAGTAGCGGTAGTCTTCCGAACCTTCTTTGACGCGCATCAAAACGGTCGTTTTCGTCGCTTCATCAAAGCGCCGCGTTTCTTGACGGATGACGCCGCCCGAGAGCAAAATTTTCTCCTGCCGCTTCGCTTCGTATTCCAACCCCATGCGAACGAAGTTGAACGAGTTGAGGTTTTTCAATTCCGTTTTTGTACCGAACTTGTCCGAACCGAGCGGGCGAAGCGAAATATTGGCGTCGCAGCGAAGCGACCCTTCTTCCATTTTGCAGTCGGAAACGCCGGTATATTGGATGATCGCTTTTAATTTTTCCAAGTAGGCGTACGCTTCTTCCGGCGAGCGGATGTCTGGCTCGGAGACGATCTCAATGAGCGGCGTCCCTTGACGGTTAAAATCCACGAGCGAATAGCCGTCGCCCGTATGCGTCAGCTTGCCGGCGTCTTCTTCGAGATGGATGCGGGTGATGCCGATTTTTTTCTTTTTTCCGTTTACTTCAATTTCAATCCAGCCATTTCGGCCAAGCGGCTGATCGTATTGCGAAATTTGGTACGCTTTCGGGTTGTCCGGATAAAAGTAGTTTTTGCGGTCGAATTTCGTCTCGGTCGCGATTTCGCAGTTTAACGCCATCGCCGCTTTCATCGCAAACTCGACCGCCTGTCGGTTCAACACCGGCAGCACGCCTGGATACCCTAAGTCAATGACGTTCGTTTGCGTGTTCGGGGGCGCGCCGAACGCGTTCGGGCTGCTGGAGAAAATTTTCGATTTCGTTTTCAGCTCGACGTGCACCTCAAGTCCGATGACCGTTTCAAAGTTCATCACCTAACCCCCCTTACAACACCGGTTTTTGCTTATGGTAGTCGGTCGCTTGTTCAAAAGCGTGGGCGACGCGGTAGACGGTGCTTTCATCAAAGTGCTTGCCGATAATTTGCAAGCCGACCGGCAAGCCATCGACAAAGCCGCACGGCACGGAAATCGCCGGTACACCCGCAAGGTTGACTGGAATCGTTAAAATGTCGTTCATGTACATCGTCAGCGGATCACTCGTTTTCTCGCCGATTTTAAACGCCGGCGTCGGCGTTGTCGGGCCGATGATGACGTCATATCGTTCAAATACGTTTTCGAAGTCGCGCTTGATCAACGTCCGAACTTTTTGCGCTTTTTTGTAATACGCATCGTAATAGCCCGAGCTTAACGCGAACGTCCCGAGCATAATGCGGCGCTTGACCTCCGCCCCAAACCCTTCGCTTCGCGTCAGTTTATACATATCGATCAAGTTTTTCGCGTTGTCCGTCCGATAGCCGTAGCGGACGCCGTCAAAGCGAGCCAAGTTCGCTGATGCCTCGGACGAAGCGAGCAAATAGTACGTCGCCAAGGCGTATTTTGAATGCGGCAGCGACACTTCTTCCCACGCCGCGCCAAGCTTCTCAAGCACGGCAAGCGCCGCAAGCACTGACTGGCGCACGCCTTCATCGACGCCTTCACCTAAATATTCTTTCGGCACAGCGATTTTCAACCCTTTGATATCGCCCGTTAACGCCTCCACATAGTTCGGCACTGGAATGTTCGCTGAAGTCGAATCCATCGGGTCGACGCCCGCGATCGCTTGCAATACATACGCGTTGTCTTCGACCGTGCGCGTAATCGGGCCGATTTGGTCCAGCGACGACGCAAACGCAACAAGCCCGAAGCGCGAGACGCGTCCGTACGTCGGCTTCAAGCCAACAACCCCGCAAAACGCTGCCGGCTGGCGGATCGAACCGCCCGTATCCGAGCCGAGCGCAAACGGCACTTCGCCGGCCGCCACCGCCGCCGCCGAACCGCCGCTTGAGCCGCCCGGAACGCGCTCTAAGTCCCACGGGTTGCGCGTCAGCTGAAACCCGGAGTTTTCCGTCGACGAGCCCATGGCGAACTCGTCCATGTTCAACTTCCCGATCGTGATCGTCCCTGCGGCATTCAACCGCTCCATGACAGTGGCGTCGTAAATCGGGTCAAAGTTGTACAAAATTTTGCTGGCGCATGTCGTACGCAGCCCTTTTGTGACGATGTTGTCTTTAATGCCGATCGGCAAGCCGAACAGCGGGTTCGTTTCTTCGCCTTTGGCGAGCTGGTTATCCAACTCTTTCGCTTTCGCCCGCGCCTGTTCTTCATTTAATGTTAAAAACGCTTGCACTTTCTCTTCCACTTCATCGATGCGGCGGTACGATTCGTCGACTAAATCGAAAATCGACACTTCTTTTTTCTTCAGCAACGTATGTAATTCTGACACGGAATGGTCAAAAAGCGACATAAATCCCCCTCCTTACTCTAAAATGGCCGGCACACGGAACTGGCCGTCTTGCTGATCTGGCGCGTTTTTCAACACTTCTTCGCGCGGCAGCCCCGGTTCTGGAATATCCTCGCGCATCACGTTTCTCATATCAAGCACGTGCGAAGTCGGCGGAACGTTCTCCGTATCCAATTCATTCAGCTGCTCGGCAAACGTAATAATCGCATCGAGCTGTTTCGTAAACATCTCGGCCTCTTCATCCGTAATCGCCAACCGCGCCAAATCGGCGACATGTTTCACTTGTTCAATCGAAATTCGCGACATTGTATTCACCTCCGACATGGTCGACCTTCCACAATACTATGATGATACCAAACGTTTAGGAAATAAAGCAACCGTCTGGCCCTCTTTTGCCTAGTTGCCCGTTGACGAAAACGAACATATGTACTATAATGGCCATAACGGACAAAAAAGGGGGAATAATGACGATGAGTGACGCTTTGCTCGCCCAAGTGCTTGACCGCTTGAACGCGATGGACGGGACGCTGCAAAAGCTCGTGGAAGGCCAAGAGCGGCTCGAGCGGGAACAAATCGCCATTCGCCAGGAACAAGAAGAAATTCGAAAAGAACAACAAGAAATCCGAAAAGAGCAGCAGGAAATCCGTTTGGAACAACAGCGTCTGCGTCAAGAACAAGATTCGCTTCGCGCCGGGCAAAAGGAATTGAACGGCATCGTGGCCGCTCTTCTCCACCGCCAAGACGAAACAGACGCCAAACTGGAAGCTCTCGCCGCTGACGTCCACCAGCTTCACCAGGAATTTGCCTCATTGAAACAAACGGTGGACCGCCTCGAACAAAAAATGGACTCCCGTTACGAACAATTGGCTGCCCAAATCGAAGACATCAAGCTGGACTTGAATTTTATCGCCCACCGCACCGTCGACAACGAACGAATCATTTACAAGCTGAAAGAAATGTTGTTCCGCTGATCGATTCCATCTAGGAGGAGGTCGCCGCCATGAATGTCGCGTTTGACCATCTCGTCCACTTAACCGAACGACCGGAGCAAGCGAAAACGGCGTTTGAACAATGGGGGTTTACAGCCATCCACGGCGGCCGCCATCCGTCATGGGGAACGTATAACGCATTATGCTGCTTCGAGCATTTGCGCTACATTGAGTGGATCGGCATCGCCGATGAGCAGACGGCGAAAACATGCGGAAATCCGCTCATCGCCCAGCTTGTCGCCGACCGCCAAGAAGGAAACGGCTTCTCCCAATTTGCCTTCCGCACGAACAACATCGGAGCGGTGGCGGCACATCTCAAACGAAACGGGTTTACCCCAATCGGTCCGCTCCCCGGCAGCCGCGAGCGCGATGACGGCAAGCGGCTGACATGGTCGATGCTGTTTATCGAAGACGACACAGACGGTGCATTTCGCTATCCGTTTTTCATCCAATGGGGCGACGGTGATGACGTGCGGATGAACGAGCTGGCGCCGCTCATGCACCATCGAATCGGGGCTTCTTCTTTGTCGTCCATCGGCGTCTATACGCTTGACCTTCGCCGCGCCATCGACACGTATCGGCGGCTGTTTGGCCTTCCTGTCCCTCGCTTTGGGCGCGATGAGGCAGGGGCGTACGCTGAACTAGCCGTCGGCGGCATCGCCCTTTGTTTTTATGAAGCCGACCATCGACCGTCAACGCGCCCTTTTTTGTGCCGGCTTGTGGGCATGCAGGAGCAGCGCCGCATCGAAATCGATGGCGGGACGTATATCGTTTCCAGGCCGTGACGGGCATTCCTATTCTCACATACTCCCCTTTGCCGCGGAATAAGATGGAATAACCGCACCTTCATCCTCGCGCGGTGAAAACGGCAAAGGGGGATTCAAACGTGGCACATCCTTATGTGTTTCCGAAACTCCCAATGGAAACGATGATTGCGATCATCCGAAATGGGTTGACGAAAACATCCACCCCTCAAAACATCGTCATTATCGGCGCCGGAATGGCCGGACTTGTCGCAGCGTCATTGCTGAAGCAAGCCGGCCATCGCATCACGATTCTTGAAGCGTCCGAGCGGGTCGGCGGCCGAATCTACACGCTCCGCTCCCACTTTCGCGACGACCAGTATCTTGAAGCTGGCGCCATGCGCATCCCGCACACCCATCAATTGACATTGGAATACATCAAAAAATTCAACTTGCCGCTTCACCCGTTTATCAACAGCACTCCGCGCGACATTCTGTATTTTCGCGGCGTGAAAGCGCGCCTTGGTGAATATGAGCGGCATCCCGACCTCTTTGGCTTTCCGGTCGCCCCGCATGAACGAGGCAAAACCGCTTCCCAATTATTGCAGATGGCGATTCGTCCGGTCATTCAATTCATCGAACAAAATCCGGAAAAACATTGGCCGATTGTCATTGAACAGCTCGACCGCTACTCGCTGGACGCCTATTTGCGCTACAACCCATTCGGTCTACCGTTGTCCGTGGGAGCCATCGATATGATCAAAGCCGTTCTCTCGTTAGAAGGATTCCCTGAACTTTCGTTTCTGGAGATGCTGCGCGAACTGATGGTGCTGTTTACGCCGAATATTCGCTTTTATGAAATTGTCGGCGGCAACGATCGGCTTCCCAAAGCTTTTTTGCCGCAGCTGAAGGACGAGATTTTCTTTAGCCATAAAGTGCAAAAAATCGTCCAGCACGAAAACGGCGTCACCATCCACGCCACCCATACAAAAATTCTCCAGCCGTTTCAAATCACCGCAGATCGCGTGATCGTCACCATCCCGTTTTCGATTTTGCAGTTTATCGAAATGGAGCCGCGCCATTCGTTTTCCGAAAACAAATGGAAAGCGATCCGCGAACTGCATTACGTCGGCTCGACGAAAACCGGCATCCAATTTAAAACACGATTTTGGGAAAAAGAAGGGATGTTCGGCGGCAAAACGGTCTCGGACTTGCCGATTCGATACACTCAATATCCGAGCCAAGGCATCGGCACGGCAGGGCCTGGCGTCGTATTGGCCAGCTATACGTGGGAAGACGACACGATCCCGTGGGACAGCTTAAGCGATGAAGAGCGGCTTGAATACACGCTCAAAAACTTAGCTGTCCTCCATGGCGAACAAGTGTACCGTGAATTTGAAACCGGAACAAGCCATAGCTGGGTTCGCTATCCGTACTCAGGCGGCGCCTTCACGATGATGAAGCCGAATCAAGTGACGGAGCTGTCGCCGTATATCGCCGCTCCCGAAGGAAGGGTGCATTTTGCCGGGGAACACGCTTCCACCCACCACGGATGGATTCAAGGCGCCATTGAATCCGGCATCCGAGCCGCTTATGAAGTGAACAATTTGCCAGCTTAGCAGGAAGCGGCAACCCGTTCCTTCATGTTCCAGAACAGCGATGATGGCGGAACGTCTTCATCCGCTCATACAGCGTCGAAACATCCTCAGCACTGACAATCAGATCGAGATCTTCCGGCGCGGCAAATCCGTTTTCGACTGTATGCCGAAGCAAATGAAGAAGGGGGTCGAAAAACCCGTCCACGTTGAGCAGGCCGATCGGTTTTTGGTGGAGGCCGACGCGCGACCATGAGAGCACTTCAAACAGCTCTTCATACGTCCCGTACCCTCCTGGCAGGGCGATAAACCCGTCGGCCGACTCATACATTTTCGCTTTGCGCGTATGCATCGTATCGACGACCAACAGTTCGCTCAATCGATTATGCGCCACTTCCCGGTCCTTCAAAAATTGCGGAATGACCCCAACCACGCGCCCTTGATGCCGAAGCGCCGCCTCCGCGACTTCCCCCATCAAGCCGCGTTTTCCGCCGCCATAAATGAGCGTCATGCCGCTTCGGGCTAAAAACGTTCCGAGCTCTTTCGCCGCTTCCTTGTATTTTACGCTTTGTCCATAACTTGATCCGCAAAACACACAGATGGCTTTCATGATCGTGACACACCTTTACTCGCATCTAGGTCTTCATTATTTTATCAGTCTGTCCCCCATCCGGCAAATCACACCGACAGGCTGCCACCGAATCCGTTTACACCAGCCTTTTCGAACCGCAACATCGCAAAAAACACATCCCCTCTGGCTCGTCCAGAGGGGATGTGGCACGTTGTCATTGATAAATATGCACAAACGGCTCGTCTGCTTTCGCCTGGCGCACGATGAGGCTTTCCGGCTGGCCGGCCGAGGCGATGTAGACGTTGACGGTGATGTAGTCCGGGAATTTTTCCATCACCAAGCCGGTCACGTATTGGGTAAAGCCGATCACTTCCGCTTTGCCGTAAAACGGCATCGTAATGTTGATCGTTAACTTCTGAAGCTGGTCGTTGACATACAGCCCTCTGCCGACGATGCCCGTGTAGTTCGGGAAAAAGTCCTCAACGTCTGATTTAAAATTATTGAATTTCAGCCAGTCGTCGCGGTGGTTTTCTTCCGCCTCATCAGACGGGAATAAATAATATTCCTCGTTCACCGCCTCCCAATCATCGATGGTGCTGCTTCCTTCATCGACATGGGCGACGGCGAAAAAGTGGCCTGGAACAACAGATGAACGGGGCGCTTGTTTGTACAGGGCGATCGTAATCGGCACGTTCCCAAGCCCTTTCATGCTCCGCAGCCGCTTCAGCACCTCGGCGGCGATCCGCTTTCCTTCCCGTTCGATGACATCGTCTTTGATTTTGACCTCCCGCGGATAGCCTTGCTCGGTCGAATAATAGTGGACGGAGTTTAACGCCAGGCCGATAGCGATGCCGCCGAGCTTCACTTTGTCGTTGTCGATCTTCACCAAATAATCATGTTCCAAAATGCTCGCCAAATAAATCGGGCTTTGTTTGTTTTTTTGTTCGTTTGTTCCCGTGTCGCTGATCGGTGGGTTTAAGCCGATGTTGTCTTCCGGCTTCATTTTCTCTTCCTTCAGCTGGCGAGTCGTCTTCTTGCGAGCGAGCCATTTTCCAACCGTCTCGCTGTCTAAATATTGCCCCTCTTGGAACAAGTACTCATCCGACGGAAACTGCTCAGTGGCCAAGCGCATGAGCCCCGTCTCAAATTCGTCGACATCAAGGCGCGTATTTAAATCATTGACGACCTCCCCACGGGCCCCGGACGGTTTGAACGGAAGGATGACGCGGTAATACGAGTCGGCAATGTTGTATTTCGGGATGACGGCTTCTTGCTGTTTGCTGCCTTTGTCTTGCACGACTTCCTCACCTTTGTCAAACTTCGGCGCACACGCAGACAACAAACAAATCGAAGCGAGGCCGACAGCGGCCAACCGCTTTCGGGCCCGATTCGTCCAACGGCAGGCAACCAAACTGCGAAGTGGTGAGATTCGTTTCATCGTTTCCCCCTGCTGATCTCTTGCAAAAATCGTGATTCGTCCCAAATCTCAATGCCAAGCTGCTGGGCTTTCTCCAGCTTCGATCCGGCGTCCTCACCGGCGATGACGATGTCGGTGCTGCGGCTGACGCTGCCGGTGACGCGCCCGCCGAGCCGTTCAATCTCTTCTTTTGCCTCATTGCGCGACATCGACGCGAGTTTGCCGGTCAAGACGACCGTTTTGCCGGCGAAGGCGGAGTCAGCAGGCGCTTCAGCCGCCCGCTTCAGCCCTTTGTATGCCATGTTGACGCCGTAAAGCCGCAGCTCATGGAGCAGCTCGGCCGCTTCTGGCTGGGAAAAGAAGGCGATGATCGAGTCCGCCATTTTCTCGCCAATTTCCGGCACGGCCATCAATTCCTCTTTCGTCGCTTTTTCCAGCCGCTCCATCGTTTCAAAATGCTCAGCCAAAAGTTGGGCGGCTTTCGCCCCGACGTAGCGGATGCCAAGACCGAACAGCAACCGCTCGAGCGAGTTTTGCTTCGATGCCTCAATCGCTGCAAGCAAGTTGGTTGCTGACTTTTCGCCCATCCGTTCCAAACCGATGAGCTGTTCTTTCGTCAGCCGGTACAAATCGGCGACATCGTGGACGAGGCCAGCGTTAAACAGTTGGGTGACGACTTTTTCGCCCAACCCTTCAATGTTCATCGCTGCTCTTGAGGCAAAATGGATGAGCCGTTCGCGCAGCTGGGCCGGGCATTTCGGGTTTAAGCAACGGAGCGCCACTTCTCCATCTAGGCGGACGAGCTCGCTTTCGCATTCCGGACAATGCGTCGGCATCACAAACGGCGTTTCATCCCCGTCGCGCCGGTCGACGACGACGCCGACCACTTCCGGGATGATGTCGCCCGCTTTTTTAATGATGACCGCATCGCCGATGCGAATATCTTTTTCCCGTATAAAATCTTCATTATGAAGAGTGGCGCGCTGCACGGTCGTGCCGGCGACGCGGACCGGCTCTAAGATCGCTGTCGGAGTGACGACGCCCGTGCGGCCGACGTTCACCTCAATGCCGATGAGCGTCGTCACCACTTCCTCGGCTGGGAATTTGTAGGCGATCGCCCAGCGCGGGCTTTTTGCCGTCGCACCAAGCTCCCGCTGTTGGGCGAACGAGTCGACTTTAATGACGATGCCGTCGATCTCGTACGGCAGCTGCGGCCGTTTTTCGTGCCACTCGTTGACGAAGGCGATCACCTCATCGATGTTGGCGCAGCGCCGCCGCTCGGGATTCACTTTAAACCCAAGCGCCTGTAAGTAGTCGAGCGCCTCGCTGTGCGACTCAATGCCAAGCTCTTCGGCATTGGCCAAACCATAAACGAACAAATCGAGCTGGCGCGACGCCGCCACTTTCGGATCGAGCTGGCGGAGCGAGCCAGCCGCAGCGTTGCGCGGGTTGGCAAACAGCTCCTCGCCTCGGGCTTTTCGCTCCTCATTCAAGCGCAAAAACGACGCTTTCGGCATGAACGCCTCGCCGCGCGCCTCCAGCGACACCGGCTCCTTCAGCCGAAGCGGCAGTGAACGGATCGTTCTCAAATTTTCCGTAATGTCCTCGCCGGTCGTTCCGTCGCCGCGTGTCGCCCCTTGGACGAAATAACCATCTTCATAGCGGACGGAGACAGCGAGACCATCGATTTTCAACTCGCACACGTACGCTGCTTCGCCGACCTCTTGGCGGACGCGGCGGTCAAAATCGCGCAAATCCCCTTCGTCAAACGCGTTCGCGAGACTCATCATGGGAACAACATGCGTCACTTTGCGAAACGCCTCAAGCGGAGGGCCGCCGATGCGCTGGGTCGGCGAGTCGCTCGTTTTCAATTCCGGATACTGTTCCTCGATGGCCATCAACTCTTGCATGAGCCGGTCATACTCGGCGTCCGGGACGGACGGCCGGTCGAGCACATAATATTCGTAGCCATAGCGGTGCAGCAGTTCGCGCAGCTCGGCCGCGCGCCGTTCGGCTTGTTGGCGGTCCATACGTTCACCCGTTCTCCTTTCTATACTTTCTCAATCGGCGCAAATTTAGCGAGCAGACGTTTAATGCCGATCGGGCTCGGGAAGGCGATATCGAGTTCTTGGTCGTCACCTTCGCCACGGACACTGACAACCGTACCGATTCCCCATTTCCGATGGTTCGCCCGGTCTCCGACTTTCCACACCCTGATGGCGCCGCCTGCCTGCAAGCGAGCGGACGCTGAACGGGAAACAGACGGTTTCCCACGCGAGACCGTCTCCAGCAAATGCGCGGGAATCTCATCTAAAAAGCGCGACGGCCGGTTCATTTGGATGTTGCCAAACAGCGTCCGCATTTGCGCGTTCGTCAATACGAGCTCTTCCTCGGCCCGAGTGATGCCGACATACGCCAGCCGCCGCTCTTCTTCCATTTCATCCTCATTCTCCAGTGAACGAAGATGCGGAAAAATGCCTTCTTCCATGCCAATCAAAAACACGACCGGAAACTCAAGCCCTTTGGCGGCGTGCAGCGTCATGAAGACGACGGCATCGCCCTCGGCCGCCTGATCTGTCCCATTCAGCTCGTCCAAATCAGAAATGAGCGCCAAGTCGGTTAAAAAGGCGACGAGCGATTTATCGTCGCTTACATTTTCGAAATGCTTCGTCACCGACAAAAACTCGTCCAAGTTCTCAAGCCGGCTTTGCGCTTCAATCGTCCGTTCCGCCTTGAGCATCTCGCGGTAGCCCGATTGGTCGAGCACTTCCTCCACAAGTTCCGTCACCGGAACGTATTCTTGCAGCTGCGTCCATTGCTCAAGCTGTCCGCGAAACGCGGCGAGCGCCCCGGCCGTCTTCGCGCTGAAGCCGATCATCTCCAGCTCGCCGAGCGCTTCAAACAAGGACAGCTCATGCTCGGCCGCATAGCGGACAAGTTTGTCGATCGTAGAGGCGCCGATGCCACGCTTTGGCACGTTGATGATGCGAAGCAAGCTCAAATCGTCATCGGGGTTGGCGATGACGCGCAAGTAAGCGAGAATGTCTTTAATTTCTTTCCGGTCATAGAACTTTAAGCCGCCGACGATTTGGTACGGAATGTTCGCTTTTAAAAACATTTCCTCGATGACGCGCGACTGGGCGTTCGTCCGATAAAGCACGGCAAAATCGCGGTAGCGGCGCTCCCCGCTCTCAACCGCCTCTTGAATGCGGCGGGCGACAAATTGCGCTTCGTCCACTTCGTTCATCGCTTCATAATAGACGATTGGCTTCCCTTCCGGGTTTTCCGTCCACAACCGCTTTGGTTTTCGATTGACGTTATGCGCAATGACTTCATTTGCCGCCTGCAAAATGCGTTTCGTCGAGCGGTAGTTTTGTTCAAGCAAAATGACTTTCGCGTTCGGGTAGTCGCGCTCAAACGATAAAATATTGCGAATGTCCGCCCCGCGCCACCGGTAAATCGACTGGTCGGCATCGCCGACGGCGCAAATATTTTGAAACCGGTCTGCGAGCTTTTTCACCAGCGTATATTGAGCGCGGTTCGTATCCTGGTACTCATCGATATGGATGTACTGGAACTTATACTGGTAATATTGAAGCACATCCGGCACGCGGTCAAACAAGTGGATCGTCGTCATGATCAAATCGTCGAAATCGAGTGAATGATTGCGGAGAAGGCGCTGTTGATACTCTTGATACACGTCGCCGACGATCTTTTCGTAGTACGTCGATGCCCGCTTTGCGAATTGCTCGGGCGTGAGCAAATCGTTTTTCGCCCCGCTGATCGTCGCTAAAATCGTCCGCGGCTCAAATTTTTTCGGATCGATATTTTTGTCTTTCAAAATCGCTTTGATGACCGAAAGCTGATCCGTCGGGTCAAGGATGGAAAAATTGCGATTGATGCCGATGCGGTCAATGTCGCGGCGCAACATGCGGACGCACATCGAATGGAACGTCGAAATCCACACGTCTTCCGCCGCCCCGCCTAAGAGCGCCTGCACCCGCTCCTTCATTTCACGCGCCGCTTTGTTCGTAAACGTAATGGCTAAAATATTCCACGGCGCCACCTGTTTTTCCGCCATCAAATAGGCGATCCGGTGCGTCAGCACGCGCGTTTTTCCGCTGCCCGCTCCCGCCATGATGAGCAATGGGCCTTCTGTCGTTTTAACGGCTTCTTGCTGCTCTTTGTTTAAATGCGCAAGCAGCTTTTCCGATAAAAAATTCATCATGTCCACCACCAACAAAACATATGTTCTATTTTCCGTCATCGCCGCTGCGTTGACCAGCCATCTGCTTCACCGCCGCCACCGTCGCCAACGCCTGTTCGAACGCGTCGTAAATCGCGTTGCCGACGACCACCGTATCGGCATAGCGCGCCATATGCTCCGCCTGCTCAGGAGTTGTGATGCCGCCGCCGTAAAACAGCTGCGTCTGATCAAGCGCTTGTTTCACTTTTTCCACGACAGACGGATCTCCATAAACTCCGCTATACTCAAGGTAAAAAATCGGCAGCTTGTACAAATGCTCAGCCAAACGGGCATAGGCCACAATATCGTCGACGTCAAGCTCCGTATCGGCTCTCGTCAGCTTGGCGGCCTTGCATTCCGGATTTAAAATGCAATAGCCCTCTGCGGCAATCTCATCCCAGTTCATCATATCACCGTATTGTTTCACCGCCTCGTGATGACGGCCGATGATCCACTCCGCCTGCCGGCTGTTTAACACGATCGGAACCAAATATACGTCAAATCCCGGCGTCAGCGCTTCGACGTCGGTGACTTCGAGCGCGCATGGCACCGAAAAACGGCGGATGCGAGCCAATAAATCAAGCACGTTGTCGATGGTCACCCCGTCGGTTCCGCCGACGATGACGGCATCCGTTCCCGACTCGCAAAGGCGCTCAAGGCGCTCGTCATCAATCGGTTTATTCGGGTCGAGTTTAAACACATGGCGCCAAGCGCGAATCTCCTCCATAGCGGCAACCCTCCACTCCGTCTCCATTGTTCCATTATAACAAATCCGCAAAAAGAAAAGGAGTTCCTTTGCAAATGGAAGGAATCTCCTTGCCGCGTCAGTCTGTGACCGCTTCGTTGGCTTCTTTCTCTTCTTGCTGTTGCTCCTCTTTAATGCGATCGAGCGCCATGGCGTAAGCATCATTGCCGTAGTTGAGGCAGCGCTTGACGCGCGAAATCGTCGCCGTGCTCGCTCCGGTTTCCGTTTCGATTTTGTGATACGTATATCCTTCGCGCAGCATGCGGGCGACCTCGAGCCGCTGGGCGAGCGCCTGGATTTCATTCACGGTGCATAAATCATCAAAAAAACGGTAACACTCTTCTAAATCGCGCAGCGATAAAATCGCTTTAAACAGTTGATCCAACTCTCTGCCGCGCAGTTTGTCAATTTGCATAGCTGCTTCCTCCTTGCGTTTTGGCGGGAAAAATGTTGTAGCCAACCAATCTGCGAATCCACCGCCCCTTTGCCTTGCAACAGACAAGGCGGTTATGATTTCCACTGGACGATCGCCAGTTCCGGCACGATATTGATCCACGTTTTTCCCGGCACGAATCCGATCGGAGCCCCGTTATGGTACGGCAGCAGCCGGCCGTCGACGTTTTTCCATTCGATCGGCTGCATGACGCCGCCCTGCAGCAAGTACCCCTTGCCACCGGAGGCGAGGTCGATGTCGCGCCGTCCGTGGCTATCGATGACTCGATGCCGGGCAGCGATAATCATGACGTTTTGCACGACAACCGGCTTATGCGTATCATAATCGATCGTTTGCTCGCCGCCGCTGTACCGGTAATACCCCTTTTGTTCAGGAACATATTGGTATTCAACCTGGGCATAGGCGCGATGCGAATAGGCGATGTGAACCGTCTCGACCTTTTGGCCGCTCGGCTCATCGGTGCGAAACGATAGCGGGGCAACGTGGTCCGTCCAAGCATACCCGTTTTGTTTCGCTCCTTTTTCGATGTTGGCGAATGAAATGTATGAGTTGTGCGGCGCCTTGCGGAACGGGACGCGCTGAAACAATGTGCCGTCGTAAAACAATCCGTTCAAATAGTCGATTCCGCCTCCCTCAAGACGCGCTTTCGCCTCCGGACTCCAGCCGTGACATACATACAGTGCATGGTAGCCTTCACTCAAGTCAATATAGTAATCACGCGCGCTTCGCACCGGTCCGACCCGCTCCGGCAATTCGCTTTGGTACAACGCCAACAAACGGGTGATATCGCCCTCGGCAAGCACCTCATACACGATGTCCGCCGCACGAAGCCCCGATTGCGGCCGCGCCTTCGGGTGATTGTTGATCATCACGCCGACGACCCGTTGATGGATGTTCCCTTTCGCCGGCAGCCCCGTCAGCGGGAACGTTTGTTTTTCCTCCGCCGGAGGCTTGGACGGCTGCTCCTGCCGAGGAGCCGGTTTGGCTGGTTCAGCCTGCTTCGGCTCGCTTTTGGTCGTGCAGCCCCCTAACAACAATGCCGCGCAGCTGATGACGAACAGCCAATGTTTCAATGGACACACAACCTTTTCTTTTTTATTTTACCGCATTATCGAAGGAAAGAGTACCGTTTTGTGCATCACATCATAAATGCCGCGTTGGGTGACGCGCACATACGGCAGGTGGGTCGATTGCAAAAAGAGCAACGAATACACCGGGTCTTCGAACGGATATCCACGCTCGCGCAACAAACGGACGAACGTTTTTTCTTCGTTGATCAATTCATCCACCTCCAAGGAGGACATCATGCCGCCTAAAGGAAGCGAGAGCTCAAACAAAATCTCTCCGTCCTCAGCGAGCACAATGCCGCCGCCGATCTCCTTCATCCGCCGGAAGGCGAGCATCATATCTTCCTTATGCTTGCCGATCAAAATCAAATCCCCGGTGTTCGAGTAAGAACTCGCCAGCCCGCCAAGCACCGATGAAAAACCTTTTAACATCGTATTGACGCGCCAGCGGCCGTTTCGGTCAAACAAGGCCAGAAAACACTCATCATGGTCATGCCCTAAACGATCGCGCGACGTATCGATCGACACGGAATACGGTTTTAAAATGACGGCGTTTTCCATGCACAGCCCCATCGGCATGGAAAATTGCAAATCATCCCATTCAAGCTCCCATGACAACGAAAGCGGCCGAATGCCAAACCGAGACCATTCCGGCGCCGGCCAGAGAGGCGGCGCTTCTCCATCGCGCTTCACCCATTCGCCTTTGGCGAGCACTTGCGCCGGCGTCGGATCGTGAGCCGAGCGCAAAAAGTTGATATGAGCGATGCGGCCGGTGGCAATGCTGCCGTGAAGATGCTCGATGCCGTAGTGGCGGGCGGCGTTGATCGTCGCCATCGCATAGGCATCGATCACCGGCACGCCATGCTCGATCGCGATGCGGATCAGCCAATCGATCACCCCATTCTCATAAAACGCCGGCGGCGAGCCATCCGTCGTCAACAAGCATTTATCATAATGCCGGATGCCAAGCGCTTTCATCTCTTCAAGCAGCACCGGCAAATCGGGGCGAATCGAGGAATGCCGAAGCGCGACGGTATAGCCGTGCCAAAGGCGCATGCGCACTTCCTTTCCCGTCATTGCCTCATGATCGCCATCTGCGCCAAAGAGCGCCATTTTGACAAGCGTCTTTTCCGACGCCCCCGGAAAATGCCCTTCAATTTTGCGGCGCCGCCGATGCGCTTCTTGCATCCAATACAAGATGATGTCATCGCCGCTCGCCACTTTTGGCCATGAGGTCAACTCACCGCCTTGAAGCACCGCCTCTTGGTCAAGCCAGCGCTTGATCCGAGCATTGGACACTTGTTCCTCTTCGCGCTCGAGCTCCGTTTGCCCATCAAACCGGCACCACCAATACATCGACGTTGGAAGCGCATTCATTTCTTGTAAAAATAAAAGCGCGTCTTCATCATCGAGCTGCAAAAGCAAAAACAAGTTATCGTTGATGAGCGTTGTTGTTCCGTGCGCCGCTGCATAACGAGCAAACGAATGGGGATTATATAATTGAAATGGATGAACATGCGGCTCAATGTAGCCGGGAACGAGCACGTACCCACGGCAGTCGACGATCTCACACGCCTCGTCGACACGATCGGGAAGACGCTCTCCGGCATACACGATGCGGTCGCCATGGATCCATATGTTTCCTTTTACCCATTCACGAAAATACGAATGCAAATATGTGGCGTTCACCAATACTTTCGTCGGCGATTGTTTGCCATCAATCACCGCTGCTTGTGCACGCAGTTCGCTGCCTTTCCATCGGTAACGTTGTTCGCCCATTGACACCCCGTCCCTTGTTTCCTAATCGTTCCATACAACCATTTTAACGCACAAAAGCGACTTTCACAATAAAAATATAAGGAGGGGACAGACCGATGGCGAATATCGGCATTGTGAACGCATTCATTCGCATCACGGTTGGCCTGACTGTCATCGCCTGGGCCACCGCCCGCCTCGCCCGGCGGCCATGGTGCACATCCTATTTGTGGGCCGCTTTGCTTGGGGCGATGAAAGTCGGAGAAGGGATCACCCGTTTTTGTCCGATGACCGCCCTGTTTGACAATATGCAGCGCCGGCAGCTGTTTGAAGAGGAAAAGGAAGCGGTCGTCAATCCGACATGAGGGAGGACATCCGTCCGACGTTGCGCACCGCTTTTGCCGATGTCTTCCATTCCACCGTCATTCGGCAACATTTTTCGCATCGTGAGCGATACGTGCTGCTATGTATCGAAACGGCCAATGAAGAGTGCCAACTGTCAACGAAAGAGAAGAAAGCAAAATGATCTGCGGCTTGGCATTGTGGACTAGCCAAACATCATCAAAAAAGGTGTCCCATACTTGGGACACCTTCGACTACAAAGGAGTGAACCACCATGCTGCTCGAGTATATGACCGATATGTCGTTCGTATTGACCGCGTTAATCGGCGGCATTATCGCCCTTTCATACGTGTATATGCGGCGGAGGCGCGTTCGATAGCGCGCCGGCCGATGTCGCGCCGGTAAAATAAGCCGTCGCAGTCGATCGCCGCCAACTGCTCGTACGCTTTTTCCTTCGCTTTTGCGAGCGTCTCCCCTTTGGCCGCTAACAGGAGAACGCGTCCGCCATTGGTGTACCATGCGCCGCCTTCTCGTTTGGTGCCAGCATGGAACAACAACGCATCAGGGGAAATTCGGTCCAACCCGCGGATTTCGGCCCCGCGCTCGTAAGCCCCGGGGTAACCTTTAGCTGCCAGCACGACGCCAAGCACCGCCTCGTCCGTCCATTCAAGCTCCAACTCTTTTCCATCCATCACCGCTAGTACCGCTTCCACCAAATCGGTCTTCAGACGCGGCAGCACGACTTGCGCTTCCGGATCGCCGAAGCGGGCGTTGAATTCGATCACTTTCGGTCCATTTGCCGTGGCCATCAATCCAGCGTACAGCACGCCAAGAAACGGCCGTCCTTCCGCCGCCAACGCTTTCGCCGCCGGCCGCAAAATGGCCTCTAGCGCGGCATCCATCATCTCATCCGAAATTTGCGGCACCGGCGAGTAGGCTCCCATGCCGCCGGTGTTCGGTCCTTCGTCTCCGTCATACGCCCGCTTATGGTCTTGGGCGATGGCGAGCGGATACACCTTCTCGCCGTTAACGAACGCCATAAACGAAAATTCTTCCCCTTCTAAATACTCCTCAATGACAACTTGACTGCCGGCTGTGCCGAATTGTCCGTCGACAAGCGCTGCCTTCGCCGCGGCAAGCGCTTCTTCCACCGTTTGGGCGACGGTGACGCCTTTTCCGGCGGCCAATCCGTCCGCTTTAATGACGATCGGCGCGCCTTTTTGTTCAATATAAGCTTTCGCCTCTTCGTACGACGTAAAGGACGCATGGTCCGCCGTTGGGATGCCGTATTTCTTCATCAGCTCTTTGGCAAACGCCTTGCTTCCTTCGATGAGCGCCGCCCTCTGGCTTGGGCCGAAAATGCGAAGCCCCTCGGCCATAAAACGGTCAACAATGCCGGAAGCAAGCGGCGCTTCCGGCCCGACGATCGTCAAATCGATCGCCTGTTGTTTCGCAAACTGCACCAATGCCTCAATATCGAGCTCATCAATATGGACCAGTTCCGCCACGTCCGCGATGCCCGGGTTTCCCGGCGCTACATACAGCTTGCCAACAAGCGGGCTTTGCGCCGCTTTCCAGGCGATGGCGTGCTCGCGCCCGCCTCGTCCGATGACCAGTACATTCATCGTCTCCCTCTCCTTTGCCACGCTTAATGTTTAAAGTGGCGCACGCCGGTGAAGACCATGGCGATGCCGTATTCATCCGCTTTGCGGATCGAATCCGCGTCGCGAATCGAGCCGCCCGGCTGAATGATCGCGGTAATGCCGGCTTTCGCCGCCGCCTCGACCGTATCGTCCATCGGGAAGAACGCATCGGAGGCCAACACGGCGCCAACCGCCTGTTCCCCGGCTTGTTCGATCGCAATTTTGGCCGCGCCGACCCGGTTCATTTGCCCGGCGCCAACGCCGACTGTCATCCCGTTTTTGGCCAGTACAATCGCATTCGATTTCACATGTTTGACAACCTTCCAAGCAAACCGAAGCTGTTCGCGCTCAGCCTCGGTCGGCTCGCGCTTCGTAACGACGTTCCATTCAGCGTCTTCGAGCGTGAACGTATCGGCCTCTTGGACGAGCAAGCCGCCATTGACGGAAACGAGCATTTTTTCCTTGACGTCCGGCGCGGTAAAATCAAGCGCCAACAGACGGATGTTTTTCTTTTTCGTCAAAATGGCAAACGCCTCGTCGCTGAATGACGGAGCGATGACGATTTCCAAAAAGATGTCGTGCATCCGTTCGGCTGTTTCTTTGTCCACTTCACGGTTGACCGCAATAATGCCGCCGAAAATCGACACCGGGTCCGCTTCGTACGCTTTCGTAAACGCCTCAAGAAGCGTCGCGCCGACGCCGACGCCGCACGGGTTCATATGTTTGATGGCGGCCACAGCCGGCTCTTGAAATTCGCGAATGAGGTTGATCGCCGCATTGGCGTCGTTAATGTTGTTGTACGACAACTCTTTGCCATGCAGCTGTGCCGCGTTGGCAATCGAGAACGCCGCACCGAGCGGCTTGGCATAAAACGCTGCCGATTGATGCGGATTCTCGCCATAGCGCAATGATTGTTTTTTCGTATACGTGACCGTGAGCGTTTCCGGATAGTTCTCTCCGGTGAGGTTTGTCAAATACTCCGCAATCATCGCGTCATACGCCGCCGTATGGCGGAACGCTTTCGCCGCCAGTTGTTGCCGCGTTTTTGCTTGGATCGAACCGGTCGTTTTCAGTTCTTCAATCACCATCGGATAGTCGGCTGGATCGACGACAATCGCGACATCAGCATAGTTTTTCGCCGCCGCACGCACCATCGTCGGGCCGCCGATATCGATGTTTTCAATCGCCTCCGCGAGCGTCACATCCGGTTTGGCGATCGTTTGTTGGAACGGATACAAGTTGACGACGACCAAATCGATCGGGCGAATGCCATGCTCTGCGAGCGCTGCTTGGTGGCGCTCATCGCTGCGCACCGCCAAAATGCCGCCGTGAATGGCCGGATGCAATGTTTTGACGCGCCCGTCCAAAATTTCCGGAAAGCCGGTGACATCGGAAATCGAAATGACGGGAACGCCGGCGTCTTCAAGCGCTCGTTTCGTCCCACCGGTCGAAATGATATCAATGCCAAGTTCAGCCAGCTGCTTCGCAAACGGAATGATGCCTTCCTTATTGGACACGCTGATCAATGCTCGTTTCACTGCCATCGTTCTCGATCCTTTCTTCCTGTTGTTCCTTTTCCCCTAGCAGCATGCGCAACACCGTCGGGTACAGCTCGTGTTCGACTTGATGGATGCGCTCCTCAAGCGCCTCGATCGGCTCGCCCGGCACGATCGGAACAACGCGCTGGGCGATGACCGGCCCGGTATCCATTCCCTCATCGACGTAATGAACGGTAACGCCCGTTTCCGATACACCAGCCCGATACGCTTGGCCGATCGCATCTTTGCCCGGAAACGCGGGCAACAGCGACGGATGGATGTTGACGATCTTCCCCTCATAAGCCGAAAGCAGCGTCGGCCCGATCAAGCGCATATAGCCGGCCAACGCAATCCAGTCGATTTGGCGTCCCTTTAGCTCACGCAAAATCTCGCTCTCAAACGCCGCTTTGGACGGGTAGTCTTTTGGGGAAAACACGAACGCCGGCACGTTTTCGCGCGCCGCTCGTTCAATGACTTTCGCACCAGGGCGGTCGCAGACCAAAAGCGCCACACGAGCCGGCAAATCGCCGCGTTTGGCCGCGTCCACGATCGCTTGAAAGTTCGTGCCGCTTCCTGAAGCGAACACCGCCAGCCGCTTCATGCCCGGCCCCCTCCAGCAAACGACACGCCCGCTCCTTCGGCCACTTCGCCGATGATGTACGCCGGTTCGCCTCGTTCCGAAAGCCACTCAACAAGAGGCGCCGCCGTTTCCGGACTGACAGCGAGCACAAGGCCGATGCCCATATTAAAGACGGAAAACATCTCTTCTTCCTCAAGGCTGCCCTTTTCACGCAAAAAGTCAAAAATTGGCAAAACCGGCCATGAACCGAGCTGAATGCGCGCGCCTATTCCTGGCGGCAGCATGCGCGGAATGTTTTCGATCAACCCGCCGCCGGTAATATGCGCCATCCCTTTGATCGTAAACCGCTCGCGCACAGAGCGCAACAGTTTCGCATAAATGCGCGTCGGCTTCAATAACTCCTCGCCGAGCGGAACATCAAGCGGCTCGTAAATCTCATTAAGCGACAATTTCGCTTGTTCAAACACAATGCGGCGCACAAGCGAATAGCCGTTGCTGTGAAGGCCGCTTGATGGCAGGCCGACAAGCGCATCGCCCGCTTGAATCGTCTCTCCGGTTATGAGTCGCTCTTTTTCCGCAACGCCGACCGCAAACCCAGCCAAATCATACTCATCTTCATCATACATTCCTGGCATTTCCGCGGTCTCCCCGCCGATCAAGGCGCAGCCGGCCTCCACGCAGCCGTCGGCCACCCCTTTGACGATGGCGGCGATTTTTTCCGGCACCGCCTTGCCGCAAGCGATATAGTCGAGGAAAAAGAGCGGCTCCGCCCCTTGGACAATAATATCGTTGACACACATAGCGACACAGTCGATGCCGATCGTATCATGCCGGTCAAGCAAAAACGCTAGTTTCAACTTCGTTCCGACACCGTCCGTGCCGGAGACAAGCACCGGCTGGCGGTAACCAAGCGCGGATAGATCAAACAAGCCACCAAACCCGCCGATCCCACCCAGCACTTCGGGACGCATCGTTTTTTGCACGTGCTCTTTCATGAGGGCGACGGCCTGATAACCAGCCTCGATGTCGACCCCTGCTTGTTTGTATGCCTTTGCCACGTCAACTCCTCCTTTTCGCCGCCCATCACGCTCAGGACGCCAGGCGACGCTCTTGTTGCGCAGCGTTTCTCTCGCGGAAACGCGCCACCACATTCGTCAGCTGCACCGGTTATACTTCCTCCATCATTTCATCGTCAGACATGGCCGCGCCGCTTGACCGAGACGGGTCGGATATTGGCCAGTGAAACACGCCAAACATTGCCCGCGCTCTGGCGAGACGTCCGGGCGCCCGATCGCCTCAAGCATCCCTTCCTGGCTGATAAAGGCGAGGGAATCAGCGCCAATCAAGCGCCGAATCTCTTCAACAGTGCGATTCGCCGCGATCAATTCTTCCTTTGACGACGTATCAATGCCGTAAAAGCAAGGATGGGTGATCGGCGGCGCGCTGATGCGCACATGCACTTCCACGGCCCCCGCTTCACGGAGCATCGTGACGATGCGCCGGCTTGTCGTCCCGCGCACGATCGAATCATCCACCATCACAACCCGTTTGCCGGCCACAACCCCGCGCACCGGCGACAGCTTCATTTTCACTCCTTGCTCACGCAACGCCTGCGACGGCTGGATGAACGTCCGCCCGACATATCGGTTTTTAATCAACCCCAATTCGTATGGAATGCCGCTCGCCTCAGCGTAGCCGATGGCAACAGAGATGCTTGAGTCCGGCACGCCGGTGACGATGTCGGCCTCTGCCGGCGCTTCCAAAGCCAGCCGCTTTCCTAAGTTTTTTCGGGCCGTATGGACATTGATGCCGTCGACATGGCTGTCCGGACGAGCGAAATAAATGTACTCCATGCTGCAAATCGACCGCGGCTGCCTAGAAGCGAACCGTTCTGAACGCACCCCTTCGCGGCTGATGATGAGCAATTCCCCAGGCGCCACTTCCCGCTCGTATGTGGCGCCGATGACGTCAAACGCGCACGTTTCCGACGCCACGACATACGCCGAGCCGAGCCGGCCGAGCGACAGCGGCCGAAACCCGTGCGGATCAAGCGCCGCATAGAGCGCCTTTTCCGTCAGCAGCAAAAACGCAAACGCCCCTTCGATCTGACTGAGCGCCTCTTTCATTTGCTCGACAAACGTCGGCGCTTGGCTGCGGCGGATGAGATGGGCGAACACTTCCGTATCCGATGTCGTCTGAAAAATGCTTCCTTGTCCTTCAAGCGCGAGCTTCAACTCGATGGCGTTTGTCAAGTTGCCGTTATGGGCCAACGCCATCGCGCCGGTTTGCGAGCGGAACAAGAGCGGCTGAACGTTTTCATAGCCGCCCCCGCCCGCCGTCGAATAGCGGACATGACCGATGGCCGCCGCCCCTTTGAGCGCATCGAGCGTACCGCTTTGAAACACATCGGTCACCAGCCCCAGCCCTTTATGACCGGATAAGCTCCCGTTATGCGCGACAACGATGCCGGCCCCTTCCTGCCCACGGTGCTGCAGGCTGTGAAGCCCGTAGTATGTGAGCCGGGCGGCGTCTTCATGCCCCCAAATGCCGAAAATGCCGCACTCCTCGTTCAATCCTTTGATTTCAGCAAGCATGGAATAGCCCCTTTCCAGACATTTCGCATCTTGGCAACGGAAAGGTGAATGAGCGTCTCACCGTGCTCCCCGTTCACCACGAATACGCCATCGTCTGTCACTTCGCCGATTTGTTTCGCTTCAACCAGTTGCTCAAACGCCTCTTTTTGCTCTTTTTTCACCGAGACAACAAAGCGTGATTGCGTTTCGCTGAACAGTTCACTGACGAGGTCACCGCCGATCGTCACCTTGGCGCCAAGCCCCGAGGCACCCATGACACACTCAGCAAGCGCAACGGCTAATCCTCCTTCGGCAATATCATGCGCTGACGCCACCACCCCCGCGCGGATCGCTGCAAGCAGCTGGCGCTGGCGGCTTGCTTCCACCTCTAAGTCAATCTCCGGTGCTTTTCCAAAAATGCGGCCTTCCAGCCATTTTTGCAACTCGCTGCCGCCAA
The DNA here is from genome assembly GCF_022341265.1 of Geobacillus sp. YHL. NCBI lineage: Bacteria > Bacillati > Bacillota > Bacilli > Caryophanales > Anoxybacillaceae > Geobacillus > Geobacillus sp. YHL. Next base: position 61,985 of record NZ_JAEIGB010000014.1, read on the forward strand.
ACTCCGGCTTCGCCTCGCCGATCACGTAAATGAGGTCGCCCGCTTGCTTAAACGACTGAGTCGTAATATGGGAAAGATCATCAATGAGACCGACCATGCCAACGACCGGGGTTGGGTACACGGCCTCGCCGTTCGTTTCATTGTACAGCGAGACGTTGCCGCTCACCACCGGCGTCCCGAGCGCCCGGCACGCTTCGCTCATCCCGTCGACCGCTTTTTCGAGCTGCCAGAAAATCTCCGGCTTTTCCGGGCTGCCAAAGTTGAGGCAGTCCGTAATGGCGAGCGGCTTCGCTCCGGAGCAGACGACATTGCGCGCCGCCTCGGCGACGGCGATTTTCCCGCCCGTTTCTGGATCCAAATACAAGTAGCGCGAGTTGCAATCCGTCGTCAGCGCGAGCGCCTTGTTCGTGCCGCGGATGCGCACGACCGCCGCGTCCGATCCCGGGGCGACGACCGTATTCGTCCGCACCATATAGTCGTACTGGTCGTACACCCATTCTTTGCTCGCAATCGTCGGCTGGGCGAGCAGCCCGAGCAATGTTTGATTGTAGTCTTCGATGTGCGGAATATACGGCGGCATCGCTTGAAACTCGCGGTAATAAGCCGGCTCCGCAGACGGTTTATGATACACCGGCGCGTCTTTCGCTAAGGCGTCCACCGGAATTTCCGCCACCACCTCGCCTCGGAACAAGAGGCGGAGCATTTTGTCATCGGTCACTTTGCCGATTGCTTTGGCCTCTAGGCCGTATTTGGCAAAAATCGCGGCGATTTCGTCTTCACAACCTTGCTTGACAACAAGCAGCATCCGTTCCTGCGATTCGGACAGCATCATTTCGTACGGCGTCATGCCTGCCTCACGCTGCGGGACGAGATCCAAATTCATTTCAATGCCAAATCCGCCTTTGCTTGCCATCTCGGCGGATGAACTCGTGAGTCCTGCCGCCCCCATATCTTGAATGCCGACTAACGCATCGGACTTGACTGCTTCAAGACACGCCTCAAGCAGCAGTTTTTCCATAAACGGGTCGCCGACTTGCACGGCCGGACGCTTTGCTTCCGACTGTTCGCTCAACTCTTCCGAAGCAAACGTCGCCCCGTGGATGCCGTCACGGCCCGTTTTCGCCCCGACGTACATGACCGTGTTGCCGACCCCGGTCGCCACGCCGCGCTGAACGTCCTCATGGCGGATGATCCCGACGCACATGGCGTTGACCAATGGGTTGCCTTCATACGCCGGGTCGAACTGCACCTCGCCGCCGACAGTTGGGATGCCGACGCAGTTGCCGTACCCGGCAATGCCAGCGACGACCTGCTCAAACAAATATTTGACGCGCGGCGACGTCAGTTCGCCAAACCGAAGCGAGTTCAAAAGCGCGATCGGCCGCGCCCCCATCGAAAAGACGTCGCGGATGATGCCGCCGACCCCGGTCGCCGCCCCTTGATACGGCTCGATCGCTGACGGATGGTTATGGCTTTCGATTTTAAACGCCACCGCCAGCCCGTCGCCAATATCGACAATGCCCGCACCCTCACCCGGCCCTTGCAGCACGTGCGGACCATCAGTCGGGAATTTTTTCAGCACCGGCTTCGAGTTTTTGTAGCTGCAATGCTCCGACCACATGACGGCAAAAATGCCGGTTTCCGTGTAGTTCGGCAGCCTCCCCAAAATCGCTTCAATGCGCGCAAACTCTTCATCTGTTAACCCCATCTCACGGTACAACTTTTGTTCTTTGATCATCGCCGCGCTCGGCTCAAGCAGTAACGACATGCGTCTCCCTCCAATAGTTGACGATCGATCGGAATAGTTTCAATCCGTCCGCGCTGCCGAGCAAGGCGTCGACCGCCCGCTCCGGATGCGGCATCATGCCGAGCACATTGCCCCGTTCATTGACGATGCCGGCAATATCCGCCAAGCTGCCGTTCGGATTTTCTCCATGGTAACGGAACACGATTTGCCGGTTCTTGACAAGGCGCTCGAGCGTCTGTTCATCGCAATAATAATTCCCTTCACCATGGGCGATTGGAATTGTAATGACTTCGCCTTTTTCGTAGGCAGACGTAAACATCGTTTCATGATTTTCCACCGTCAGCTGGACCGGCCGGCAGATGAATTTCAACCCTTGATTGCGGCGCATCGCCCCAGGAAGCAAGCCGGCTTCGAGCAAAATTTGAAACCCGTTGCACACCCCAAGCACCGGTTTTCCCGCTTCGGCGGCTTTTTTTACGGCAGCCATCACCTTGGAGAAACGGGCAATGGCTCCGGAACGCAAGTAATCGCCGTACGAAAACCCGCCTGGAAGCAAAATGGCGTCAAAACGGTCTAGATCGTCCTCGTCATGCCAAACGTATTCGACCTCTTCGCCAAGTTCATCGGCGATCGCATGATACATATCGACATCGCAATTCGATCCCGGAAACACAACGACGGCAAACTTCATCGGGCGACGGCCTCCTCGATTTCATAGCGGTAGTCTTCAATCACCGGGTTGGCAAGCAGTTTTTCACACATCTCGCGAACGAGCTCGTTGATGTCGCGGTCGCTCTCTTCAATCACGAGCTCCATAAACTTCCCGATTCGTACATCTTTCACTTCCGTATACGATAAGCTGTGCAGCGCCCCTTTTACAGCGGTCCCTTGCGGATCCAACACACTCTCTCGCAACGTGACATACACTTTTACTTTGTACATGCCGATTCTCCCCCTAACCGTTGTAAAATGACTTCGTATGCGTCCGTCAAACTGCCCAAGTCGCGGCGGAACACGTCTTTGTCGAGCTTTTCGTTCGTCTTTGCGTCCCATAACCGGCACGTGTCCGGTGAAATCTCATCCGCCAAGAGGATGGCTCCGTCTGCTGTACGGCCGAACTCAAGCTTAAAATCAATCAACCGCACGTTCCGCTCGGCAAAATGGAGGCGCAGCACGTCATTCACCGCAAGCGCGGCCTGCTTCAGCGCGGCGACTTCCTCGCGGCTGGCGAGTTTTAAAATGAAGATATGATCTTCCAACAACAACGGGTCGCCAAGGTCGTCGTTTTTGTAATAAAACTCAACAAGCGGCGCCTCAAGCGGCGTCCCTTCCTCTAGACCGATCCGCTTGGCTAAACTTCCCGCTACCACATTGCGGACAACGACTTCAAGCGGGATGATCGTCACGCGCCGGACCAATTGTTCCGTTGGCGACAGCTTTTCAATAAAATGATTGGCAATGCCTGCTTCGCGCAGCTTCAAAAACAACAAGCTGGAAATCTCGTTATTGAGCCGCCCTTTGCCGGCGATCGTCGCCTTTTTTTCGCCGTTAAACGCCGTTGCGCTGTCTTTGTACTCGACCCAAAGCACATCTGGCTCGTCAGTCGCGTAAATTTTTTTCGCTTTCCCTTCATATAACAGCTGTTGTTTCGTCGGCACGATCAACGCCTCCATTTGTCCAGAAGATTGAAAATCTTTTGTATAGCCGGCCGGCTTCGACCAGCCGGCAGCCGCTCACTCCAACCCTAAGCGGGCAAAAATCGTATCGACATGTTTCAAGTGATGGCGATAATCAAAACAATCATCGAGCTCCTCTTTCGTCAGCCGGCTCATGATCCGCTCATCCGCTTCAAGAAGCGAGCGGAACGGCACTTGTCTCTCCCACGCTTCCATCGCTTTCGGCTGCACCAAATCGTACGCCTCCTCGCGCGTCATCCCCTTGTCGATCAAAGCAAGCAAGACTCGCTGTGAATAAATGAGCCCGAACGTGCGCTCCATATTTTTTTTCATGTTTTCCGGGTACACAAGCAAATGTTTCACGATATTCGCGAATCGGTTCAACATATAATTCAACGCAATCGTCGCATCCGGCAAAATGATGCGCTCGGCCGACGAATGGGAAATGTCGCGTTCATGCCAAAGCGGCACGTTTTCGTACGCTGTCACCATATAGCCGCGAATGACGCGCGCCATGCCGGTCATGTTTTCCGAACCGATCGGATTGCGCTTATGCGGCATCGCTGATGAGCCTTTTTGTCCTTTGGCAAAAAACTCTTCGACTTCGCGGACTTCGCTTTTTTGCAAGCCGCGAATCTCGACGGCAAATTTTTCAATCGATGTCGCAATTAAGGCCAATGTCGCCATATAGTAAGCGTGGCGGTCGCGCTGCAGCGTCTGCGTCGAAATCGGCGCCGGCGTCAAGCCGAGTTTTTCACACACATACTGCTCCACAAACGGATCCACGTTGGCGTACGTGCCGACTGCGCCGGAAATTTTCCCTACTTCCACCATCTTGGCAGCTTGTTCAAACCGCTCCAAATTTCGCACCATCTCGGCATACCAAAGCGCCAGCTTCAGCCCGAACGTCGTCGGTTCGGCATGAACGCCGTGCGTGCGCCCCATCATGACCGTGTATTTATGTTCGCGCGCTTTCTCTTTCAGCACTTGAATGAAGTTTTCCAAATCACGCCGCAAAATCGCGTTCGCCTGCTTTAACAAGTAGCCGAGCGCCGTATCGACGACATCGGTCGACGTGAGACCATAATGCACCCATTTTCGTTCTTCCCCAAGCGTCTCAGAAACGGCGCGGGTGAAGGCGACGACATCGTGGCGCGTTTCTTCTTCGATTTCCTTAATGCGGTTGACGTCAAACGACGCGTTTTCACGCAGGCGGCGGACATCTTCTTTTGGGATGACGCCAAGCTCGGCCCACGCCTCGCACGCGAGCAGTTCCACCTCAAGCCATGCCTTAAAGCGGTTTTCCTCGGTCCAAATCGCTCCCATTTCCGGTCTTGTGTAACGTTCAATCATCCTCGTTCCAGCCTCCGATCATGCCAAATTTGCCACGATTCGATTCTCGCCAACGCCGCCTCGACATCGTCTGCCAGCACCGTCACATGCCCCATTTTCCGCTTCGGCTTCGCTTCGTGTTTGCCGTACAGATGGACGTAGGTCCCCCCGTCGAACGCACCGATATGCCGAATGACCGGCTCGACGTGCTCGCCTAAAATATTGACCATCACCGCCGGCTTCAACAATTCGGTCGATCCGAGCGGCCAGTTGCAGACGGCGCGGATGTGCTGGGCAAACTGCGACGTCGCGCATGCATTGATTGTATAATGTCCGGAGTTGTGCGGTCTAGGGGCCAGCTCATTAATATAAATATCCCCGTCCGCAGTCAAAAACATTTCCACCGCCAGCGTCCCAACGAGCGAAAACGATGCGGCCAACACTTCCGCGTAGCGAATGGCCCGCTCTTGCACGCTTTCCGGAATTCGAGCCGGAACGATCGTTTGATGCAAAATGTTCTCGATATGAATATTTTCCGCCACTGGAAAAACAGCCGTCTCACCATCGAGGTTGCGGGCGACAATGACCGACATTTCCTTCACAAACGGCACCCAGCCTTCCAAAATGCATGGGCCAAGCCCAAGCAAATCAGCCGCTTTGGCTAGATCGCCTTCGCCGCGCAGCACATATTGTCCTTTGCCGTCGTAGCCGCCGCGCCGCGTTTTCAAGACGCACGGGAAACCGATCGTCTGAACGGCCTGTTCAAGTTCCTCCGCTCCATTCACTTCGACATAGGGCGCCACCGGCAAGCTGGCATCAACGATCGCCGCTTTCTCCAGCGCCCGGTCTTGCGTCACCGCAAGCAGTCGGCTTCCTTGCGGGACATAGGCGTTTGCCTCCAGCCACTCAAGCGCTCGCGCATCGATATTTTCAAATTCGTACGTAATGACATCGCTCACGCGGGCCAGTTCAGCGATGGCGTCCAAATCATGATAAGGCGCCGTAATCTCCACATCGGCCACTTGCCCGCACGGGGAGTCAGGCGTTGGGTCGAGCACGGCGATGCGAAAACCCATCTCGCGCGCCGCCAAAGCCATCATCCGCCCGAGCTGCCCCCCGCCGATGATGCCGATCGTCTGCCCAGGAACGATCCGTTGCTTAGTCAAATTGATCACTGCTTTCTACGATTTGTTTGCGAATCGCTTCCCGCCGCGCTTTGAGCGCCTCCATATAGCGTGGCTCAAGCAGTCCAAGAATCGATGCGGCGAGCAGTCCGGCGTTGGTCGCCCCCGCCTTGCCGATCGCCACCGTCGCCACCGGCACCCCGCCTGGCATTTGCACAATCGACAATAACGAATCAAGTCCATTCAATGCTTTTGACTGCACGGGCACCCCAATCACCGGCAGCGTCGTTTTCGCCGCGATCATCCCCGGCAAGTGAGCCGCTCCGCCAGCGCCGGCAATGATCACGCGGATGCCGCGCTCCTCGGCTGTCTCCGCATACCGAAACATCTCATCCGGCGTCCGGTGCGCCGATACGACTTTTTTCTCAAACGGAACACCCAATTCCTCCAAAATGGCGCAAGCATGTTTCATCGTTTCCCAATCCGAATGGCTTCCCATGATCACCCCAACGAGCGGGCTCATACCGTTTCACTCCTTTTGCTAGCACAACAAAACCCAGAACATGCGTTCCCATTCGCAGGCGAGGGAAAGCATCGTTCTGGGCTTTGACAGTTGCTGATCGAAAAAAAGCCAAAACCGATCCTTTCCCTCATAGTCCAATCATTTACGGTGATTGGGTAGAAACTTTTGGGCCATATTCCCAAAATTATATGAGGGATCTTCTCATACACTATGAAGTTACCTTTATAGTAGCAGGTTTTTTTTCGGCGTGTCAAGGAAAAAATCGAACATTCAGTATTTCATCAAAGCAAATGTTCGTGTTTTTTGAATCACCAAACGAAGAAGGCGGCATATGATGAATGAGCGGAGGAGGAGAGACACGATGGCCAAAGAAAATCCGTTTACGCCGTTTTCCGATTGGACAAAACATTGGCAGCAATTTTTCCAAAATGATTTTTGGGGAAGCATCCAGCCGTTGCTGCCGTCATCGAACAAGCCATCATCCGGCATGAACATTTACAAAAAAGACAACGAGCTGCTCGTTGTCATCAGCCTCCCGGGGCTCGAAAAAATCGAAGATGCAGAAGTGTATGTATCATACAAAACGTTGGAAGTGAAGGCAACCATTAATCTAAACTTCAAAGGGTTTGAGCTAGTAGAAGAAGGCCTTTTCCAAGGCCAATTCCAAAAAACAATCCCACTGCCGTTCGCCGTCAAAGAGGACCGCATCGAAGCAACATACCATAACGGCCTGTTGTTCATCCACCTGCATCGACTCATCCCTGACGAGCCGAAAAAGAAAATTGTCATCAAAAAAAGCGAATAATCTCCCCCACGAGTCCAAAAAAGGAGATACCTGCCTTTCCGAAAAAAATAAAAAAAGAGGGTGTCCATGCCGTACAGGACACCCTTACGCGAGTTTCCGTTTCCTATCGCTTTTATGAAAAAGGGGGTCTAGGAAACGATGATCACGCTTTACATTTTGGGGGAGAGGATTGAAAATGGCGTCATTCAAAATGACTCATTTCCCATTAGGCAAAAATAATGAGAGAACCATTCAGCTCCCTCATTTTTTTGCCTGCCTAGCAGCGACCTACTCTTGCAGGGGCGCTGGCCCCAACTACCATCGGCGCTGGAGGGCTTAACTTCCGTGTTCGGGATGGGAACGGGTGTTTCCCCTCCGCCATAGCCACTAGGCAAGCATTTGGATTTTGACATCATTTATTATACTTGAAAAACAAACAATGTCAAGAAGGAAGTTCATTCCCTCAAAACTAGATAACCGTGCTCAGGAAGAAGCCGCTCGCCTGCGCTTTTCGCGCTGTCCAGCTCCGGCTCGCCGCCGCTCGGGGTCAAATAACCTTCGCCTTCGGGATCGGAAATCCCTGC